>JAHFUI010000026.1 GCA_023265175.1 Acidobacteriota bacterium
GATTCTCCCAGCCACCGCCGTGATTCCAGACGTCGACCAGATAAAGCCGTGCCGGAAACGTCTTGATGCCCCACGTGAGGAAGCTCGTCAGCACTTTCGGATCGCCGCAGTTGACGCCCTTCATCTGCTGCAGCACCTTCAGCTTCTTCTTCTCCACGCGGTATCTCGTCGTCTCGTTCGCCTCGGTGTCGAACTGGACGATGACGTTCACATCGTCGCTGGAGCCGATCTGCTTCATCTCGGCAAGATCGTCGCTGCCGGCGCCTTGCAGGTTGTTGTCGCCCGCCATGTGGACGAGCCATGTCCACTGTGCTGTCGCGCTCACGCCGGAAGCTGGGCGAGCGCCTTGCCGTACACGACGCCGTTCTGCGACTCGTACTCGAACAGGTCGCCGTACTTCAGGAACTGGCAGTCGACGGTCAGGTTCGGCTGCCAGCGCTTGAGGTTCTGCGTGATCGCCGCCGTCCACGCCGGCTTGAGCGTCGCGTCCTGATCTCCGTGGCCGACCCCGTGCACGCACAACACTGAAAACGTCGCGGGCATGACGCCTCCTGACTCATAAGGCACTAGCACGGGCGGCATCAGGGAAAGATGACGCGCCGTGAAGAGTGTGAAAGGGGAATGCGTCGCCGGCAACGTGCACCGAGCGTAGAATCATATTCATTGCAGGACGCACTGAAAGTCACGCTCGATCGGCTGTACGGCGAGTTCAACTATCCCGACTCGGCAACCGATCCGATTCAAATCGTCAGGCGGTACGAGCGGGCGGCCGATCGCGAAGTCGTCGCCCTGTGCGCGGCGTCGCTGGCCTTCGGTCGCGTCGCCAGCGTGCTGCAGTCGATCGAGCGGTTGCTCTCAATCATCGGCGACCAACCGGCCGCCTACGTCCGGAGCTTCGCCCCCTCTCGACAGAAGCCGGCGTTCGCCCACCTCGTTCACCGCTGGATCAATGGACCCGACCTCGTCGCGCTGCTGTGGATCATCAAGCAGATGCTCGACCGATCGGGATCGATCGAAGGATTCTTTCTGGACGGCTACGATCCGTCCGCGCCCGACATCACTGGCGCGCTCGACAGCTTTTCGGCCCGGGCGCTCGCGCTCGATCTCACCGCCGTGTACGGTCCGCCTGAAGGCGGACACTACCAGCGAAACGGCGTGCCCCGCCGGCCGGCTGTCTGTTACTTCTTTCCGCGACCGTCGGCCGGGAGCGGGTGCAAACGGCTGAATCTATTTCTACGCTGGATGGTGCGTCGGGACGCACTTGATCTGGGAGTGTGGTCGCGTGTCGCTCCCGCGCAGCTCGTCGTCCCGCTGGACACGCACGTGATCCGGGTCGGCCGGTGCCTGCGGCTGACTCGCTACACGAGTCCGGGCTGGGCGATGGCGCGCGACATCACGTCGGCGCTCCGCCGGCTCGATCCGGATGATCCGGTGAAGTACGACTTCTCGCTCTGCCATCTCGGGATAATGAACGCGTGCGGTTTCAATCGCTCGCAGGCTGACGCGCGATGTCCGCTGCGTGGGGCGTGCCGGCCACGCGCGCGTAGACGGCCGCGGTCTCGGCGACCATCCGCTCGACCGTAAAGCGTTCGGTCACGCGAACCAGTCCGGCCCTGCCCATCCGCTCCCTCAATCCGTCGTCTTTCAGCAGCCGTACGATTTCACGCGCCATCGCGCCGTGATCGCGCGGGTCCACGAGCACGCCGGTACGCCCATCGTCCACGATCTCGGGGATGCCGCCCGCCCGGGTCGCCACGATCGCCCGCGAGCAGGCCATCGCGTCGAGCAGCGACGTGCCGAGCCCTTCGGTCACCGAGCTCATCGCGAAGAGGTCGAACCCCTTCATGCAGCCGAGGACATCGGTTCTGAAGCCGGGCAGCAGCACGTGTTTCTCGAGGTGGTAGTCGCGCACCTGCCGCTCGAGCGGCTCGCGCAGGTCGCCTTCACCCAGAATGACGAACCGCGCGTCAGGCAGCTCCTGGACGACGAGGTGCGCGGCTTCGATGAGATGACGCTGGCCCTTATGGGGCACGAGCGCCGCGACGTTGCCGACGACCGGCGCGTGATGGGGCAGCCAGAACGTCTCGTGGACGTTCACCGCGGGAGCCGCGAGCACGTGTTCCACGTCGATGCCCTCGTGAACCGTCACGGTTCGGTCCGCCGGGACGCCGTCCGCCAGGAGCATCCGTCGAATGGCTTCCGACGCCGCGATGAAGCAGTCGACCTGCCGATGCTTCCAACGGGAAAACGAGTTCTGTCTCAGATGAAAGTCGACCCGCCTCGCCGCGACGAGCGCGGGCGCTGGCGTTGGTGATCCGAGCGACAGCGCGAGCGACGCCATTGCGGTCGCGTGTGCGTCGTGCGCGTGGACGATGTCGGGCTTCAGCCGCTTGACGACGCGCGAGAGCCGCCAGGCGGCGGCAAGGTCCACCTCCGTGCGCGCCGCAATCGGGATGAGCTCGAGCCCTTCGGACGCGCGCCTCCGCAGCATGCCGTCCGGATGCGCGACGAGTGCCGCCCTGTGCCCGATCGCGCGCAGTCCGTTCACCGTCAGCAGCACCTGATTCTGTCCGCCGCGCCACGTCCGCGCTGTGTCGATATGGAGAGAGAACATGAGGCCAGCGCTTTGTCACGAAAGCACGAAGCTCACGAAGATCATAGAGGTTGCTTCGTGTTCTTCGGGGCTTCGTGATGAACAGGCGACTCGATTGCGAGCTCCGATAGTTTGGCGAACTTGAGGAACACGTAGTACGCATTCATCGCCGAGATGATGAGACCTGGAACGCCGTCCCGAATTCCGCCGCGAGCCACGTAATTTCTGAGAAACGCGAGCGGCGGATGGACGGCCAGATCGACGAAGCCCGCGCGCCGGCCGGTCTCGTGCATCTGGCGCGCCGCGTAGGTCGTGTAGCGGTCGATCGTTTCCAGATGGTCCGCGATGTCACGGTAGGCGAAATGCTGAAGCTCGCCGCGGAGCCCTCCGACCGGTCCGCGCACGGACATCGCTTCGTGCACGTACCGGCCGGTCCACTGGGCGGCGCGCCGATCGTAGAGCCGCAGCTGGTAGTCGGGATACCAATCGGTCGTCCGAATCCATCGCCCCAGATGCCAGGTCACCCGCGGCATGCGGTAGCCGCTGCACGAAGGCGCATCCCGCAGGGTCGCCTGGATCTCGCCGGCCAAGCCGGGCGTGACTCGCTCGTCGGCGTCGAGCGACAGGATCCAGTTGTGGCTGGCGAGGGAGGCCGCGTAATTCTTCTGCGTGACGTAGCCGGGCCACTCACGCACGATCACGCGATCGGTGTGCTGTCGCGCGATGGCGACCGTGTCGTCGGTGCTTATCGAATCGACGACGATGAGCTCGTCGGCCCAGGCGACCGACTTCAGCGCCTCACCGATATCCGACGCTTCGTTCCTGGTGATGACCGTGACCGAAAGCTTCGGCACGCGGTGGAGTGTAGCACTCAGGTCTGGCAGGGCAGGTGGGTCGGGTGGGTCATGCGACCTACTGCCGCACGAGAGCCGGCGGCATCCGGTTTGGCCCCCGCGCGAAATGTATACTACGCGCCAACCATGAATCGCGAGGCCGTCATCAATCTCTTTCGACAATCCGGCGCGCTGCTCGACGGGCATTTTCGGCTGACGTCCGGGTTGCACAGTCCGGGCTATCTGCAGTGCGCCCTCGTGCTGCAGCATCCTGGCCACGCGGAGACGCTCGGACGCGCCGTCGCCGAACGCTCCCGCGATCGACAGCCCACCGTCGTCTTATCGCCGGCGCTTGGCGGCGTGGTCATCGGCCACGAGGTGGGGCGCGCGCTGGGCGTGCGCGCGATCTTCGCCGAGCGGCAGAACGGTGCGCTCACCCTGCGTCGCGGGTTTTCGATCACGGGGGCCGACCGCGTGCTCGTGATCGAAGACGTGATGACAACCGGCGGGTCGACGCGGGAGACGATGGACGTCGCGCGAGCGGCGGGAGGGCGGGTCGTCGGCGCGGCCTCGATCGTCGATCGCAGCGGCGGCAGCGTCCGCTTCGACGTGCCGTTCCAGGCGCTCCTCGAGATCGCGCTGCCCACCTACCGGGCCGACGCATGTCCCCTGTGCGCTCAGGGTTTGCCGGTCGCGAAGCCCGGCTCACGGCCAACGGCTGTTTGATCCGCCGATCAACCACAAAGGACACCATGGACACAAAGGTAAAGTCCGTTGTGTTGATTCAGCGCTGATGGCGCGCTGATGGGCAGCTACAAGATCACGCTCGCCTACGACGGCACTGATTTCGTCGGATGGCAGCGTCAGACCTCGGGCGTGTCGATCCAAGGTTTGCTCGAAGACGTCCTCGCACGACTCGATCAGCGACAGGTCAACGTCGCCGGCGCGGGACGCACGGATGCGGGAGTCCACGCGCTCGGACAGGTCGCGAGCTTCTCGCTTGAGCGATCCATCGGCTGTGACGCGCTCGTTCGCTCGCTGAATTCGACTCTGCCCGAGAGCGTCCGCGTGGTGACCGCCGACGTGGTGCCAGACGCGTTCCACGCGCGGTTTGGCGCGAGTCGGAAGACATATCGCTATCGCATCTGGAACGCGCCGGTGCTCAGTCCGTTCGAACGCGCGTTTGCGTGGCACGTGTTCGATTCGCTCGATCGCCACGCGATGACCGCGGCCGCGAGTCTCATCGAGGGCCGTCATGACTTCGCGGCATTCAAAGCCGCCAGCGGCACCACACGCTCGACCGAACGCGAGGTGTTTTCGTCCAGCATCACGGCCGGATCTGAAGGTCCGCACGACAGGTGTCGTGAAGGCCTTGAGGCTCGCCAGCCGGCGCTGATCAGCTACGAAATCTCGGGCGACGGGTTCCTGCGCCACATGGTGCGCAACATCGCCGGCACGCTTGTCGAGATCGGCCGCGGGCACCGGCCGATCGAGTGGATGAGGGAGGTCCTGGCCGGACGCGATCGCACGCTCGCTGGACCGACGGCGCCGTCGCATGGATTGGTGCTCGTCGCGGTCGAATACCACGACAGCTTGCTTGCGGGTGGGCGCTGAAACCTTTTACAATCTAACCGGGCTTGCGCGCAGATCTCACTGTGCAAGCATGGCTAAAGGCGGCTAAAGGACGCGTGCATGTCGCTTGACCGGCTCCTGACCTGGATTCCGCCAGGATCGCCCGACGAAACGCTGGCGCGGCAAGTTGATTTCGAGCGGCTGCCGGTCCACGTGGCGATCATCATGGACGGCAACGGACGATGGGCCGCCCAGCGTCATCTGCCGCGCATCGAGGGCCACCGCGCCGGCATCGACTCGGTCCGCGACGTCGTCGAATCATCAGCGCGCGTCGGCATCGACGTGCTCACGCTGTACGCGTTTTCGGTCGAGAACTGGAAGCGTCCGCGCACCGAAGTCAACACGTTGATGACGCTGCTGAAGCGGTACCTGCGCCTCGAGCTCGACACGCTGCTCAAGAACAACATCAGATTTCGCGTCATCGGGCGGTCCGAGGAGCTGTCGCCCGACGTGCGCCACGAGCTTGACATTGGCATCCGCCAGACGGCCAACAACACCGGGATGCAGTTCAACATCGCGCTCAACTACGGCGGTCGCGCCGAGATCGTCGATGCCGCGCGCCGCGCGATCGCGGCCGGCATCCCGGCGGACGAGCTCGACGAGCACCGATTCGGCGACTTTCTCTACACCGCGGGTCAACCCGATCCCGACCTGTTGATTCGCACGAGCGGCGAGATGCGGGTGAGCAATTTTCTGCTGTGGCAGATTGCGTACTCGGAAATCTGGGTCACCGAGACGCTGTGGCCGGACTTTCGATGCCGGCATCTGCTCGAAGCCATCCTCGCGTACCAGAAACGCGATCGCCGATACGGCGGCATCCATACCGCTCCAGTCGCGCTCGGCGTCGAGTGATCCGCGTCCTCAGCGGCGCGGTGCTCATCGTCCTCGCCGTTGCGGTGGTGTGGTTTGCTCCGCTGGCGCTCGTCGAGGTGGTCGCGTTCGCCGTGCTGTTCGCGGCGACCGAAGAGCTCCTCGCGCTCTTCGCCGCGAGCGGCGTACGCGTCCCGCATTGGCCGGCCGCCGGCGGCGCGCTGGTGACGCTCGCGACGTTCACTCAAATCATCAGCGCCCGCGATTCAGCCGACGTCATCCTGATGGGTGAGCTGATTGTGATGGCGATCGTCGTGTTGATCACATGGCGCGCCGGCTCCGACGCGCTCGCCACCGTCTCGGCCTCGCTGTTTCCGTCAATCTACCTGGCGATCCCGATCGGCGCGATTGTGGCGATTCGCGAGAGCGCCGGCCCCGCGCCGCTGTTCCTGCTCATGCTCACCGTGATTGTGAGCGACACGGCTCAGTACTACACGGGACGCCTGGCCGGCCGGCGCTTGCTGGCGCCGACGATCAGTCCCAAGAAGACGGTCGAGGGAGCCGTCGGCGGGCTCGTGTTCGGCACGGCGTTGTTCGCGTCCCTCGGTGGATGGTGGCTGCCGATCGTGCCGGCGATCGAGCGGGTCGGCCTGGGGGCCGGCATCGTCGTGGCCGGGATCGCCGGCGACCTGTTCGAATCGATGCTCAAGCGCAGCGCGGGCGTGAAAGACAGCTCGGCGATCATTCCGGGACACGGCGGCGTCCTCGATCGCATCGACGCGCTGCTCTTCGCGGCGCCGTTTTACTATTGCGTCGGCCGTTTCATCAGGCTGTAAGCAGGCAGTGATGAAACGCATCGCCATCCTCGGATCGACCGGCTCCATCGGCCAGAGCGCGCTGGCGGTGGTGGACGCGCATCCGGATCGGCTCCAGGTGGTCGCCCTTGCCGCCGGCGAGAACGCCGAGCTGTTGGGCGCGCAGATCGCGCGCTATCGCCCACGCGTCGCCGCCATGGCCTCCGGTGAGGCAATCGATCGGTTGAAGCAGAACGGCGCGGCCACCTCAGGCGAGCTCGGCGTGGGTCGCGACGGTCTCGTCGCGATCGCGTCGCACGCAGACGTCGATCTCGTGCTGTGCGCCTCGTCAGGCACCGACGGACTCGAAGCCGTCCTGGCGGCCATCGAGCACCACAAAACAGTCGCCATCGCCAACAAAGAAGTCCTCGTGATGGCCGGCGGCATCGTCACCGAGGCGGCGCGCCGAAACGGCGTCACGATTTTGCCGGTCGACAGCGAGCACAATGCCATTCACCAGTGCCTCCACGGCCGGAACGTGTCGGAGCTCAAGCGGGTGATCCTGACGGCGTCGGGCGGTCCCTTTCGCGGCCGCTCGTCCTCTGAGCTCGCAGCGGTCACCGCCCAGGACGCGCTGAAGCATCCGACCTGGCGGATGGGCCGCAAGATCACCATTGATTCGGCGACGCTGATGAACAAGGGCCTCGAAGTCATCGAGGCACATTGGCTGTTCGGCGTCCGCGCCGATCACATCGACGTGGTGATCCACCCGCAGTCCATCGTCCACTCGATGATCGAGCTCACTGACGGATCGATCATCGCGCAGCTTGGTGCGACCGATATGCGACTGCCGATTCAGTATGCGTTCTCGCATCCGGACCGCTGGACGGCGCCGTTGCCATCGCTCGATCTGACCCGCGCCGGCCGGCTCGACTTCGACGCGCCCGACACGTACGCGTTTCCATGCCTGCGCCTCGCCTATCGTGCGCTCGAGGCCGCCCGCAGCCTGCCGGTCGTGCTCAACGCGGCCAACGAAGTGGCCGTCGCCAGATTTCTCGACGGGCGCATCGGGTTCACAGCGATCGCGGAGGTCATCGAACGCACGATGGACGCCCATCGAACCGCTGAGGTTCCCACCCTCGCCGGCGTGCGAGCGGTCGACCGATGGGCCCGCGAGTATTCTCAGGAGATTGCACGCGGGGTAGAATTGAAGGTCTGAGGATTCAGGTTTGACAACACTGTTGGCATTCGGGTTCGTGCTGGGCGTGCTCGTGTTCGTACACGAGCTCGGCCATTTCCTCGCGGCGAAACGCGTCGGCATCCGCGTGCTGAAATTTCAGCTCGGGTTCAATCCGACCATCCTGAGCTTCCACCGAGGCGATACAGAGTACAGCATCGGTGCGCTGCCCCTCGGCGGCTACGTGAAAATGGCCGGCGAGAGCCCCGAAGACGTGCGCACCGGTCGCGACGATGAGTTCCTGTCGAAGACGAAGTGGCAGCGCTTCCAGGTGCTGGTCATGGGCCCGGCCATGAATCTGCTCCTGGCATTCGTCCTCACGGCGGTCGTGCTGTATCGAGGGGCCGAGGTCCCGGTCTTCGAGGACCAGCCGCCGGTCGTCGGCGTCGTCGCCGCGGGCTCGCCCGCCGAGCGGGACGGGATCCGGCCGGGCGATCGGATTCTTGCCGTCAACAATCGCTCCGTCCAGACGTGGGAAGCGTTCTTCATCGCCATCGCTTCGAAGCCCGATCGCGAGGTGTCGATCGACATCGTGCGCGATGGCCGGGCGATGACGTTCAGGGTCACGCCGGCAACGGCGTCGGCCGGACAAAGCCGGTTCGAATACGGCGACGTTGGCGTGCTCCCGAACGTCCACCCGCATCTCGTCGCGATCAGCCCTGACGAACCTGGCGCACGCGCCGGCCTCAGGGTTGGAGACGTGATTGTGGCCGTCGATGGGAAGACGATTACGTTCCACCCCGATTTCAGGGCGCTCATTGCCAAGAATCCGAATAAGACCATGAGCTTGTCGATCCTCCGCGACGGGGCGCAGCAAACCATCGCGGTCACGCCGCGCCAGAATGGCGCCGTGGGCTACCTCGGTGTCACGCCAGTCGACGAAACCAAGAGCATCAACCCGACGGCGGTCCAAGCCATCGGCATGAGCCTCCGAAAGAACGTTCAGACCGCCGGCCTGATCTTTCAAACGGTTTGGGGCCTGATCACGCGGGAGACGTCGCCAAAACAGCTGATGGGACCGCTCGCCATTGCCCAGCTATCCGGCGAATCGGCGCAGCTCGGATTGGTTGCGCTCTTGAGCCTCATGTCGATGATCAGCCTGAACCTTGGGCTTCTCAATCTCATGCCGATCCCGATTCTCGACGGCGGCCACATCTTCATCATGGCTCTCGAAGGCATCGCGCGCCGGGATTTCAGCGTGCGCGTGAAAGAAAAAATGCTGCTGGCCGGCTTCGTTGTCCTCATGATGCTGATGGTGACAGTCATCTACAACGATCTGACCCGAATCACCTGGATCGAGCGTCTGATGCCGTGGCGTTGAAGTTGCAAACCGCTTTTAACTTTTGCCTTTTAACTTCTCACTTCTTTCATCGCTCCCCGCGCCGCCTCGATCGTGCGGTCGACGTCGTTCGCCGTGTGCGCGGCGGACAAGAACCACGCCTCGAACTGTGACGGTGGCGGATACACGCCTCTGGCGAGCATCCCTCGAAAAAACGCGGCGTACTGATTCGTGCCCGCGCTGATCGCCGACCGGAAGTCTCGCACCGGCCGGTCGGTGAAGAACGGCGTGAGCAGCGATCCGGCCGCGTTGACCTGGAGCGCGACGCCGGCTTCACGAGCCGCATCCGCGAGGCCCGAGGCGAGGCGCGAGCCGAGGTCCCGCAGCGACGAATACAGCCGCGGCGTCAACCGGCTCAGGCTCCAAATGCCGGCGGCCATCGCGAGCGGATTTCCCGACAGCGTTCCCGCCTGATATACCGGCCCGGCGGGTGCGACCAGCTCCATCAGATCCGCCCGTCCGCCGTACGCGCCGACGGGCAGCCCGCCGCCGATGATCTTGCCCAGGCAGGTCAGATCCGGACGCACGCCGTAGATCGCCTGCGCGCCCCCGGCCGCCGCGCGAAATCCGGAAATCACCTCGTCGAAGATGAGAAGCGCGCCGTGCGCGGAGCACACCTCGCGCAGCGCGCGAAGAAATCCGTCGGCTGGCGGGACGACGCCCATGTTGCCCGCAATCGGCTCGACGATCAGCGCCGCCACCTGGTCGCGATTGGCGTCGAAGAGGCGATGGACCGACTCGAGATCGTTATAGGTCGCGACGAGCGTGTCCGCGACCGCCGCTCGCGTGACGCCGGGACTTGTCGGCACGCCGAGCGTCAAGGCGCCGGAGCCGGCCTGGACCAGAAACGCATCGGCGTGGCCGTGATAGCAGCCTTCGAACTTGATGATGCGGTCGCGCGCGGTCGCCGCGCGCGCGACGCGGATCGCGCTCATTGCCGATTCGGTACCGGAGTTCACGAAGCGCACGCGTTCGAGCGAGGGCATGAGGCGCCTGACGCGCTCGCCAAGGTCGACCTCGAGCGGGCTCGGCGCTCCGTAGCTCGTGCCGTCGCTGACGGCCTTCTGCAACACCTGGACGAGGCCCCGCGGCGCGTGACCGTGGATGAGCGGGCCCCACGACATCACGTAGTCGATGAACTGGTTGCCGTCGACATCCTCCAGGCGCGCGCCGTACGCGCGCCTGATGAAGAGTGGCGACGCGCCGACGGACTTGAAAGCGCGGACCGGGCTGTCGACGCCGCCCGGAAGAATGCGTTGCGCGCGCGAAAAGAGCCGGCTCGATTTCGTTGTGCGCATATTCACCACAAGGGACACGAAGGACGCAAAGGGGAATACGTTATCAGAACGCTCTCCCTGTTTGAACCTTGGTGTCCTTTGCGTCCTTTGTGGTTGATCAGCGTTGGAAGATCATCCGATTGCGCGCGCAGCCTCACGCGCGTAGTACGTGATGATGATGTCGGCGCCGGCGCGGCGAATGGCCGTCAGCGACTCGAGCATCGCCCGGCGCTCGTCGAGCCAGCCGTTGCGCACGGCCGCCTTCAGCATCGAATACTCGCCGCTTACATGGTAGGCGGCGGTGGGGTAGCCGAACGTATCCTTCACGCGCGCGATCACGTCGAGGTACGGCAGCGCCGGCTTGACCATGACGATGTCGGCGCCTTCCTCGATGTCCTGTTCCACTTCGCGCAGCGCCTCGCGGACGTTGGCCGGATCCATCTGGTGCGTCTTGCGATCGCCGAACTGCGGCGTCGATCCGGCCGCATCGCGAAACGGTCCGTAAAAAGCGGAGCAGTACTTCGCCGCGTACGACATGATCGCCGTCTGATTGAACCCGCGCTCGTCGAGCGCCTGGCGAATGGCCCCAACCCGGCCGTCCATCATGTCGGAGGGCGCCACGATGTCGGCGCCGGCGGCTGCGTGCGACACGGCGGCCCGCACCAGTTGATCGACGCTCGGGTCGTTCGCGATCTCATCGCCGATCACGATGCCACAATGACCGTGATCGGTGTACTCGCACAGACAGACGTCGGTCATCACGAGCACATCCGGCAGCGTCCGCTTGATGGCACGGATCGCCGACTGGACCGGTGCTTCGGGATCGTAAGCCAGCGAGCCGATGTCGTCCTTGCGATCGGGAATGCCGAACAGCAGGACGCTGCCGATGCCTTCGCCCTTCGCGCGCTCGACCTCGAGCACCGCTTCATCGACCGACAGGTTGTGGACGCCGGGCATCGACGTCACTTCGCGGCGGACGCCCTCGCCCTCGCACACGAACAGCGGCAGCACGAACATGTCGGGCGACAGCCGCGTTTCCTGGACGAGCGCGCGCATGGCCGCGGACGTGCGGAGCCGGCGCAGCCGTTTGGTCAGTTTTAGCGTCGTGTGCGTGTGAATCTGCGTCATGGTGTGTCGTCCATTCTACTCGCTTCAAAATAATTCACGATCGCCTCGACGAGAGCCGGCGTCGTGTAATGCGCGGGCATGATGGTCGTCCGGATGTTGCACTGCGCGGCCGCCTCAGCGGTCACGGGCCCGATCGAGGCGACGATGGTCGTTCGAAGCAGATCGGCCGCTTGCTCGGCGCCAAGGACCTGCACGAAGTTTCGCACCGCGGAGGGACTGGTAAACGTCACGACGTCAACCCGGCGTTCGAGCAACATGCGGTAGACGTCGGGTTCGCCCTCGCCTTCCGGTTCGGCGACGATGGTCCGGTACGCGATAACCTCCGTGACCTCGGCACCGTGTCTGCGGAGCTCGTCGGCGACGATCTCACGACCGATGTCGGCTCGTGGCAGCAGGATTCGAAGACCGCGCACATCGCCGGTTCCCGAGATCGCATGCACGAGCGACTCGGCACGAAATTCCGCGGGGGTCAGATCGACCTTCAGGCCGGCGCGCACCAGCCGCTCGGCCGTCGCCGGGCCGACAGCGCACAGCTTCACGCCTTTCAGCTCTCGGAGATCGAGCGGACCGGCCAGCAGCCGCTCGATGAAGGCGTCGACCGCGTTGGCGCTGGAAAACACGATGAAATCGAAGCTCGCAACGTCTCGACAGGCGGCATCCAGCGGACCGTAATCATCGGGAGGCGCGATCCGGATCATCGGCGCGTCGATGGCCTCCGCGCCCATCGACTCGATCTGCTCGATGAGCTCCGCCGCCTGATTGCGCGGACGGGTCACGACGATGCGCTTGCCGAAGAGTGGCCGGGAATCGAACCATCGCAGGTGCTCGCGGAGCGCCGCGACACGGCCGACGATGAGAACCGCCGGGCGCTGCTCGGTCGACTGCTTCGTCATCCTCGAAATCGCCTCGAGCGTGTCGACGACGGTCTCCTGCATCGGCAGCGTGCCGCTGTACACGAGCGCGGCGGAATCCTCCGGGGAACGGCCGTGAGAGAGCAGCGCGTGCACGATTTGCGGCAGCCGCCGCGGACCCGCGTAGCACACGATCGTGCCGTCCAGACACGCCAGGCTCGCCCAATCGACCGTCGCGCGCGTTTTCCCATCGTCTTCGTGGCCGCGGACGAACGTCAGCGTGTCCCCGCCGCCCGGGTACGTAATGGGAATGCCGGCGTAGCTCGGGACGCCGATGCCGGCGGGAATCCCGGGCACGACTTCGAACCGGAGGCCTTGCTCGTGGAGGAACAACGCCTCCGTGCCGCCGCTGTCGAAGACAAACGGATCGCCCCACTTGAGGCGCGCCACGGTCTTTCCTTCGCGCGCCTTCTCCGCGAGCAGGTAGCAGATGGCCTCCTGGTCGAGCGGCTGGGGCGCGGCGAGGCCGACGTCGATCTTCTCCGCGTCAGGTCTGGCGTGACGCAGCAGGCGAGCGGAGATGAGATGGTCGTACAGCACGACGTCCGCGGATGCGAGATAGCGCAGGCCGCGCACGGTGATGAGTCCCGGATCGCCCGGACCGGCGCCAATCAGATAGACGATGCTTGGCATCGTAGTCGTCAGTCGTCAGTCGTCAGTCGCCAGTCGTCAGTCGTCAGTCATGTTGGCAGAGCGTCGACTGTGGACTGTCGATTGTGCACTGACGACTGTCGACTGTCGACTGGCGACTGTTTGATTCCGAGCATCAGCGAGGATCTCGTCGGCGCCGTCGGCCAGCAGTTGGGCCGCCACTTGAGCGCCGATCCTGGCCGCCTCGCGTCGAGATCCGTGCGCGAGGCCGCGCACCGCCCGGCTGCCGTCGAGCGACACCACCACGGCGACGAGCTCGATGCCGTCGCGGTCAACCGGTGTCGCCAACGCGCCGATCGGAGTCTGACAGCCGCCGCCCAGCGCCGCGACGAGGGCGCGCTCCGCGGTCAGCGCGGCGGCCGCGGCCGGATCGTCGATCCGAGCGACGGCCCGCCTCACCGCGTCGTCATCATCCCGCATTTCGATGGCGACAATGCCTTGTCCAGGAGCCGGAACGCAAGCCGTGGGCGGGAGGGCCAGCGAGATGCGGGAGGCGAATCCCAGCCGCCGCAGGCCGGCGGCGGCGAGCACGATCGCGTCGTATTCGCCGCTGTCAACCTTCCGCAGACGCGTGTCGAGATTGCCTCGAATACCCGCAAAGTTCGCGCCTGGCATGAGTCGGGTCAGTTGCGACACGCGGCGCACGCTGCCCGTGCCGATGCGCGGCGACTGACCGAGGTCGGCGAGGAGCTCTTCGAGCGTCATCACGGCACCCGTCGTCCGGCTCAAGCCGGACACTACCGGATTGGTGTCCAAGCCCGACACGACCGGATCGGTGCTCACGCCCGGCGCGGAACTCCATTCTTCGGCAGCGTCCGGCTTGAGCCGGACGTGAGATGCCGGCAACACCACGGCGTCCAGAGGATCCTCGCGCGGCAAGACGCCCGCGATCGCCAGCCCCTCAGGAAGGATCGCCGGCATGTCCTTGCTGCTGTGCACGGCGAGATCGATGTCACGCCGAAGGAGCGCGTCTTCGATTTCTTTCACGAAGAGCCGTTTGCCCCCGACCTCCGAGAGCGGCGCATCCTGCAATCGATCCCCGGACGTTTTGATCACGACGATGCGGCAGGGTGGACCACCCGATTCGACAAGCCGATCGGCCACGGCGTGCGCCTGCCACAACGCCAGTTGGCTGCCGCGAGTGCCGAGCCGAAGCTCCTGGCGAGAGTGCGTCATGTGCTGCGTGCTAGGTGCTGGTGCCAGTGCTGCGTGCTAGGTGCCAGGTGCCAGGTGTGCTGGGTGCGCGCGTGCTCGGTGGGTGCGCGCGTGCTCTGGCGCTCTCGTGCGCATCCTTTGTGCTGGACGCGCGTGGCACGCCGCCTTCAGCACCGAGCACCTGGCACGAAGCATCGCAATCATTAGCGGGACCCGCGCGGCTTGGACCGGGTGAAGGGTTCGACCCGGCCGTCGATGCGCTCGGGGACCGACCGGCTCTCTATCCGCTCGTCGGCGGATTCGCCGAGGCCGAACAGGCGCGTCAGCGCTTCCGCGTACGCGCCGACTGTCTCGGCGTCGCCGAGCGACTTAAGCCGTTCGGTCGGCGTCAGCAGCAGCTTCTCGATGATGAGATGGGTGATCTCGTCGACGACCGCGCGCGCTTGCGGCAGCGCCGCGAGTTTGTAATCGAGGCGGTCGAGCTCCGCGCGGCGGAGGTCTTCGCAGTGCTGCCGGAGCGCCACGACGGTCGGGATGGCGCCTCGCGAACGGAGCCACACGCCAAACTTGTCGATCTCCTCGGCGACGATGGCTTCGGCGCGGGCGACCTCGCTGGCGCGCCGCGCGAGGTTCTCGCGGACGGTCGCTTGCAAATCGTCGATGTTGTGCAGAAACACCTGTTCGATTTCGCTGGCGGCCGCCTCGACGTCGCGCGGCACCGCGATGTCGATGATGAACAACGGCCGGTTGCGCCGCGGTCGCATGATCGCTTCGACGCGCGCTTTCGTGAGAATCGGCGCCGACGCACCGGTGGCGGTGATCGCGATGTCGCTCGCGCCGAGCACGCCGTCCAGATCCTCCCACGGGGCAGCGGCGGCGCCTCCAATCTGTTCGGCCGTCCGCGCCGCGTGCGCCATCGTGCGGCTGACGATCGTCACGTGCTGGACGCCTTGCGATTTCATGTGCCGCGCGGTCAGCTCGCCCATCTCGCCCGCGCCGACGACGACGACGCTTCGGCCGCTGAGATCGCCGAAAATCTTTCTCGCGAGCGCGACCGCCGCGTAGCTGATGGACACGGCGCCCGATCCCAGGGCGGTCTCGGTCCGCACGCGCTTGCCGACGACGAAGGAGGCGTGAAACAGCCGGTTGAGCACCGGGCCCGCCGTCTGCGCCGCGACGGCCATCGTGAGCGCGTCCTTGACCTGTCCGAACACCTGCGGCTCGCCGACCACGAGCGAATCGAGGCCGGCGGCGACGCAGTACAGGTGCCGCGCGGCCGCGAGGTCGGCGGCGTCATAGACGTGCGGCGCGACGACCGATCGGTCGACGGCGTTGAACTCGCTGAGGAAGTTCAGCAGATCGGTCCGCGTCGCGAGGACGTCGTCGCACGCGACGTACACTTCCGCGCGGTTGCAGGTCGACAACACAACGGCCTCGCGCGTCGACCCTCGGGTGGCCAGCGTCCGCAGCGCGTGGTCGACGCCGCGCACCTGGAAATCGAGTCGCTCGCGCAACTCGACCGTCGCGGTTTTGTGGCTGATTCCGACGAGTAATAGGTGCATTGCGGAAACTGATATCTACGGATGTGAGGATCTTAGGATGTAAGGAAGTGATCGACTCACGCGTTCACATCCTCACATCCTCACATCCTCACATCCTCACATCCTCACATCTCGTGACTCAGAAGTTGTGGCTCCTCGTCAGAAAATAGCTGATCGGAACGAAATTGAGCAACACGATCGCGAAGCCGACCGCCGACAGGTACGCCGCGCGTCGGCCGCCCCAGCCGATCCGGCGCGCCGCGAACAGCTCGAACGAATAGATCGTCCAGCACACGAGCGCGACGAAGATCTTGGGGTCCCGCAGCGACATGGCCTGTAATTGGGGGATGCCTGGGGCGTACGCGCGCGCCTGAGGGGTCCACACCGCCCCGACGATCATGCCGGCGGTCAGGAAGATCCAGCCGATGACGATCGCCTGCTGGTTCATCCGATCGAGCATCTGCAGCGACGGCAGGCGCGCGTAAAAGATGCCGAGGTGCTTCGCCTTGATCTCCTTGAACAGCAGCACGTAGGTGACGCCGATAACGCAGGCCAGCGCGAAGCTGGCGTAGGCGAGCAGCAGCGCCGAGACATGAATGCCAAAGAGCGGGCTCTGGAGCACCGGCAACTGCGGCTCGACGCCGGGATTGAGCGCCGGAATCATCTGCAGCGCCACGAGCAGCGGCAGGATGAACACCCCCATCGCCCGTTCGTCTGTCGTCAACTCGGTATAGAGGTAGGCGAGCGCCAGCAGCCACACGAACGTCGAGATCGCCGATGTCGGACCAGCCACCGGCGGGTAGCCGTACTGCATGCTTTGCATGCCGATGACGAAGGTGTGCGCGACCGCCGCAAAGACCAGCGCGGTCGTCGCCCCGCGGCCGACGACGGCATCGCGCTTGGCGAAGTGCCACACGTAGGCGACCAACGCCACGCCGTACAACGCCAGGGGGACAAAATTCATCATGCTCGAAAATTCCAAATTGCCAATTCGCAATTAGCAACACGCAATATTAGTGCGAAGTCGGCCCAAAGTACCCCTGCTTGGTGCGCGCGATGAGTTGCTGGCCGTTCGCGCGAACGACGATGCGGCGCCACGCGCCGTCGCGGCGAGGATTGCGCGACGTGTAGCCGATGGTGTACTGGCTCGAGAGCTCGTCGGAAATCTGGCTGTACACCTTCGCGAGATCCAGGGACTGATTGGTGAAGAACGCCCGTCCGCCGGTTTCCTGAGCGAGCTGACGCAGCGCGAATTCCGCTTCCTTGAACCCCTTGCTCTCCGGAGAGCCTTCGCCGGCCCGTAGGCCGATCGCATAAATCGCCGTCTCGGACCGCTTGGCGAGATCGAGCACCTCCTCGAACGGCAGCAGGCTGGAGGTGTCTTCGCCGTCGGACAGGAGCACGATCGCGCGCCGCCTGATTTCTTCGACGTTCTTGGCGACCAGCTTCTTGAGATCCTTGAGCGCGATGTAGATGGCGTTGTACAGCGACGTGGACCCGCCCGCCGACGTCTTGCGGATCGCCTGCTCGAGCTCGGGGGCATTGTTGGTGAAGTTGGCGAGGATGGTGACCCGGCTGTCGAAGTCGATGACCTCGGCGGCGTCCTGCACCCGCAGCCGACGCACGAAACCAATCGCCGCCTCCTGCGCGGTCTGCAGCTTCGTGTCCATGCTCGCGCTCGTGTCGATCATCAGCGACAAAGCAATGGGAAGGTTCGTCTTGTTGAAGAACGTCACGTCCTGCTTCACGCCGTCTTCGAAGACGTTGAAATCGTCCTTCTCGAGAGTGGTGACGTACCGTGCCGCGGCGTCGGTCACCGTGACGTTGAGCGACACGAGCTCGACGCCGGCGCGAAAGGAGGGGGACTGCTGCCTCGCCGGCGCGCTGCGCGGATCTGAAGGCGAAGGCCGGGCGGCCATGATCGCGACCGGCGCGGCGAGGACGGCGATGATCGCCGGCAATGAGAGCCAGCGGCGCGAGCGAATCATGGCCGGCCTTTCTCCCGCGGCTCATGGATCAACGTGCCGCGCGCGGTCATCCCCGGACGGGTCGCGCTGACCGTGACGCGTTCGGGCGGAATCAGCGACTGCGGCCGCGCGTAGGTGACGCGGTATTGGTGCGTGAGCTCCGCCGCCAGTCGTTTGAGCTCGCCCGGCAGCGCGGAACCGGCGAGCAGCGAGACGCGACGGCCGCCGCTCGTGCGTGGTCCCTCGTCGAGCACCGCGGCGCGGTTGCGCGCGTCCTCGCTGATGTCGTTGGCCGGCAGCCCCAGCACGATCACGTGAAGGGCCGCGCCGGTGTCGCGCAACGGCTTGAGGACGTCCTCGTAGCGGCGCGAGCTGAATTCCGGCCCTTCGGTGGTGATCGCCACGATCACCGGCCGCGTCGCCTCGCGCTTCTTGAACCCTTTGGAGACTTCGATGATGCCGTCGAGCAGGTAATTGCCGCTGCCGCGCTGCTCGAAGATGAGGTTGACCCCCTTCATGATCTTCGCGCGATCGGACGAGACGTCGGCGAGGATCGTCGGCCGCTCGGCCAGCGCGACGATCGACACCTCGTGCCTCGTGCCGTTCGTAACGTCGGTGACGAACGATTCGAGGCCGGCACGCATGTCGCGGATGTAATCGCGGGCGGCCTGACTGTTGTCGACCAGGACCGCGATCTGCATCGGTTCGTCGGCGGGAGCGACGCGCAACACTTCGCGTGCGGCGTTGTCCTCGCGAACGAGAAAATCAGACGGTCCGAGATCGGCGACCGGCGCGCCGGCATCGTTCAGGATGCTGACGTACATCGATCGTTGGATCGCCTGCGCGGACGGCGCGGCAGACGACAGAATGGCCGCGGCTGCCAGCAGGAATGCGCCGAGCGAGGCTCGTATCTTCACCCGATCAGTATAGGTCCCGGTTTTTGGCACCGTCAAGGAAATCGGCGACCAAACTGGTTTGAAATCTGTGAGTTGCGGCAACGAGTCACATGCGGCGCGAGAACGCCCGTTTCTTGACACCCCTGGGGTCGCGTGTTATAAACCAACGGCTTTTCTGCGCGTTTTCTTCAGGGGTCGCGCACATTTTCGCTCGTCACGGTCCCCGAAAATGCACGCGACCGTATCCCCATGCTTTCAGCCTACATTCCGATCGCCATCTTCGTCGTGGTCGCGACCGGATTCGCGTTGTTCACGCTCGTGTTCTCGAGCCTGTTGCATCCGGAGAAATACAACAAGGTCAAACTCGAGCCGTATGAATGCGGCATCGAGCCTATGACCGATGCGCGCGACCGGTACAGCATTCGGTACTATCTGGTGGCGATGCTCTTCGTGATTTTCGACGTCGAAACGGTCTTCATGTTTCCGTGGGCCGTCATCTTCAACAAGCTGCTGCTCTTCGGCTTGATCGAAATGCTCGTCTTCATCTTCATCCTCCTCGTCGGCTATTACTACGCCTGGCAAAAAGGCGCGCTGGAGTGGGTGTAGTGCCCCCGACACTCAATGGCTGAGGCCCCGAAGCCGCCTGAGCCAGTCGCGACCACGGCTCCCAAGGCGGCCGCGCATCCTCCAAAGGCCGCTGCGCCGATCGGGCCGCCCGATCAGCCGCCGCCGGCCGACAAGCCACTGCCGGCCTTCATCGCCTCGCTGCAGGCGGCCTTGCCCGGTGCCGTCTCCCAAATCAGCTTCTGGGTTGGCGACTGGACGATCATCATTCCGGCCGCGCGAATCCTCGACGTGGCGCAGCATCTGCGCAATGCGCCGGACGCCTCATTCGATTTCTGCTCTGATGTGACTGCCACCGACTGGCCGCCCCGCGCCGAGCGTTTCGACATCATTTACTGCCTGTACTCGACCCGCTATCGCCACCGCGTGCGCGTGAAGGCGAAAGCCGGCGAGCTCGAACCGGTCGCGTCGGTGACCGGCATCTGGCCCGCGGCCGACTGGCTCGAGCGCGAGGTGTACGACATGTTCGGCGTGAACTTCGTCGGCCATCCGGATCGCCGGCGGATTCTGATGCCGGAGGACTGGCAAGGCTTTCCGCAGCGGAAGGACTACCCGCTCGAAGGACCGGGGGAGTTGCTGATGGAAAACCCGCTCGACTGGCTGAAGCTGAGACAGGCGCGGGACGAGGCGGACATCGAATGAGCAGGCCAGAAGAGCGTGAGAAGAAACCGGGAACCACAAAGAGCACGAAGATCACAAAAGTTCTTTGCTTAGGAGAACTCAGGCGGTAGACAGCATTCGTCCGAGGCCGAGAGTCTACGCTCGAGGCCGAGGTTTTTGCGCGTGGGGGTGGGGCCCCACGCGCCGGTAAGAAAGGCTGATGGCGACACCGACCGTTCATCACGGCGCGATGTTCGACACCAACGAGCTGGTGCTCAACATGGGCCCGCAGCATCCGAGCACGCACGGCGTGTTGCGGGTCGTCCTGCGGCTCGACGGCGAGAAGGTGGTCGACTCCGACGTCGTGATTGGGTATCTGCACCGCGGCATCGAAAAACTGAGTGAAAACCGCAACTGGACCCAGATCATCCTGCTGACCGACCGGATGGACTACGTCGCCGCGGCGATCAACAACGTCGGGTACTGCGAGACGGTCGAGAAGCTGATGTCGCTCGAGGTGCCGCGGCGCGCGCGCTACGTGCGCACGATCCTGTGCGAGCTGCAGCGGATCGCGAGCCACTGTCTCTGGGTCGGCACGCACGCGATGGACATCGGCGCGATGACGGTGTTCCTCTACGCGTTTCGCGAGCGGGAGCTGATTCTCGACCTGTTCGAGGAATTCTGCGGCGCGCGGCTCACCTACAACTCGATGCGCATCGGCGGCCTGCCGCTCGACATTCCACCGGGCTGGGACAAGAAGGTTCTCGAGTTCTGCAAGATCATGGATTCGAAAATCGACGAGTACGAGGAGTTGCTGACCCACAACCGCATCTGGCTGGAGCGGACCCGGGGCATCGGCGTGATTTCCGGGCCCCACGCGGTCGCCCTCGGACTGAGCGGACCGCCGCTGCGCGGCTCGGGCGTCCCGCGCGACGTGCGCAAGGACGAGCCCTACGCCGCGTACGACGAGATGCAGTTCGACGTGCCGATCGGCTTGGCCGGCGACACGTACGACCGCTACCTGGTTCGCATGGAGGAGTTCCGGCAGTCGCTCCGCATCATCCGGCAGGGGACCGAAGGCATTCCCGAAGGACCGATCGTCGGGAAAGTGCCGCGGTTGATCAAGCCACCCGCCGGCGAGACCTATCACGCGATCGAGTCGCCCAAAGGCGAGCTCGGCTACTTCATCGTCAGCGACGGCAAATCAACCAATCCGTACCGGTTCCGCGTCCGGCCTCCGTCGTTCTGCAATCTCCAGGGGCTCCGCACGCTGATCAAAGGCCACCTGATCGCCGACGTGGTCGCGCTGATCGGATCGCTCGACGTTGTGCTCGGAGAAGTTGATCGCTGATGGACGGTGCACTGAGCGGACAGTCGTTGCAAGCAAAGCCGAGCGGCGCGGGCCGCGAAGGCACAGGTGGCGGGGGTGGGGCCCCGCCACAAGGTAAATAAATGATCGATCAGTTTGTCATTCCCCTCCTCAAGATCGTGATCGTGCTGAACGCGACGCTCGTGGCCGTCAGCTACATGGTGCTGCTCGAGCGCAAGGTAATCGCGTGGGCGCAGTCGCGGCTCGGACCGATGCGCGTGGGGCCGTACGGCATCCTGCAGCCGGTGGCCGACGCCGTGAAGCTGATGATCAAGGAGGACATCACACCGGTGCGCGCGGATAGATGGGTGTTCACGGCGGCGCCCATCATCTCGATGGTGCCCGCGCTCATCGTCTACGCGGTGATTCCCTTCGGGCCGAAGGTCAGTCTGTTCGGCCGGCAGGTGTCGCTGTCCATCACCGATGTGAACGTCGGTCTGCTCTATGTCGTCTCGGTCGCGTCGGTCGGCGTCTACGGGATCATCCTTGCCGGGTATGCGTCGAACAGCAAGTACCCGCTGCTGGCGAGCCTCCGTGCCTCGGCCCAATTGATCAGCTACGAGGTCGCCGTCACGCTGACGCTCGTCAGCGTCGTACTGATGGCCGGCACGCTGAGCATGGTCAGCATTGTCGACGCGCAATACAACGGCCGCGTCTGGTTCGCATTCGTCCAACCGGTGGCGTTCGTGGTCTTCTTCATCGGCGCGCTGGCAGAAACCAACCGCGCGCCGTTCGACATGCCGGAAGCGGAGCAGGAGCTGACAGGCGGCTTCCATACCGAGTACAGCGGCATGCGCTTCGCGCTGTTCTTCCTCGCCGAGTACGCGAACGTGATCGTCGCCTCCTCGGTGGCGACGACGTTGTTTCTCGGCGGGTGGTTGCGGCCGTTCCCGAACGTCGCGATGCTCCGGTTCCTCGGCTTCATCCCGAGCTGGACCTGGTTTCTGATCAAGTCGTTCGTGTTCCTGTACATCTTCATCTGGGTGCGCGCCACGCTGCCGCGGTATCGCTACGACCAGTTGATGCGGCTCGGATGGAAGGTGCTGATTCCGCTGGCGATCGCCAACCTGGTCGTCACGGGCATCGTGAAGGTGCTGCTGTCGTAATGGGCCAAGCCATCGCGTTCTACACGCTTGCGGCGTTCATCCTCGGCTTCGCGGTGCTCGTGGTCACCACGAAGGACACCGTGCACAGCGTGTTGTTCCTGGTGCTCGATTTTCTGTTCGTGGCCGCGCTCTACGTGCTGCTCGACGCGCCGTTCCTCGCCGTCATCCAGGTGCTCGTCTACGCGGGCGGCATCGTGGTGCTGTACCTGTTCGTCGTCATGCTGGTGAACTTGAAGCGGCCGCCCGAGGCGCACCACGATCCGCACCGGCGGACGAAGTTGGGACTCTTTCTCGCGGTCGCGGTCCTTCTGGAGCTGGGCGCCATCGCCGTGTATCAGACGACGCGGCCCGTGCTGAGTGTGCCGGGCGCGCCGATGCCGGTCACCGGGAACACCGAGCAGGTCGGCTGGCTGCTGTACACCAGCTACCTGATTCCATTCGAGATCGCGTCGATGCTGCTGCTGGTGGCGATGATCGGCGCCATTGTGTTGGCGAAAAGGGAGTTGTGAATCTGGTTATCTGGTTATCTGGTCATTTGGTTATCTGGTTATTGATTGAACGATTGAACGATTGAACGAGTTCAATAACCAAATAACCAGATGACCAGATAACCAAATGCAGGAGCTCATGATTACTCCAACTCATTACATGCTGCTGTCGTCGGCGCTGTTTATCATCGGCGTCGCCGGGGTGATGATGCGCCGCAACATCATCGTCATCTTCATGTCGATTGAGCTGATCCTGAACGCGGTCAACATCAACCTGGTGGCGTACTCGAGCCAGTTGCAAAACGCCGTCGGCCAGGTGTTCGCGCTTTTCGTCATCGCCGTTGCGGCGGCGGAAGCGGCGGTTGGACTCGGCATCATCCTCGCGTTCTACCGGAACAAAGAGACGGTCAACATCGACGAGATGAACTTGATGAAATGGTAGTGGCGACCCACCAGACCTGACAACGACATGTATTACATCTGGCTGATACCTCTGCTTCCCGGGATCGGGGCCGCCGTCAACGGCCTCGTGGGGATCCGCTCGTTCTCGCGCAAGGTCGCCGGCGTCCTGGCGTGCGTGATGATGGCGGCCGCGCTCGGCATCTCGGGCGTCGCGTTCTGGCAGCTGCTCGCGCTGCCGGCGGCGGAACGCGCGTTCGACGTCACCGTCGCCCAATGGATTCCCTCGATTCCGCTCCAGCTGGGGACCGGCGCGATCGGCGGCTTCCAGGTGCCGTGGGGGTTCCGCCTCGATCCGCTGTCGGGCATGATGCTGCTCGTCGTCACCGGCATCGGGACGCTGATCCACGTGTACTCGACGGCCTACATGGCCGACGAGCCGCGCGGCGGCGTCGCGCGCTTCTTCTGCTACCTCAATCTCTTCTGCTTCTTCATGCTCATGCTCGTCCTGGGGAACAACTTCCTGGTGATGTTCGTGGGCTGGGAGGGCGTGGGCCTCTGCTCGTATCTGTTGATCGGCTATTGGTACGAGAAGAAGACCGCGTCGGATGCCGGCAAGAAGGCATTCATCACCAACCGCGTCGGCGACTGGGGATTCGTGCTCGGCGTGTTCCTCATCTACTCGACGTTCGGCACGCTCGACTTCCGCGCCGTGCAGAAACTTGCAGCGTCGATGCCGGTCGAGAGCGCCCACTTCGGCGTGCTGTCGGCGATTTGTCTGCTGCTGTTCGTCGGCGCGATCGGCAAGAGCGCGCAGATTCCGCTCTACGTCTGGCTGCCCGACGCCATGGAAGGGCCCACGCCGGTCTCCGCGCTGATCCATGCGGCGACGATGGTCACCGCCGGAGTGTACATGGTGGGCCGCAACGCCGTGCTCTTCTCGCATGCGCCGATCGTCATGCAGATCGTCGCGATTGTCGGCGTCCTGACGGCGCTCATGGCAGCGTCGATCGGCCTCGTCCAGTACGACATCAAACGCGTGCTCGCGTACTCGACCGTGTCGCAGCTCGGGTACATGTTCACGGCGATGGGGGTCGGCGCGTTTTCCGCCGGCGCCTTCCATCTCATGACCCACGCGTTCTTCAAGGCGCTGCTCTTTCTCGGCAGCGGGTCGGTCATTCATGCGATGGCCGGCGAGCAGGACATGCGGCGGATGGGCGGCTTGAAGAAATACCTGCCGGTGACCTTCGTGACCATGATGATCGGGACCCTCGCGATTGCGGGCATCCCGCCCTTGGCCGGGTTTTTTAGCAAGGACGAAATCCTGTTTCGCACCTTCCTGGCCTACAAGGCGATCTGGATCCTCGCTGTCGCGACCGCGTTGATGACGGCGTTCTACATGTTCCGGCTCATGTCGATGACGTTCCTCGGCACGTATCGCGGTCCGGCATGGGAAACCGGCGGCCATGGGGGGCTGGCGCCGCATCCCGCCGATTCCCAAGCGCACGGCCACGCACACGAGCCGGATCACGGAGTCGCCCACGGTCCCGCCGAGCCGCACGATGTGCACGCCGCGCCCGCTCACGACGGCGCCTCCGTGCCTGCGCACTCCGGCGCTGCCGCAGGCGTTTGGCACGGGCCGCACGAGTCGCCGACGCCGATGACGTTTCCGTTGATGGCGCTGGCCATCGGTGCGCTCGTCGCCGGCTTTGTCGGCATCCCGGCGGCACTGTGGGGCAACAACGCGATCGAGAAATTCCTCGAGCCGAGCTTCACGGCGCAAGAGGTCCGGCTAAAGCCGGACACTACCGAGAATGCGCGCCAAGAAGCCGGTAACCAAGAACCCGGTAGTGTCCGGCTTCAGCCGGACCGGGAGGCGGAACCGCACGCGTCGCAGTCGACCGAGCTGGGTTTGATGCTCTTCTCCGTGCTCATCGCGGTCGCCGGCATCCTTATCGCGCGCAAGTTCTACGTGACGAGTCCCGAGATCTCGGAACAGCTCGCGACGAAATGGGCCGGAGCGCACCGCACGCTGTCGAACAAGTACTACGTCGACGAGTTGTACAACGCGACGGTCGTGTCAGGGACCTTTGGAGCGGGCCGCGGGCTCTGGGCCGTTGACCGGCGGGTGGTCGACGGCGCCGTCAACGGCACCGGCTGGATCACCGTCATCAGCGCGTGGTTCTCTGGGCTGACCGATCGGGCGGTCGTCGATGGACTGGTCAATCTCGTGGGCCGGATCTGCGAGGAAGGCAGCTTCTGGCTCCGGAAGCTGCAGACGGGCCTGGTGCAGAATTACGCGCTGCTGATGCTGTTCGGGATCTTCGCGTTCGTGACGGTCTACCTGTTGATGCGGTGGAGTTTTTAACCGCACAAACGCAGCAAGCAGGCCTAGAGGCCTGCACTACGCCCGAGTCCAAGCGGACAGGCGTTGCAAGCAAAGCCGCGCGAGCGAGGAGCGAGCGAGGCACAGGTCGTGGGGGTGGGGCCCCACGACAAAGTAAAAAAAGATGAATCACTACCTCTCGATCATCCTGTTCACGCCGCTGGCCGGCGCGTTGATCCTGCTGCTGGTCGACAAGAAGAACGAGAACGCCATCCGGTGGATCGCCAACATCGTCGCGTTCGTGGGGTTCGCAATCTCGGTGCCGCTCTGGTTCCGGTACAACCTGTCCAACGCCGACTTTCAGTTCGTGGAGCGTGCCCACTGGATTCCCTCGGTGGGCGCCTGGTACTTCCTCGGCGTCGACGGCTTCAGCACGCTGCTCATCCTGCTGACGACGATGATGGGATCGATCGCGGTGTTGTCGTCGTGGACCGCCATCACCGAGCGGGTGAAGGAGTACTACATCTTCCTTCTCGTCCTGCAGACCGGGATGCTCGGCGCGTTCATGTCGCTCGACTTCCTGTTGTTCTTCCTGTTCTGGGAAGTGATGCTCGTGCCGATGTACTTCCTCATCGGCATCTGGGGGAGCGACAACCGGCTGTACTCGGCGATCAAGTTCTTCCTCTACACCCTGGTCGGCAGCGTCGTGATGCTGCTCGGCATCCTGGCGCTCTACTTTGCCTACCACGCCGACCCCGCGAACGGCGGGGTGTATACGTTCGACATCACGCGCTTTCACCAGTACGCGTTCGCATCGAACCTGCAGTGGTGGGTGTTCCTCGCGTTCTTTCTCGGCTTTGCCATCAAGGTCCCGATGTTTCCGTTCCACACGTGGCTGCCCGACGCGCACACCGATGCGCCGACGGCCGGATCGGTGATTCTGGCCGCCGTCCTCCTGAAGATGGGGACGTACGGGTTCCTGCGTTTCAGCCTGCCGATCTTGCCGGATGCGTCGCGGGCCTTCGTGCCGATGGTCGCGCTCTTGAGCATCATCGGCATCGTCTACGGCGCGCTGGTGGCGCTCGCGCAGAAGGACTGGAAGCGGCTGGTCGCGTATTCCTCGGTTAGCCACATGGGGCTGGTGATGCTCGGGATGTTCGCGCTCAATCCGGTCGGCATCACCGGCAGCATCGTCCAGCAGCTCAATCACGGGATTTCAACCGGCGCGCTCTTCCTGATCGTGGGCATCGTCTACGAGCGGCGGCACACGCGGGAGATTTCGGAATACGGCGGCCTCTCGAAGGTGATGCCGGTCTACGCGGCGATCTTCCTGATCATGACGTTGTCGTCGATCGGGTTGCCGGCGCTGAACGGCTTTATCGGCGAGTTCCTGATTCTGCAGGGCGTGTTCGTCTACAGCTACGTGTGGGCGGCGTTCGCGGCGAGCGGCGTCGTGCTCGGCGCGGCGTACATGCTCTACCTCTATCAGCGCACGATGTTCGGCAAGATCGAGAATCCGAAGAACGAGGGCCTGCTCGATCTGAATCACCGCGAGTTCGCGACGTTCGCGCCGTTGCTGATTCTGGCGGTGTGGATGGGGCTGTATCCCGCGCCGTTTCTCAGCCGGCTGGAAACCTCGGTGCAGCACGTCGTGGCGCGCGTCAGCCCGCAGTACGCGGCGAAGAACGCGGCGGACTGCGCCACGACGCCCGCCGCGGTGGCCGCATCCACGAATCCCGCGGCAAAATTCCTCGAAGCGTTGCCGTGTGGCCCCGACGGTAAACCGTTGCCTTCGACAGGCTCAGGCCGGGGTCCAGGCGGATCGTCGGGAACCGGTGCGGACATTCCTGCGCCAGCCGGCTCCGGCCCGCCGCCCGCACGGCCTGGGGACGCGCGCTGATGCCTCCCGGGATCTCGACGAGCGATTTCTACTACATCCTGCCCGAGCTGGTGCTCACGGGCGGAGCGCTCCTCGTGCTCATCGCCGACGTGCTGTTGCCGCGCGGCAGCAAGGCGCTGGCCTGGGTGACGCTCCTCGCGATTGGCGCGACGATCGCCTCGCTCGTCCCCTTCGGCAGCACGCACGTCGAAGTGGCGCATGGGCTCCTGGCGGTCGATCAGTTCGCGCTCTTCTTCAAGATTGTGTTCCTCGGGGCGGCGGCGCTGACGGTCCTGATGTCGGTCCGCTACCTCGAGATCGAAGGCGCCAGTCCCGGCGAATACTACTTCCTGATCCTCTGCGCCACGCTCGGCATGATGATTATGGCGGGGGGCATCGATCTCCTCACGATCTTCATCGGCCTCGAGACGATGGCCGTGTCGTTCTACATTCTCGCCGGGTTCATCAAACCGAATCAGCGGTCGAACGAGGCGGCCGTGAAGTACTTTCTGCTCGGCGCCTTCTCGCTCGGCATCCTTCTGTACGGCATGTCGATCATGTACGGGCTGTCGGGCACCACGAATCTGCGGACGATGGCGACCGCGTTCGTCGGTCAGGAGCGCGATCCGCGGCTGGTGCTCGCGGTGATTCTGGTCGTCGCGGGCCTGGGCTTCAAGATCGCCGCGGTGC
This sequence comes from Acidobacteriota bacterium, assembly GCA_023265175.1. GTDB lineage: Bacteria > Acidobacteriota > Vicinamibacteria > Vicinamibacterales > CAVVIG01 > JAHFUI01. Next base: position 28,246 of record JAHFUI010000026.1, read on the forward strand.
CGTTTCACATGTGGGCGCCGGATGTGTATGAAGGCGCCCCGACGCCGGTGACCGCGTTTCTCTCGGTCGGCTCGAAGGCTGCGTCGTTTGCGATGCTGCTTCGGATTTTCCTCGAAGGGCTGCCGTCGATGAGCGCCGACTGGCGCCTGATGTTCGAGGTGCTCGCCATCGTCACGATGACGATCGGCAACCTGGCCGCGCTGACGCAGACCAATATCAAGCGCATGCTCGCCTACTCGTCGATCGCGCACGCCGGGTACATCCTGATCGGCGTGGTCGCCGGCACACCGCGCGGCGTGGCGGCCATGCTGATCTACCTGCTGATTTATGCGTTCATGCAGCTTGGCGCCTTCACCATCATCATCATCATGCGGCGGCAGGACGTCGTCGGCGACGAACTGAAGGACTTCAGCGGCCTGCATATTCGCCATCCGTTTGCGGCGTTCGCCATGCTGTTGTTCATGCTCTCGCTGGGCGGCATTCCGCCGACGGCCGGCTTCATGGGCAAGTTCTGGCTCTTTGGCGCGGCGATCGACGCGGGCTACGTGCGGCTGGCGGTGATCGGCGTGCTGAACAGCGCGATCTCGCTCTACTACTACATCCGCCTGGTCGTCTTCATGTATTTGAAGCCGCAGGGCGCCGGCTCGCCGGTGACGACGAGCCCGTCGCTCGGGATCGCGCTGGCCGTGGCGGTCATCGGGACGATTTTTCTCGGGGTTTACCCGCGCTTGCTGTTCGATCTCGCCGAGATGTCGGCCCGCACCCTCGGCGTGGCGGCCGTGACCGCTGCGATCCGCTGACATCGCGGATAAATCCGGGCCACGAAAACACGAAAACACGAAAACAACCGTTTTCTCATTGGTGCGCGAGACAAACGCGTTTCTTCTTCGTGCTTTCGTGTTTTCGTGGTGGCACTTGTCGGTGCGTGAAGTTTTTCACAAGGTACGTTATACTGCTCGGCACGCCAGGGACGATATGTCCGCTTGTATGCCCAAGGACAATGGTGACTCGTTCCTCTCTCGTTCGACCCGGTCTTTCCAGGAGAACGTCGAGAAATCGGGCTCCGCGGCCGTGGCCGGCTACACGATGACCGGGGCCATCATCTTGCTTGGCGGCATCGGCTACGCCCTGGATCGCTGGTGGAGCACGTCGCCGTGGTTGCTGTTTGTGGGGCTTCTGGCGGGTCTCGCCGTCGGATTCTACGAGTTGGCCAGGACGATCTGGCGCCGATGAAGCCGGCCCTGTGGATGGTCGGGGGCAGCGTGATGGCGTGGCTGGCCGCCATGGCGCTCCTCGGGACGCGCGCGGGTCTGGAGATGTTTCTCGGGATGCTCGCGCCGCTCGCGGTGGCGACCTGGACGTGGATCCTGACGGAACGGACGTACCGGCGCAGTCCGGAGCGTGTGACGTCGCTGATGGTGGCGGCGTTCGCCGGCAAGATGGTGTTTTTCGGCGCCTACGTCGCGATCGCGCTGAAGGGGCTGTCGCTTCAACCGATTCCGTTCGTGGTCAGCTTCACGAGTTATTTCATCGGGCTGCATCTGACGGAAGCCCTCTGTCTGCGGCGGTTGTTCGCGGGAAATCGTCCGACTCACGCGTAGGTAAAGAATGTTCGTCCAGGAAGCCATTCAGGAACAGGTCGCGACCGAAGCCGGCGAGAAATTCAACGCCGGCAAGGTCATCATGGAGCACGTGTCGAACAGCGCGATCGATCATCCGCTGCTCCACCTGCCGAAGGTGCTCGGGATCGACTTCTCCGTCACCAAGCACGTGCTCATGCTGTGGCTCGTCGCGGCGTTCGTCTTCACGATCGTCACATGGACGGTGAGGCGGCATCTCAAGCAGGAGCGGGCCATTCCATCCGGTTTCATGAACGCACTGGAAGCGGTGGTGGAATTCGTGCGCGACTCCATCGTGCTGCCGAACGTCGGCCGCAAGTGGGTCAACACCTGGACGCCGCTGATTCTCACCTTCTTCCTGTTCATCCTCTGCGCGAACGCGATCGGCCTGATTCCAATCTTCGAGGTCCTGGCTGTGCTCGACCATTTTGTCCTGCACACGGCCGAGGACTCGTTCGTCAAGCACCTGATGCATGGCGGCACGACGGCGACCGCCAACTTCAACGTGACCGCCGCGTTGGCGATGATCACGTTCGGCGCCATCATCGTGGCCGGCTCCAAGGCGCACGGCTTCGTCACGCACTTTAAGAACCTGGTGCCCGGCGGGGTGTCCAAATTCGTCTACCCCATCTTGATCCCGATCGAAGTGCTTGGGATGTTCGTCCGGCCGTTCGCGCTGACGATGCGACTTGCGGCGAACATGACGGGCGGCCACATCGCGATTCTGGCGATTCTGTCGTTCGTGTTTCTGTCCGCCGAGATCTTCAAGAGCTCCGTGACCGGCGTTGGCGTGGGCCTCGTCGTCTCGGTGCCGATGGCCAGCCTCGTGTCCGGCCTCGAGGTCATCGTCGTACTCGTCCAGGCTTACGTGTTCACGCTCTTGACGGCCGTGTTCATCGGCATGGCCATTCACGCTCATCACTGAGACAATCAAACGGAGGACTGACGCAAATGCAATTCCTTCACTATTTCGGCGCCGCCATGGCCCTGGGTCTGATCGTGATTGGTGCGGGATTGGGGATTAGCAAGCTGGCGGTCGCCGCCGCGGAAGGCATCGCGCGCCAACCGGCCGCCGCCGACAAGATCACCGGCGCCGTGAACCTGCCGCTCTTCCTGCTCGAAGGCGTCGCCATCATTGCCGAAGTGTTCGCGCTCGTCATCGTCTTGATGAAGTAGACGGCGATGGATAACCCATTAGTCCAGGCCGATCCCGGGCTGTTCGTCTGGACGATCCTGACGTTCCTCGGTTTGCTGGCGCTGCTCGCGAAATTCGCGTGGCGGCCGCTGCTGCAGGCGCTCGAGAGCCGTCAGGAGCTGATCAGGAAATCACTGGACGACGCCCAGGAAGCCAAACACGAGCTGGAGCGGCTGAACCAGGAGTCCGCCCAGATCACCAGGAACGCCCGCGTCGAGGCGGACTCGATCATCACTCAGACCCGTTCCGACGGCGAGCGACTCAGAGAAGAGCTGCTCCAGAAGGCGCGGGCGGAAGCCGACACGATCGTCAAGAACGCGGAACGTCAGATTCAATTGGAAACGGCGCGCGCCCTCCAGCAGATTCGGTACGAGGCCGCGGATCTGTCAGTGATGATCGCGTCTAAACTGATCCAGCGAAATCTGTCGAAGGAAGACAACGAGAAACTGATCGAAGACGCGCTCAAGCAGGTGGAGGGGCGGCAGCATTAATCGCTTCGCTGTTCAACCACCAAGGACACAATGGACACAAAGGAGAAACCTCACAGAAATTTCTCTTCGTGTACTTCGTGTCCTTTGTGGTGACCTGGAGTTCACGCTATCTCTCTATCTCGTGACCCCCCTCGGGTTCACTCTCGCGCCCGGGATCCGCACCCCAAGGCTCACGTCGTTTCCACGCGACGAACCGACCGGGACCACATATTCGATCATCAGCTCGGGCGCCAGACGGTCCGCCAGTCGATCCAGCGCAACTTGATACGACGCTGGCGAGAAAATCACCGTGAGCTCTCCGCGCGTCTGATCCGCCAACGTCCGCAGCGTCTCCCACGATCGCGCGCGAGGATCGCTCGCATCGCCCGGCGGATTTCCGTTGACGACGATGTGGACGGCCGCCAGGCTGTCGAGGATGGGCGTCAGGAGGCCGGCCGGCGTACTGCTGACCGGGGCGGCCGAGACCAGCAGGATCGCCGCAAACGGCGCACCCGTTTCCTGAACCGCCCGCGCCGCGGTCACCACGGCCTGGAACAGACCTTCGGACGATCCGCTCGCCTTGATCGTCCGTAGCCGCTCCAATGCGACCGCTCGCTCATCGTCGAAGCTCGCAATCAGGCGCGGCGGATCGGCGACCGCGATCGCGATCGGACGATGGCCGATCCGGCCGATGAACCGGGCCGCCGCCTGGCGGATCGCTTCGAGATCGCGGCCGCCGCCCCGGCCGTTATCGAGCACGACGGCGATTGGATAGTCGGCCACGCGCACGGAGAGGACGTCCCGGGATTGTCCGGTCTCCCGGACGACGAAGTCGTCGGCTTCGAGATCGACGATGGACCGTCCCCGCGGATCCACAACGGTCGCGAGCACCGTCCGGCTGGCGCCTATCAGCTGCGCCAGTGCTGCATGCTCGGTGCTCAATGCTGGTGCTGTGCTCGGTGCGCATCCAGCACCCAGCACCCAGCACCCAGCACCCAGCACCCAGCACCTGGCACCCGCACCCAGCATCGAGCACCCGGCAGCCAGCACCCAGCAGGTTAGAAGCGCAAGATGTCGGAACATCGGTGAATGGCGGCATTATATGCGCCGTTCTGGACAGCGAATAAGAAGCGAAAACTGAAATCTTGGATCGTGCCCCGCCAAGAAAGGTCCGGGGACGAAGGTGCCTGTGGTGTTGACGAATTCCATTGGGGTTATGATGGACGGCGGTTCCGGACGCCCTTAAAGTCTTGTTGGTAATGAAGGTTCCGGTCGCACGCCGGATTCATCGCGTATCGCAAACGAAACGATACAGAGTGGTCCGGGTCTGTCGCGTGCGGGGTACCCCTGACGTTCGCTTCCAAGGAGGGCCGGAAGGCATGAAGTGTAATCTTGGAAAGCTCATCGCAGTGGCTTTCTCACTGGCACTTGCAGTCACCTTCGCCTTGCCTGCGTCAGCCCAGGTGTACACAGGACGCATCGACGTCACGCTTGAAGACGCGACCGGAGGCCGGCTGCCAGGCGCAAGCGTGGATCTTACGGGCCCCGTCATCCAGTCGCAGACGACCGATTCGCAAGGTCAGGCGCACTTCCTGAACCTGTCGGTGGGCACCTACACGGTCAAAGCGACGCTGCCTGGCTTCAATCCGTACAACAACACGAATGTTCAGGTCGTCTCCAACACGGCGGTGCCGCTCGACGTGAAAATGGCGGTTGCCGGCGCCGTGGAAACGGTCAACGTGACCGCCGCGACGCCGCTCATCGACATCAAGAAGCAGACGATCACGACCAACGTGACGCTCGAGGAACTGCAGAGCGTCCCGAGCGCGCGCGATCCGTGGGTCATCATGCAGTCGGTTCCTTCCGTGTACATGGACCGCGTCAACGTCGGCGGTTCCGAGTCCGGCCAGCAGTCGAACTACAACGCAAAAGGGGCGATGCAGGCCGACAATACGTGGGCGATTGATGGCGTGCCAGTGACCGACATGGGCGCGACCGGATCGTCGTCGTTCTACTACAACTTCGACAGCTTCCAGGAAATGGCGATCACGACCGGCGGCGCCGACGCGCAGAACCCGACGGGCGGCGTGCAGCTCAACATGATCCTCAAGAAGGGCGCGAACACGCCCCACGGCGACGCCAGCATCTATTTCTCCAACGACAGCACGCAGGACGTCAACATCTCGCCGACGCTGGCGGCCGCCGTCGGCAACAACAACCCGAAAATCCCGAACAGCAACAAGGGCAACCGAACCGACCTGTACCGCGATGCCGGCTTCGATCTCGGCGGGCCGGTCGTCAAGGATCGTTTGTGGGCGTGGGGGCAAGTCGCCCAGACCAACATCAGGCTCTTTTCGTTGGCTGGCGCGCCCGACGAGACGATCTTCAAGACGCGATCGTTCAAGCTGGACGGCCAGGCCAGCAACGACGTCCGCGGCAACTTCACCTTCTACTACAACAACAAGCTGAAGTTCGGCCGCGGCGCGAGCCCGCAGCATCCCGCCGAGACGACGTGGGACCAGAGCGGCCTGGGAGGCGGGACGAAGTATTTCAAAGGCGAAGGCAACTTCGTGGGCGGCCAGCGTCTGTTCGCATCCATCAAGGTCGCTCATGTCAAGGGCGGGTTCCAGCTGATCGCCGAAGGCGGCGACCGGGACTTCTACCAGGACGAGAACGGCGTCTGGCACAACTCGTTCTACAACTACGCGAGCGACCGGCCGCAGGACTACGTCGGTGGCGATGGCAGCTACTTCGCGGGCAAACACGAAGTGAAGTTCGGCGCTTCCTGGCGATCGAACCCTGTGACGACGGGACAGACCAGTCCCGCGAGCCGCATCTGGACGCTGCACGACCAGGTGTATCCTCGCGTCACCGCTGAAGCGGCCCGCGATACGCAGTTGGCAAGCGAGGCCAAGTACGTCAGCGCGTTCGTCACCGACACGGTCTTGCTCGATCGGTTGACACTCACCGGCGGCCTTCGATTCGATCGTCAGACATCGGGCCTCGCCCAATCGTCGATTCCCGGCGTAACAGGGATCGCGAGTCTGCCGGCTATCAATTCGCCGGCCGTTCCCAACGCCTATAGGTTCAACAACGTCACACCTCGCGTCGGCGCGACCTACGCCCTCGATGCCGCGCACAAGACGATCGCCCGCGCGAGTTACGCGATGTTTGCGTCGCAGCTTCCAGGCACGCAGGCGAATTTCATCTCGCCGATCCAGTACGCGTACGCTTACTACAACGCCATCGACAGGAACGGCGACCATATCGCGCAGTTGAGCGAAATTCTGTTCAACGAAGGGCTGCAGGGTTACTCGGGATTCGACCCCACGGATCCGCTCAGGCTCACGAGCGTCAACAAGGTGGATCCCAACGTGAAGGCGCCGCGCACCCACGAGGCCTTGGTCGGCGTCGATCGTGAATTGATGCCGAACCTGGCCTTCAGCGCCACCTTCACCTGGCGGCGGATGAACGACATGCTCTGGCAGCCGCTCATCGGCGTGAAGTCCACCGACTACGTCCAGACCGGAACGCTGTCGGGCACGCTTCCGGAGCTCGGGTCGTACAGCGTGCCGCTCTACGCGCTTCGCGCGAGCGCGGTGCCGCCGGGCGGGGGCCAGTTCTCGACGAACCGAGCGGGATACCACCAGCGGTTTGTCGGGTTGGAGATGCAGCTTACCAAGCGGATGTCGGACCGCTGGATGGGCCGGCTCGGGTTTTCCACGAACTCCTGGACGGAACACTTCGACGATCCGTCCGTGGCGATCATCGATCCGACCAAAGCTCCCGCTCCTGACGTCGGGTCGCGCCCGTTTGCCGGACCGCAAATCGACCGTGGGCAGGTGGTCCGATCGGCGACCGGTAGCGGCAAGAGCGGCATCTACATGGTCGCGCCTCGATATCAAATCATCGCGAACGGCCTGTATCAGGCCCCGTGGGGCTTCAACTTCGGCGCCAGCGTGGGCACGCAGCAGGGGTATGCCGAACCGTTCTTCCAGACTCGCGTCTCCACGGGCGATCCGCTGGGACGTAAGACCGTGCTGCTCGCACCAAACGCCGATGCGTTCCGGCTCCCGGCCGTCACCTCGATGGGTGCCCGTGTGGAGTGGAAGGGCACGTTGGCAGGTCGTTACAACGTTGCGCTGGATCTGGACGTCTTCAACGTGTTCAATTCCGACACCATTCTTGGGAAGCAGTTCGACGCACGGTTCCCGACGACGTCTCCGACCGGCTTCGGCCAAGTGCTCGAGATCATGAACCCGCGCGTCGCGCGGCTGGGTGTGCGGTTCTTCTTCTAGAATTCGGAATTCCTAATTCAGAATTCCGAATTCTGACCCCGGGGTCGCCGAAAGACGCCCCGGGGTCTTTTTTTGCCCTTCGACGGCATTGTTGACGGGGTGCTATCATCCCGGGGGCTCGAGGTGGGTGAGGTTCGTGCGTCTGTC
>JAHFUI010000294.1 GCA_023265175.1 Acidobacteriota bacterium
ATGAGACTGATCAGAATTGCGGGTTTCGCTGCGGCATTGGCCATCGCCACCGTGACCGCTGCCAGGGCCGGCGCGGCCAAACCCCCATGCGACCGCGCGTGTCTCACCGGCTTCATCGACACGTATTTCAAGGCGCTGGCCGCCAACACGCCGGGCGCCGTGCCGCTGGCGCCGAACGCCAAGATCACCACCAACGGGCGGTTGGTGACGCTCGATCAGGCGTTCTGGGAGAGCGCCGAACGGACGGTGTATCGCTGGGACATCGTCAACGAACGCCTCGGCGACGCGGCCACCGAGGCGGTGGTGCTGAATGCCGACGGCAGCAAGACGATGTACATGGTGCGCCTGAAGGTGCAGAACGGCAGGATCTCGGAGGTGGAGACGATCAAGGCCAACAAGGGGGAAGCCGACAGGCTCTGGGACCCCGACAGCCTCACCGCGGTGTCGCCCGCGCTACAGCTCTCCATCCGCGAAGCCGAGCGGGACTCCTACTACGCGCTGATCGCGGCCGCCGAGAGTTACTGGCGGGCCTTCCAGACCAACGGCACCGAGGACTACCACCCGGCGAGTCTGATGCCCGATTCCAGGCGCGTCGAGAACGGCGTGCAGACCACCGGCGTAGTCCGCAACGGCGTGTATGCGTCGACCGCGCAGGGCTTCGATCAAGGGCGCTTCAAGGGACGCAATCTCTGGGACCGGCGCTATCCCGTGGTGGACGAGGAGCGCGGCATCGTGTTGTCCATCGTCCGCTTTGGCTTGAAGGACGGCATGAAGAGTGAGAGCACAGCCACGGCGAACGATCGTCTCGTCGCCGAATTCTTTGCCGTGAAATCTGGAAAGATCCAGGAAATCCACGCGGTGCTGTTCAACCTGCCGGATGCGCAGCCGACCGGCTGGGAGCCTGAATACGGCCCGCCGCGCGGTGGGTGGTAAAGGAAGATCGCCGCACGGGATCAGTTTTCCGTCGGCTTCTGGGCGCTCTCGACCACGATCACGTTCACTTACGACGTGCTGCGTCCAGGGGTGAGGTTCCACATGGTGTTCACCAAACGCCTTCGCGAGGGAATCCGGCGCGGGAGGATCAGGTGCAGCGTCCGTGTCTGGACGCGGCCCCATGTCAAGGCGGGCGGTCGTTACCGGATGGACGAGGGCCACATCGTCGTGGATTCGATTGCGCCGATTACCGTCAACGACGTCACGTATGATCTGGCCCGTGAATCGGGGTTCGAGAGCGTGGATGATTTGCTGCGAATCGCAAGACACGGCAGCGGTGACAAGGTGTACTTGATTCGCTTCCATTACTTGCCTCCGGGCGCGTGGGACACGCCAAGGTGGAGACATCGCCAGAGGGTCGGGTCGTCATGAAGAATGGCGGCGTGGGTCACGATGTTGCAGTCGTTCGAAGATCAAGCTGACTTGACAGGTGGGAGCGGATCATCCGATCCATGCCGCGGCGCAACCTCGACGACCTCGACACCGAGGACCTGCTCATCAACCTCAGCGAGCGGGCGCTGCTCCGACTGGTTGGTCAGTTACTGGAGGCACTTGCTCGTGGGTAACAGATACGCTATTTTACCCACGTGTATGAACGCTCGCTCTCGGCCCGGCTGAAGCGTGACCGCCACCACGTCCTCCTCCTCGGCCCGCGCCAGGTCGGCAAGTCGACGCTCATCGGCTCCCTCGAACCAGATTTCACGCTGAATCTCGCGAGCCTCGCGACGTTTCGCGAATTCGTCTCCCAGCCCGAGCGGCTCGAGCGCGAGCTGCTCGCCGCCCGCCCGGGCATCCGAACCATCTTCATCGACGAGGTCCAGCGCGTCCCCGCGCTCCTCGACGGCGTGCAGGCCCTCGTCGACGCGCACCCGCGGCGGTTCAGGTTTCTCCTCTCCGGGTCGAGCGCGCGGAAACTCCGGCGCGGGCACGCGAACCTGCTGCCCGGGCGCATCGTGTTGCACCACCTCCACCCGCTCCTCGCGTGCGAGCTTGGCGCGGACTTCAATCTCGACCGCGTCCTGGCGCACGGCACGCTGCCAGGAATCTACGCAGACCGCGACGCGGACAGCCGCTCGCACATACTCAGAAGCTACGTGGATGCGTACCTGCGGGAGGAGATTCAGGCGGAAGCCCTCGTGCGCGACATCGGCGGATACTCGCGGCTGCTCGATCTCGCGGTCGCCTCGTCCGGCAGGATCGTCAACCTCAACGCGCTCTCGCGCGATGCCGCGGTGAGCTACGAGACGGCTCGCCGTTATTTGGACGTGCTGGAAGACACGCTGATCCTCTTTCGCATCCCCGCGTGGAGCGGCTCGGACCGCGCGAGCCTCGTCGCCCACCCGAAGCTCATGCTGTTCGACCTCGGCGTTCGGAACGCGATTCTACGACGCCCGCTCGACCGTCCGCTCGACGATGAGCGGGGATTGTTGCTGGAGCACCTGGTGGGCTTGGAGCTGCGGCGACGCGAAGGCACCATCTGGCCTGAGGCGCGCGTGCAGCACTTCCGGACGAGCCGCGGCGCCGAAGTCGATTTCATCGTGTCGGTGGGCCGCGACCTCTGGGCGATCGAGGTCAAGGCGTCGCGCCACGTCGATCGGCGTGACCTGAAGGGCCTTGGCGCCTTCGCCGATCGCGCCCGCAAAGTTGTCCGACAAATCGTCGTGTTCCTGGGCGCGCGACGGCAGCGGCTCGACGACGTCGACGTGCTGCCGGTCGAGGAGTTTCTGGCTGAATTGCCAGTCTGAGGGCGCATGCCGACGCTGACGATTCGTCCGCTGACTGGCGACCGCTGGCTGTGCTGTGGCTGGCTGAGCCCCCACGTCGGTCCGGGACGCTGATAGCAGATTCCGTTAACGGGTCTTCCCGCGACAGGGCCTTCATCGGAGGATCACGGCCGCCGAGCACCGTCTTCACTGAAATCTCGCGGGCGTCTCGCGGCTGGAGCGGCTTCGCCAACAGCACGCGGCCCCAGGCGTTCGCGCCGCTTCCGAGGCTCCCAAACTGCGCCCTTCCGCTTCGGAGTGTCCCGTTGACACCGCTTGTCAAAGCGCAGCTCACCCACCTCACGCATAAACCATGACCGCGGCTATCGTGGTCCGATCGGCGGCTGCCTGAAACGCGTCGCGCGTCCGCTCGATCGGGAACGTGGCGGTGGCGAGCGCCTTCGCATTGAAAAGCCCCGCCTCAATCAACCTCACGAACCGCGGAATATCGCGCATCGGATTCGCGCCCGCGAGGTTGCCTGGTTGATGGCTCTTGGCCCCGTTTGCCCACTGGTTCGCTGGAATCGTCACGACGCTGTTGGGCGGATGGCCGCCGCTTGTCGTCACGATGTGGCCGATCGGGGAACAGAGCTGCCAAGCCTGCTGCAACGACAGGATCCCGGTCG
>JAHFUI010000160.1 GCA_023265175.1 Acidobacteriota bacterium
TAACCAAATAACCAGATAACCAGATAACCAAATTCAGGAGCCAATTGCATGACTTACTACGGTGGAAAAGAACTCGCGGCCGCGTTCAGGACTGTTCGGAAGAATACCGTTCGCATCGCCAACGAGATCCCCGAAGACAAGTACGACTTCAAGGCGGCTGCCGACACGCGCAGCATTCGCGAGACGCTCGTGCACATCGCATTCGGGACGACGTTCGCGAGCCATGTGCACATGAACAAGATCGACGACATGAAGAAGGTCAACTTCCAGGAGCTGATGCAGAAGGTCAACGCCGAGCAGGCCAAGCCGCGCGGCAAAGCCGACATCGTCGCGCTCCTCGAAGCGGAAGGCGAGAAGTTTGCGTCGTACCTGGAAGGCCTCCCCGAATCGTTCCTCGCCGAAACGGTGACGATGATGCCGGGCGGGCAGCCGGGAACGAAGAGCCGCTTCGAGCTGCTGCTTGGCGCCAAAGAGCACGAGATGCACCATCGCGCGCAGTTGATGGTCCTGGAGCGCATGATCGGCATCGTGCCGCACCTCACGCGCGAGTTCCAGGAGCGCATGGCACGCATGCAGCAGGCCGGTCAGGCTCAACAGCGATGAGCCGCGTTGCCCTTCGCGAGACGCCCGGCCCGAGTCTCAGCCCGGCGCGACGGTTGGCCGGCACACCCATCCGGGCGAGGAAGTCGGGTGCGTCTACGCTCGTCGCGGACAAATAGCCGCGGCCTGCTCATTCAGGAAGGCCGAACGCGATGATGTTCGGTCCCGCCGCCACGGCCACGTATTGTCTGCCGTCGAACGCGTACGTCATCGGCGACGCCTTCCAGAGCTGACTCGTCTGAAAGCTCCACAACGGCTTGCCGGTAGAGGCGTCGGCGACCATCAGCGCGCCGGTGTCTTCCCCGAAAATCACCACGCCGCCGGCCGTGCTGAGCACACCGCCCCACGAGTTGACGGCTCCAGTCTGCGGCAGCTCCCACACGGTCTTCCCCGTTTGAATGTCGATGGCGCGCAGGACTCGCTGCGCGGGCTCGGCCGCCGGCGCGAACGACCCAGCCATGAACCCTTTGCCCGCCGCCCACTCCGTGTCCGTTCTGGTGAAAATGCCGCACTTGTCGTTGGTCTGGACGTAGTACAGGCTGGTCGTCGGATTGAACGACGTCGAGTACCAGTTCGACGCGCCGTCGAGCGACGGGCACACGCGCCTGCCTTCGCGAGTCGGCTCCATGTTGGGAACCACAATCGGACGGCCTTCCGGCGTGAGACCGCTCGCCCACGTGACGGTCTTCACGTAAGGCTTCCCGAACAGAAACCTGCCATTGGTGCGATCGAGCACGTAGAAAAATCCGTTGCGGTTCGCCTGCACGAGGAGCTTCCGCCGCTGGCCCTGCCACATCGCGTCCACGAGCACCGACGGCTGCATGGCGTCGTAGTCCCAGACGTCGTGCGGCGTGAACTGGAAATACCACTTCAGCCGGCCGGTCTTCGGATCGAGCGCCACCACGGAGTCCGAATACAGGTTGTCGCCGAGGCGCTCGTCGCCAACCAGGTCGGGACCCGGATTGCCCACCGGCCAATAGAGCGTGTCGATCTCCGCGTCGTACGTCCCGGTCATCCACGTGGTCGCGCCCGGATGCTCGATGGCCTTGCCCTTCCACGTCTCCGATAGCGGTTCTCCAGGCCGCGGCACGGTCCAGAACCGCCACACTTCCTTACCCGTGGCCTGATCGTACGCCGCCAAAAACCCTCGCACGCCATCGTCGCCGCCGGAGATACCGGCAATCACTAGGTTCTGCACGACGAGCGGCGCGGCCGTCGTGTAGTAATTCTGACGCCAGTCGGCGATCTCCGTGTCCCACACGAGCGCGCCCGTGGCGCGGTTGAGGGCGATGAGATGCGCGTGGTCGGTCGCCATGAACACGCGGTCGCCCGCCACCGCCACGCCGCGGTTGGCGCCGCCCGCCGACACCCCGATCAGGTTCTTGGTCCGCGGCCGCTGATAGTGCCAGACCTGGCGGCCGGTGCCCGCATCGAGCGCGTAGCACTCGTTGGCGCTGGTCACATACATCACGCCGTCCGCGACGATGGGCGTGACCTGAAGGCTTGAGGTGTTGGGCAGGCTGAAGATCCACTTGGACACCATGCGGCCCACGTTGCGCTTGTTGATCTCGGCAAGCGGACTATAACGGCCGCCCGTCACCTGGCCGTTGTAGCTGGGCCAGTCGGCCTGCGACGTTACCGCGCGGTATCGCTCTCCGCTCTTTCTCAGGAGATGGATCTTCCGATCGTCGCCGAGGATCTGAAGGTCGACGGCGCTCTGATTGAGAATGAGTCCCTCGAGCGCGCCGCCGGTTGTGAGCGCAGCTTTCGTGCGCGACGGCACAGAGCCGTTCCGTGGGGTCAGCGCGCGAAGAAATCGAATCAGGTCGGTTGACTCCGTTTCGCTCAGATTGGGAAACGCCGGCATGCCGGCGGCCGTGAGACCCTGACGAACGACGCCGATCAAATCCGCGTCCGTGCGCGAGGGGACGCGCGCGGCGATATTGGGCCCAAGCTCTCCGCCGTTCCCGTCGCTGCCGTGGCAGCTCGCGCAACGGCTCACGAACGTCTGACGCCCCGGCTCAGGATTCTGAGCCGCGGCCGTCGTGGCTAGCCAGAGCACGCCGAGCGTCAGCACAGTCACTCGCATATCGAAGCACTCCGCCATCATCCGACAAACGCAGTGTTGTTGAGGAAGCCGCGCGATTCTAGCACACGGTTGCGCGGCCCTCCGGGACGATAGTGTTGACCCGCAAGGGCACACCCCGCTAATGTCGGCTCCAGACAGCGGGGCATTCCTGAAGCGGCGCTGGTGATGCGCAGCCGTTGCCGAGCCTTCGTGTCCTTTGTGTCCTTTGTGGTGACCCAGCGGTGGAGCGATGCCAAGCGTAGCGCCCAGATTTGCCCCCGAAGCGATCGCGTTTCTTCGCGCGCTGAAACGAAACAACGACCGCGAGTGGTTCAGGGCGCGCAAGGATCGATACGAGACGCTGCTGCGCGCGCCGATGATCGCGCTCATCGAGCGGCTCGCCGATGATTTCCGCGGCTTCGCCCCGGACCTCGTCGCGAGCCCGAAAACCTCCCTCTATCGGATCTATCGCGACACCCGATTCTCCGAGAACAAGGCGCCGCTCAAAACGCACATCGCAGCCGTCTTCCCCTGTCGTGGGCTCGCGAGACACCAGGGGGCCGGGTTGTATCTCGAAGTGGCGCCGGCCTGGGTGTGGGTCGGCGGCGGCATGTACGCGCCGGACACGTCGCAGTTGCAGGCCGTCCGCGAGCACATAGCGGCCAACCTTCGTCATCTGCGCGCGATCATCGAGTCTCCGGCCTTTCGCCGCTCGGTCGGCCTGCTCGACGGCGAGCGATTGCAGCGCGTGCCCCGCGGCTTTCCCAAAGATCATGAGGCGGCGGAGTATCTCAAATACCGGCAGTTTCTCGCAGGCCGTGAGTTTCCCGCGACCTTCGCCTCGAGCCCAACCTTCTACCGTACTGTCCTTGACGTCTTTCGCCAGGTCGCGCCGCTCACGCGTTTCCTGAACCAAGCACTCCTGGGAATACCGGAAAGTGAGGAAGTGAGAAAGTGAGGAAGTGAGAAAGTGACCGGCCCCGATGATCTCGACGCGCTCGTCACCGAGCTGAACGCCGGCGCGCCGCGGCCTGCGACCGACGGACACACGGCGCGGCTGCGCGCCTGGCTCGAACTGGTCGTCGCGCAATCTGCCAGCGATCTGCTCCTCGTCGCGGGAGCGCCGCCGTCGCTGCGTGTCGCCGGCGCGGTCGTGCCGCTCGGCGAGGCGCCACTCGGCGGTGAAGAGATCGCCGACGCGGTCGCGCCCGCGCTTCCGCCCCACGCGCGCCGCGCGTTCCGTGATACGGGCATCGCCGACGCGTCGTTCCGCACGCCGGATCTGGGCCGCTTTCGCATCAACCTGCACCACGAACGAGGCCGCGCCGCGGCGGCGATTCGACGCCTGCCATCCGCCGTCCCTCGCCTCGCGAGCCTGGGTCTGCCTCCGAGCGTGGAGGCGCTGAGCCGGCTGCCGCGCGGCCTGGTCCTGGTCGGCGGCCCGACCGGATCGGGAAAAACCACCACGCTGGCGGCGCTCGTCCACGAAATCAACCTGCGCGAGACGCGGCACATCATCACGATCGAAGATCCGCTCGAGTACGAGCACTCGCATCATCGCAGCCTGATCGAGCACGTCGAGATCGGCATCGACGCGCCCGACTTTCCCACCGCGCTTCGCGCCGCCCTCCGCCAGGCCCCCGACGTCATCGTCGTCGGCGAGATGCGCGATCCGGAGACCATGCAAATCGCCGTCGCGGCGGGTGAAACCGGCCACCTGGTGCTCTCGAGCCTCCACACGACCGATGTGGCGACGACGGTTGCGCGCATCGCGGATTCGTTTCCATTGGAACGGCAAAATACCATTCGGCAGGAGCTGTCGATGGGTTTGGCGGCCGTCCTGGTGCAGACCCTGATGCCCCGGATCGGCGGCGGTCGTGTGCCGGCGGCGGAGCTGCTCATGGTCGGGTACGGCGCGCGTCAGCATGTCCGCAAGAATGCCGTGCATCATCTCCATCAGGAAATCACCATCACGCGGAAATACGGTTCGTTCACCCTCGAAGAATCGCTGACCGAGCTCGTGAAGCACGGACTCGTCGATCGAAAGGACGCGCTCGCGCGCGCAGGCCATCCGGAAGAACTGGAACGCCTGCTGGACTAACTCAATGTGGTCATCTGGTTATCTGGTTATCTGGTTATCTGGTTATCTGGTTATTGGATTGTTCAGTTTAGAATCAATGACCAAGTAACCAGATAACCAGATAACCAGATAACCAGATGTGAGCGTCGGACATGCCTCCCACCAAGATTACCTACGCGACGATGACCGCGGATCGGATGGAGGATCTGCACCGCGAGCTGGACCGCGCGATCGAGCAGGCGAAGACAACGTTTGGAAAGAGCTACCCGCTGATGATCGGCGGCAAGGAAGTCCGGGCGTCCGCCGAATTCGACGACACGAGTCCGATCGATACGCGGATCGTGTTGGGCCGATTTCAGCAGGGCGGCCGCGAGCACGTCCGTCGCGCGATCGCCGCGGCAAAGGCCGCGTTCCCGGAGTGGAGCGCGCGCCCGTGGCGTGAACGCGTCAGGTTGCTCAAGAGAGTCGCCGACGCCGTCCGAGCGCGCCGATGGGAGCTGTCGGCGCTCATGGGCTACGAGGCGGGCAAGAATCGCCTGGAGTGCGTCGGCGACGTGGAGGAATCGGCCGACTTGATCGAGTACTACTGCGACCAGGTCGCGCAGCACGACGGCTTCAACATGAAGCTCGGCGCGCTGGGTCCGAACGAAGAGAATGCCAGCGTGCTGCGGCCCTACGGCGTCTGGGCCGTGATCTCGCCGTTCAACTTCCCGCTCGCGCTCGCGGCTGGACCGTCGGGCGGAGCGCTGGTCGCCGGGAACACCGTCGTCTTCAAGCCGGCATCGGCCACGCCGCTGCTCGGGTACGCGCTGCACGAGGCCGTGGCGGCCGCGGGCGTACCGGACGGCGTGTTCAACTTCATCACCGGCGGCGGTGGCACCGCGGGCCAGGAACTGGTCGACAACCTCGACGTCGACGCCGTCGTCTTCACCGGATCCAAGGATGTCGGGATGCATCTGATCCGCGACAACGCGATGCGGGTTGTGCCACGTCCGCTCATCATCGAGATGGGTGGAAAGAACCCGGCGCTCGTCATGGAGTCAGCGGATCTCGACAAGGCCAGTGACGGCGTGATGCGTTCGGCGTTCGGCGCGCAAGGGCAGAAATGTTCCGCCTGCTCGCGCGTGTATGTGAGCAGGCACGTACGCGACGACTTCGTCCGATTGCTCGTCGAGAAGACGAAGAAGATCACGATCGGCAACCCGCTCAATCGCGATGTGTACCTCGGCCCCCTCATCAGCGAGGACGCGGTCAAGACGTACGAGCGCGCGTCGGCCCAGGCCGCGAAGGACGGCGGCAAGATTCTCACCGGCGGCCGGCGGCTAACCGACGGCGGCTTTGCTCACGGCCACTTCGTCGAGCCGACGATCATCGACGGCCTGCCGGTCGATCACCCGCTCTTCTCCGAGGAGCTCTTCGTGCCGATCACGCTGATCGGCGACGTGACGACGCTCGATGAGGCGATCGAGCTCGCGAACAGGACGGAATACGGGCTCACGGCCGGTATCTTCTCGGAAGACGACCGCGAGATCGAACAGTTCTTCGAGCGCATCCAGGCAGGCGTGACGTACGCGAACCGCCGCGCCGGCGCCACCACCGGCGCCTGGCCCGGCATCAACTCGTTCGGCGGCTGGAAGGCCAGCGGATCGACGGGACGCGGCACCGGCGGCCCGTATTACGTGCAGCAGTTCATGCGCGAGCAGAGTCGGGTGCGGATACGATGAATTTGGTCATCTGGTTATCTGGTTATCTGGTTATCTGGTCATTGGATTGATTAATTGATTTGAGCGCTGAATGACGAGATAACCAGATGACCAAATAACCAGATGTAGCGTCTAAGTACCACGAGGTGTCTTGTGTCGCCACTGCTGGCCGCTGTCGTCGGATCGCTGCTCGTCGCACCTGCGCTCCTGGCGCGTCCTCAAATCGTCACCATTCAGTCTGGCGGCGGCGACATTCAGACCCTGAATTCCACCCCGCAGGTGCCGCCGGCACAGGCGCGCGACAACCCGCAGCAGGCCAAGCCCGGGACCGCAACGCTGCGCGGACACGTGATTGCGGCCGACAGCGGCAAACCGCTGACCAAAGCGCAGGTCCGTATAATTTCGACTGGGCCGATCGCCGGCGGCCAACAGCCGGAAAATCGGCTCGCGGTCACCGACGCGTCCGGCGCCTACGAATTCAAGGAATTGCGCGCGGGACGTTACAACCTGACGGTGTCAAAGCCCGGCGGCTACATGAACGCGCAATTCGGGCAGCAGCGGCGCTCGGATCCCGGAAGGCCGCTCGATATCCTGGACGGGCAGACGATTGAGAAAGTCGACTTCACGCTGCCGCGTGGCGGCGTGATTACGGGACGGATTCTCGACGAGCTCGGCGAGCCGGTCACCGACGCGCAGGTCACCGCCGCGCGCCTGCAATTCACCGGCGGTCAGCGGCGGCTTGTCCAGAGCGGCCGCGCAGGCACGACGAACGATATTGGCGAGTTCCGCTTGTTCGCGCTGCCACCAGGCGACTATTTCGTGTCGGCAACCCTCCGCACCAACAACTCGACCGTGGACACTCCCGATCGCAACAGCTATGCGCCGACCTACTTCCCGGGGACCGCCGACATCAGCGGTGCCCAGCGCGTGACGGTCGCGATGGGCCAGACCATCAACGACCTCTCGTTCTCGCTGCTGCCGATCCAAACGGCCCGTATCAGCGGGACCGTCGCCGACTCGCGCGGTCAGCCCATGCGAGGCGTTGTCCAGGCAACCATGCGGAGCGACATCGTTGGTTCGCCGTCCGGCGGGTCGGCTGGGCCGATACGTCCCGATGGCTCATTCACAATCAATGGTCTTCGGCCCGGCGACTACACACTGCAGGTGCAAAGTCAGGGCGGGCCGGCACAACGCAACGAGGCTGAATACGCGTCAGCCGAGGTCACGGTCGGTGGCGGCGATGTCACCGGCGTCCAGCTCGTCGCGGTGAAACCGTCGACGATCAGCGGGCGAGTCGTGATCGGGGCGGACGACGGCGCGCCGCTCCGGGCGTCGACATTTCGCATCGGCGCCGCACCGATGCCGGCCGGCGGCATCATTTTCGGACCGTCTCCGCAGCCCGCCGCGCCGAACGACGACTGGACGTTCCAGGCCAAGGCACGGCCGGGCTTGACGCGCATCGTGACGACGGGATTGCCTCGTCCGTGGACGATCAAGGCGATTCGCTACCGAGGCACCGATGTGACGGACAGCGGATTCGATGTGAAGGCGAACGAAG
The DNA here is from genome assembly GCA_023265175.1 of Acidobacteriota bacterium. Lineage (GTDB taxonomy): Bacteria > Acidobacteriota > Vicinamibacteria > Vicinamibacterales > CAVVIG01 > JAHFUI01. The sequence goes on from JAHFUI010000160.1 coordinate 8,010, forward strand.
AGATCAGCGACATCGAGGTCGAGCTCACGAACCGCGTCACCGATCTATCCGGGACCGTGACCAACTCCCGGGGCGAGCCGGTGAAAGACTACTGGGCCGTGCTCTTCGCGCGCGACGCCGAGAAGCGCCGGCCGCCGTCACGGTACGTTCGCGTCAGTCGATCGGATCAGGAGGGCCGGTTCAAGGTCAGCGGATTGCCGGCCGCGGAGTACTTCGCGTTCGCGGTCGAATCGGTCGACTCCGGTGAGGCGACCGATCCGGAATTCCTCGACCGCATCCAGAACCGCTCCACCAGGTTCACGCTGGGCGAAGGTGAGACCAAAACACTCGATTTGAAGCTGAATACACTTCCGTGAGCCGGTCTAAAGACCCGGAAACGCCTGCAGGACTTCCTTATGGCAGAACTTGCCACGGGTTCCGTCCGCGCCCGTGGCAGTTTTTTTAACTTCTGGCCTCCCCCTGCGGTCTAATGGGGTATGCGGAACCTCCTCAATACAGCCGTCGCGCTCGGGCTGACGCTCACGGTCATCGGCACCCACCCGACTGCCGCCACTTTTCCCAAAGATGACCCTTCGACCCTTCGACAGGCTCAGGGTCGTCCCGAGCCCGGTCGAGGGACGACGCGCTCAGGGTCATCCCGGGCGGAGTCGAGCGATGACAGGGCGATCGTCCACGTGCTCAATCGGATCGGCTTCGGACCGCGTCCTGGAGACGTCGCAAAGGTGCGCGAGGTAGGCCTGCGGCGTTACATCGAGCAGCAGCTTCAGCCGGAGCGCATCGCCGATCCCGGAATCAGCGCCAGGCTCGCGGGTCTGACGACGGTCGGCATGAGCTCGCGGCAGATTGCGGAGCAGTTCGAGATCCCGCAGCTCGAGATGCGCCGCGAGCGGCAACTGGCGGCGCGTGGGACCGGAGACCAGAATCAGCCGCCGCCGCAGCCCACGCCCCAAATGCAGCAGCGCGCCAACCAGGTGGTCATCGAGCTCTCTGAACAGAAGCTTCTGCGCGCCATCTACAGCGAACGCCAGCTTCAGGAAGTCCTCACCGATTTCTGGTTCAACCATTTCAACGTCGACGCACGTAAAGGCCGCGACCGCTTCATGCTGACCGAGTACGAGCGCGAGGCGATCCGGCCGCACGTCCTCGGCAAGTTCCGCGATCTGCTCGAAGCAACGGCCAAGAGTCCGGCGATGCTCTTCTATCTCGACAACTGGATGAGCGCTGACCCCAACGGTCCACACCTGGATCCCTCGAACAGTGCTCCGCGCGTTGGACGCGGCCGGTTTGGCGGCCCGCTTATTCTTCCGCGGCCCGGTGCCGCCCAGAACCAGCAAGCCAACCGGGCGCGGCGCGGATTGAACGAGAACTACGGCCGCGAGCTGATGGAGCTGCACACGCTCGGTGTCGACGGCGGCTACACGCAGAAGGACGTCACCGAAGTGGCGCGCGCGTTCACGGGATGGACGATTGAGAATCCTCTTCAGGGCGCCAGCTTCAGGTTCGAGCCGCGCATCCACGACTCGGGCGAGAAAGTCGTGCTGGGCCACCGGATCAAGGCCGGCGGCAGCCAGGGCGACGGCGAACAGGTGCTGGACATCCTTGCCAGCCATCCGGCAACGGCGCGCTTCATCGCGACGAAGCTGGCGCGACGGTTCGTCAGCGACGCGCCTCCAGCCTCGCTGGTCGAGCGCGCCGCCGCACGGTTCCGCGACACCGACGGCGATCTTCGTGAAGTGATGCGCACCATCCTCACGTCTCCCGAGTTCCTGTCGCCGGGTGCGTATCGCGCGAAGGTCAAGACGCCGTTCGAGTTCGTCGTCAGCGCCATGCGTGCGATGGCGGCCGAGGTGGAGGACGCGATGCCGCTCGTGCGTGCGATGCAGCAGCTCGGGATGCCGCTCTACGGCTGCCAGCCACCGACCGGTTATAAGGACACCGCCGATGCCTGGGTGAATACGGGCGCGCTCGTCAACCGCATGAACATCGCGCTGGCGCTCGCGAGCAACCAGATGCGCGGGATATCAGTCGACAGTCGGCAGTTGGCAGTCGCCAGTCGACAGTCGCCAGTCGCCAGTCGGCAGTCGGCAGTCGACAGTCGCCAGTCGGCAGTCGACAGTCGGCAGTCGGCAGTCGACAGTCGCCAGTCGGCAGTCGACAGTCGGCAGTCGGCAGTCGACAGTCGCCAGTCGGCAGTCGACAGTCGACAGTCGGCAGTCGACAGTAGGGAGTTGTCAGGCGACGGTCGGCCATCGCCACTCGACGGTCACGTCTGGGCGGCGGCGA
>JAHFUI010000161.1:0-8798 GCA_023265175.1 Acidobacteriota bacterium
GGAATCCCCGGCGATTCCAGTCCGAGAATCATGACCGGCGGAATCAGCACGGCGATCTCGGTCGTGCTGATCGGCAGATTGAGCAGCGAACATGTCGACACGGTGACCAGCAGCACGGCCATCGTCGCGACGTTCTTGTTCAGCACGGTGCCGAGCACGATCGAGACGCGCGCGACTTCGGGCCGCAGGCCGAGGTCGCGTTCGGCAGAGAGCAGATTGACGGCCAACGTGTCGTACGACCCGCCGGTGCCAAATCCGGTCGCGTACACAGTCGCGAAGTACTTCCAGATCTGCGGCCACGACCGCTTCGTGACGAGGCGGACCAGTACGAGCATCGCGGCCGACCATGCCAGCGCGACCACGGCCAGGTTGAGCGACGTGCGGCCGTAGAGCCGAAGTCCGCCGAGACCGAACCGCGATGGGATGAAGATCGCGAGACACCCGATCATGATGGGGTAGTACCAGAGCAGCCTGGCAAACCCCGCGAGAACCCAGTCGCCAACCCGGATGAGCGCGCGTGCGGTCGAATGCAGCGCGCGAACCGATCCGGCCAGGGCACCGGCCACGCTGGCCACAATGAGGACCTGCAACAGCGGCTGCTCGGTGAACACCGTGGCAAATGCCACGACCGTTCCGCGCAGCCATCCGCCGAACCCAGGCAGCGGCTGCCCGGGGCGGCTGATTGGCAGGCCCGTCAGCAGCGGAATCCAGGCCGACACGTAGACGAGCGACACGGCGGCCATCACGACGTACAGTCCGACGACAGAGATGAGAAACCGGCTCGCGTGGCTGTGCGACAGCATCGTCTTGGCCAGCGCCGCCGACATCAGGACGAAGATGATGGCCGTCGCGAACGTGACGATGGTCTTGGGAAACCACGTTCCGGATTCGGCGACCCACAGGACGATCGGATTTTTCGGGAAGAAGAAGCCGAGCGCGAGCCCGGCGGCGAGGTAGCCAAAGGTCCGCAGCGCCGGCGGGATCCGGCGCGAGGCGCGCCGGTCGGTCACCTCAGTCGCCAGAGCTTCCATGTCAGCCTATCTTTGCAGCGACAGGTAGCGGGCGATCTCTGCCTTCCGCGTGCCGCTCAGGGTCGGAGATCCAGGCACCTCACGATGAAACTCCGGTGCGGTGAGGTACGCCTGCAACCAGTCCAGGCTTCGCCGTGCGCCCTCGCCGGCGAAATCCAGGCGGCCCGGCGGCGACCCTTCGCTTCGATGACAGTCCAGACAGCCGCTCCGATAGAGCTCGCCGCCGCCACGCGCGACGGGCCGCTCGATGCGTTGGGCCGAGCGGTACGAGAAATCGAGCCGCTGCATGTATTCGACGAGCGCGGTAATCTCGCGGTCCTCGAGAGGAAACGCCGGCATGGCGCCCGCCGGCAGGACCAAATCGGGATCGGTGAACAGCTTGCGCAGCCACTCGCGATCGCGCTCTCGGCCCGCACGCCACAGGTCCCGCGCGGCATGCCCGCCGACCCCAAGCACTCCGTGGCAGCTCTCGCAATTCTGTTCCTCGAACACGAGCGCGCCCGCGAGGGCGGTCGGTGACATCTGCTTCTCCGGCACGAAGAAATCGTTTCGTGAGGCGCGTGCATCCGCGCGGATGCCCATCAGGTAGATGGCACCGGCGATCACACTGAAGGACGCCGCACAGGTCATCGGTTTGCTGAACAAGTTGAAGAACGACGCGACGGCGGCCCACCCGCCGGCCTTTGGCTCCGCGCGCACCGCCTCGTCGGGACGCGCGCCCGTGACCTCGTGCGCTGCGGCTTCGGGTCGCGTCGGCTCCTCAGCCGCACTCACACTCTGGGCTGCAGACGAAGGCTTCAGCAGTCGAAGGAGGGCGTGCCGCTTCAAGTATCCGATCGACTCGGTCGGTCGGAGCTCCATCGGGCAGACGTCCGTGCACGTGAACTGCGAATGGCAGCTCCAGCAGCCGTGTTCGCCCGCGACGGCATTCACACGCACGGCTCGCGCACCGTCGCGCGAATCCATCACGAGCGTCGCGGCACGGTTGAGGGCGGCGGGCCCGAGGTACTGCGGATCCCAACTGATGACGGTGCACGCAGAGTAGCAGGCGCCGCACGAAATGCACTCGATGTGCGGATCGATCGTGCGCCGCTCCCCGGGCAACGCCCGGCTCTCGGCCCAGTCGGCGGCGCTCGTGTCCGCCTGGACGAAGTGACCGGCCGCCTTCTTCATCGCCCCGAAGAACGGCTTCATGTCGACGACGAGATCCTTGACGAGCGGCAGGTTGCGCAGCGGCTCCAGGCAGACGCGACCGGTATGCAAGTTCTCGATGAGCGTTCGGCAGGCCCAGCTCTCGCGCCCGTTGATCACCATGGCGCAGGTGCCGCACATGCCGACCCGGCAGGCGAACCGATACGCGAGATCGAACTGCTCGTGCCGCTGGACCCACGCGACGGCATCGAGCACCGTCATCTTTTCCTGGAGCGGGACCTGGTAGTCGACCGACTCGGAGGGCCGGTCCTCCCGAGGACTGCTGCGGCGGATCGTGAGCGTGAACGTTCTGTCCGATTTCATGATTCATGAACCTGCAAATCGGTTTGGGCCATTCGCGTAGAAAACCCCCTGGAGCAGGCCGACGCGGGCGTCAAAGGGAAAAACGCCCTGGAGGCGCCGAAATCCGCGTGGGGTGACGAAGTGGGGCCCCACGCATGCGACAGACAGGCCGCCGAAGGGCGTTTTTCCGGCCTGCGGAACAGGGTTTTCGAAGCGAATAGCCCGAGCCGACCCTGCGTTCATGAACAATCCAGGTTAGAGCAGCCGCCGCCCCATCACCAGCACGAACACCAGCGCGACGACCGCCGCGAGCGCGATCAGCATCTTCTCGCGTCGCACGTTCACGCCGATGTCAATCAGCAGGACGCGGATCCCCAGCAGGCCGTGAAACGCGATCGCCATCACGAGCAGAAACTGCGTGACCACCTTGTACGGATAGCTGATGTGCACGAAGACGAGCGGGATGAGCGCGATGGCGGCGAGGCGCTGCGCGAGCCAGGCCCACATGCCTGGGGTCGTGGCGCGCCATGTCTGAAGCCGTCCGATCTCGCGCGTGCCCAGCGGGTTGGTCGCGGTCTCCTGCACGTTACTCTCCTTGATCGGCCAGCGGCGCCGGCTCGGGCGCGCCGGCGACCGCCCCGCCCATCGACCCGTCCGGTCGCACGCGGGAGAATCTCACCGGCTTGCGATAGAGATCCATCTCGTCGTTCTCATCGTTCCCATTGTTGCGGCGCCGGACGAAGATATTACTCACGGGATCTTCGCGGGTGTCCGTGAAGTCGCGCCGGAAGTGTGAGCCGCGGCTTTCCTCGCGGGCGAGCGCGCTTCTCGCAATCATCTCGGACACGACGAGATGATTGCGCAGGTTCAAGAGATCCTGCCAGCCGGGATTGAACATCTCGCTGCCCGGCGCGCGGAGATCCTCGGCCCGCGCGCGCAGCTCACGCACCCGCGCCGCGGCCGCGGCGAGCGCCCGGCCGTTGCGCACGAGCCCCACCTGCTCCCACATCAGTCGCTGCATTTCACCCCTGACCTCGTAGATGTCACGGCCGTCGGCCGTGGGCGACAATGACTTCCGCGTGCGACCGACCATCGCCGCCGCCAGCGGCATGTCGACCTCCGGCAGGCGCTCGCCGGTCACTCGCGCGGCCATCGCATCGCCCGCCACGCACCCGAAGACGGTTGATTCGGCCACGCCGTTTCCGCCGAGCCGGTTCGCGCCGTGCACGGTCCCCGCGTCTTCGCCGGCGACATACAGGCCGTCGAGGCTGCTCGCGCAGTCGGGGCCGATCTTCACGCCACCCATTTGAAAGTGTGCCGTGGGTGTGACCTCGACCGGCGTGCGCGCGAGGTCGAGCCCAACGCTCCGGCACCGCTTGACCATCCCCGGAAAATTTTGTTCGACGAACGCGGCGCCGAGGTGGCTGACGTCGATGAACACGCCGCTGTTGGGCGACCCGCGGCCTTCCATGATCTCCAGGTAGCTGCTGCGGGCCACGACGTCGCGCGTGGAGCGTTCCATGCGCGCCGGATCGTAGCGTTCCATGAAGCGTTCCCGCCGGCCGTTGTAGAGGTACCCGCCGGCGCCCCTCAGGCCCTCCTCGAGCACGGTGCCGGTCATCAAGGACGCGGCGGCCAGCAGGCCCGTCGGATGAAACTGCACCATCTCCATGTCGCAGATGTCGGCTCCCGCCCTGAACGCCATCGCGATGCCGTCCATCGACTTGTCCGCCGACGCGGCCGTCACCCTGTACATCGTCGGACCGCCGCCGGTGGCGAGCAGCACCGCCTTGGCCCGCACGACCAGGTACCGGCCGTCGCGGACGCTGTGAATCAGCGCTCCCGCGATCCGCCGGCCGCTCGCATCGGGCAGCAGGTCGAGCGCGCGGTGCTCTTCGACGATGCGGATGCCGCGCCGCATGACCTGCTCGGAGAGCCTGTTCATGATCTCGATGCCGGTCAAGTCGCCCTTGTGAACGGTCCGATCGAAGGACTGGCCCGCGAAGGCTTTCTGGTGGATCGTGTTGTCGGCGTTCCGGTCGAAGAAGCAGCCGAACGTGTGCTCGAGCTCGTACACGCATCTGGGCGCCTGGGTGACGAGCGTCCACACCAGCTCCTGATCGTTCAGGAACTGGCCCGCCTTGACCGTGTCCAGAAAGTGGCGCTCGAAGGAGTCTTCCCGGTTGAGGACGACGTTGTACCCGCCCTGAACGAGGCGCGTGCACCCGCTCTTCCCGAACAAGCCCTTGGCGACAACCGTGATGTCGAGGGTGGAATCCGCGTCGAACGCGTGGAGGGCGGCGAGCAGGCCCGCGCCTCCGCTGCCGAGGATGAGAATGTCCGTCCTCAGCACATCGACGCGTTCGCTGGTCATTCGAGCCCGAGCTCCCGGTACACGTCGCGCATCCGCTTCGCGGCGTCTTCCCGGACCTGCTCGTACAGGTTCCCGCCGTGCGCGTCGATCGCGACCGTGAGCGGTCCGAGCATGTTGACTCGGAGCTGCCAGATGCATTCGGGCATGAGATCTTCCCAGTACACGGCTTCGATTGCCTCGATCTGTGTCGTCTCGAGCGCGGCCGCGCCGCCGACGATGGCCAGATAGCAGGCGCCGTACCGTTGCATCGCGCGCGCGGATCCTTCGCCGAGCCCGGCCTTGCCGACGATGCCGCGCACGCCGTATTGCTCGATGAGGCCCGGCGTGAAACGTTCCATCCTCGTGCTCGTCGTCGTGCCGATGCAGACGGGCACGTAGCGGCCGTCTTCTTTCTTGACGTTGGGCGCCGTGTGCAGGCAGATCGCGCCGTGCAGATCGACGGGCGGCGCAACGCCGTCGTCGAAGATGCGGCGCTGGGTCGCGTCGCGGATCCCGAAGATCACGCCGTTGAGGCTGACCGAGTCGCCGACCCGCAATTGCCGCATGTCGTGCTCGGTGACCGGCGTGGCGAGCGTGAACTGGGCCATGTCAGTATCCGAATTCGATCCGGCCGTCGGCGTACATGTGGGCGCTCGCGCGCTCGCTCCGCCAGCACTGTGAGTTGACGGCGACCGGGTTCATCGTGATGTGGGTGTCGGCGGTCTCGATGTGGACGCCCAGCGACGTGGTGTCGCCGCCCAGGCCCATGGGGCCGATGCCGCTGCGATTGATGGCGTCGAGCAACTCCCGCTCGAGCGCCGCGATCCGTTCGTCAGGATGCGGACGTCCGATCGGCCGGAAGAGCGCTTCCTTGGCGAGCTTCACCGCGAGCTCGGCGGTGCCCCCGACGCCGATTCCGATGAGCGAGGGCGTGCAGCCCTGGCCGCCCGCGCGCAGCACGCAGTCGAGCACGAACTTCTTGACGCCCTTCACGCCGTCGGCCGGCAGCAGCATCTTCATCCAGGTCATGTTCTCGGATCCGGACCCTTTGGGCATCATGCGGATCTCGATGCCGTCGAGATCCGCGGCGAACGAGAAATCGACCACCGGAATGTGGTCGCCTGTGCTGTCTGGACGGTTCTGCCGTGTGAGCGGATCGCAGATGCTCGATCGGAAGGGATGGGTCACGCACGCGTCGGCGCAGCCCGCCCGAATCGCGGCCTCCAGCTTCGTGCCGTCAACCGACACGTTCGATCCGATCTTCACCTTGTAGATGGGGATGCCGGTGTCCTGGCAGACCATCAGATTCCGATCGAGGGCGACGCGGACGTTCTTGAGGATGGTCTGCAGGATATCGCGGGCGCCGGACTTGGTCTCGTGCTCCAGCGCGCGCTCGATCGCGGCCGTCACATCGGGCGGAATCAGCTTCAGCGCCCGCACGTAGAGATCGCTCGCCGTGCGCTGCACCTGGCCGTAGTCGATCTGGCCCATGGGACGCTGATCTACGCGGAGCGATACAGCTTCGTGAGGACGAATTCGCGGTGGCCCAGCGCTTCCGCCGCGGTCAATCGTCCGTTGGCCGTGCGCACGATCAGATCCATCAGAGTGTCGCCGGCCTGGTTGAGCGTCAACTCGCGCCTGAGAATACCGGTCACGTCGAGGTCGACATGCTCGCTCATCGTCGATACGGTGTTGGGATTGCCGGAGATCTTGATGACCGGCACGATCGGATTTCCGATGATGTTGCCCTGGCCGGTGGCGAAGAGATGGACCGCCGCGCCCGCAGCCGCCATCAACGTGATGCATTCAGCAGCGGCCGACGAAGTGTCCATGAAGTGGAGGCCGGGCCCGGCGGGCGCCACGGCGGGCTCGAGCACGCCGGAAACCGTACACTTGCCGATCTTCTGGAGGTTGCCGAGCGCCTTCTCCTCGATGGTGGTCAGGCCGCCGGCGATGTTGCCTTGCGTCGGCTGCGAGCCGAACAGGTCGGCACCCGAGGCTTCGATGAATCCGACGTAGTCGCGGAACATCTTCATGAACCGCTCGCGGAGCTCCGGGGTCGCCATGTGCGAGGCGACGATGTCTTCGCCGCCCGTCAGCTCCGAGGTTTCGCCGAAGAGCACCGTGCCGCCCATTGCCGTCAACCGCTCGGCGGCCGCGCCCATCGTCGGGCATGAGGCGAGCCCTGTCGTCGTGTCCGACTCGCCGCACTTCATGCTCACCATCGCGCGTGCAAGCGACACTTGCTCCCGGCGAAGCTCGGTCGCGTCCTGCAGAAAGTCCTTGGCCGTGCGCGAGGCCTTCTCGATGGTCTTCAGATCGCCCACGCCTTCGATCGAGTACATCGCGACCGGCTTTCCGGTGGCGGCGATGCCGTCGGACACACGCTTGGTCCAATTCGGCTCGATCCCGATCACGACCGCCGCCGCGACGTTGGGATTGCATCCCGTGCCGATGAGCGTGCGGAACAGCAGCTCCAGATCCTCGCCAAACTGCAGCCGTCCGTACGGATGCGGCAGTGCCAGCGTGCCGGGAATCAAACGGGCGACGCCTTCGGCGGCGGCGTTCGACAGATCGTCGAGCGGCAGAATGACGACGTGATTACGGACGCCGATGGCGCCGTTCTCACGGCAGTACGCCCAGATTGTCGGCTCCATGCTCACCACCTCGCACTCTTGAGATTGTGCACGTGCACGTGTTCGCCCGGTTTGATGGCCGCCGTGGCGATGCCGATGGTCACGTCGTACTTCACGACCTTGGCCCCGGCCGCCAGCGGCGCCAGCGCGATCTTGTGGCCGAGCGGCACGTCCTGGACCGCCGACACGGAGACGAGGGAGTTGTTCTCGAGGACGACGCCATCGATGGTCTCACCCGCGTGAATGTCTGTGATGGCCACGCCGACGCTGTCGTGCGGCGCGTGGACGAGAAACTTATGAGGCATGTGAGGTCCTTGAGAATGAGCCGGTCGATCTCGGGCTCGTGAGCGTGGGCGCGCCACCCGGAGACCGGGAACCGGTGTGGCCGGAGGTTCTCGCATTCGAACGATCGTGAGGGACGTACCCCGCCTGTTGCGAGATCTTCGATGCCGCCGCCTTCACGGCCCTGATCAACGCGGGCAGCCTGGTCCGCGAAAAGCGGGGCAGGGGCCCGGAGATCCCGATGGCCGCCGCGCAGCGACCTTCGCGATCGAAGACCGGCGCCGCGACAGCGCCGATGTCGTCGCGCCGCTCGCCGAGGTTGAGCGAAACCTCACGCCGTCGAATCCGCTCGAGCTCTTTGAGAAAGGCGGTGCGCGTCGTGATGGTCCGGCGCGTCAGCTTGACCAGGCGTCGCATGAACAATTCCTCGATTACCGCCGGCGCGGCGTAGGCGAGGTGGACCTTGCCCGTGGCGGTGCAGTACGCGGGACCGTGACCGCCGATGTCCACATAGAGGCGCAGCGGCTCCGAGCCTTCCGACTTGGCGATGTAGAGCGCTTCCAGGCCGTGCAGGACGGAGAGGTACGCGGTCTCGCCCGTCTGCGCCACGAGGTGGTCGAGCATCTGCTTCGCCAGGTCGTGGAGGTCGAGCCGGCTGACGGCGAGCCGGCCGAGCTCCCAGAATCTCGGGGTGAGCATGTACTTCCGCGATACCGGATTCTGGCGCAGGTAGCCCCGGGCCTCGAAGGTGGCGAGGGTCCGGTGCACGATCGTCGTCGGCAGGTCGAGACGCCTGGAGAGGTCCGACACACCCAGTTCCTTGGCGGCGGCCAGCGCCTCGAGGAGGCTCAGCGCGTGATCGAGCGTCTGCAAACGGTCTTTGGCGGACACGGGTCTTCCGATAATCGGAACGCCTTTCCTTGAGTATCTTATCGGTTCAGGCCCGGCGCCTGTCAAGCATCATAGCGGACGAGGCGGACGAGGCGGACGAGGCGGACGAGG
>JAHFUI010000161.1:8898-10264 GCA_023265175.1 Acidobacteriota bacterium
GCGGACGAGGCGGACGAGGCGGACGAGGCGGACGAGGAACAGTTTCGCGCCGGTGCTGCGCGTGCAGGGCCGGTGGTTCACCGAGGGAGAATGTGTGCCGGATGCCGCACTGGTGTCAGAATCGGCCTGATTGGTTGTTGCGGTTCGGTTGCGCCCCCGCCGTGTCAGGCGGCTGGAACGGGACCAGCGGCAACGAGCTTCTTCCGTCGAGCATCAACGACGAGATTCAGTCCTTCGAGGCTTCGGGCGCCAAGCAAGGCCAGGTCGCCCTTTTCCGCAAAGACCACTTCGTCAATCGTGAAGAACTCATCGACGCGGACAATGGCAAACCCGACACTTCGAGTGATCTGGTGTCCGTTGGCCATGACAAATGGGACATCCTTCTTTTCCAGGGCCACGCCTATTCGGCGAAGAAGCGCCTCGGGAATCCACGTGTATTCACTGCCGGTATCGACCAGGAGCTTCGGAATGCGGACGGACCGTGTCCGGTCAGAATGGTTTTGGACGATGCAACGTGAATAGAAGGTGCCCATGCACCCCATCCTATCTGAAGAACGTCGGTTCCTCCCATCAGCTTGAACTCGATCATGGAATTGATCGGCCGCATCACACGATGTTGCGGATATGGCGGGCGTCCACGCCCAGAAGCTCTCAACCGGGTCCCGGCTTCGTTCATGTGGTTGTGCGTTTATCACACGGCCAGGTCGCGCATCGCATCATCCAGGATTTTCTTGGAGACGCCGCGCTTTTTTAGCGCGCGTGCGAGACGCGCGACCGCATCTGGCGCGTAGGTGGCCTCGTCCCGGCGCAGACCCTCGCTGATGTACGACTTCAGCAGCGTCTGATAGCCGCTGAAGCCCTTGTGCGGGGCGATGGTTTTCAGGCTGTCCACCACATCCACCGGAATGCGCAGGGTGATGCTGGTGACAGGCCGGTCTTTGGTGAGGCGTTTCTTCAAGGTTTCATTGAGCATATATGGCCTCCTCGTGAGGTTGGGCAGGTCGGGCGGAAACGATGCGGATGCAATCGCCCTCGAACTCGACGTGGACCACGAACAGCAGCCGCCCGAGCTGATCGAATCCGATCGCGGCATCGCGCGCCTCGTCGTGGCGGGTTGCATCCGTCAGCACAAACAGGGGATCCATGAACACCGTGGCCGCGTCGTCGAAACGGATGCCGTGTTTGCGCCGGTTGGCGCCGGTTGGCTTCCGCCTTGTCGGCATCCCACACGAAATCGCTGCCGCTGATGCGATGCCGTTCGTCCACGAAATGCCAGTGTGCATGGGTGTATTGACATTGTCAATACGACAAAGGGCGATGTGCCAGGCCGAGAAGGGAGACATCGTGCGTCCAACCCATGCCGAGG
>JAHFUI010000162.1 GCA_023265175.1 Acidobacteriota bacterium
CCGCCTTGAAACGTTCGAATACGTCGGTCGTCGGAATGCGGCTTCCGGCAATGACAGGACGCCCAAACGCACGTCGGGGATCGATCACGATGAGCCTCGGCGCGTCGACCACAGACGAGGCTTCCACAAGCGCCCATCGCCGAACGTTCCGCGTTTCGCTCATCGACGACCAAGAAAACTAGAGCGTCTCCCATCGCTGACCGAATCAGACACTTGAGGATTTCGGCCGGGTCGGGCCGTGCCGATGAGGGTCAACACGAGACCCGCCAGTGTGACTGCGGCGACGACGGCGACTGCGGTCTTCTCCAAGAACTGCATGTGGCTATCCTCCTGTCCTACGTGAACGACGGCCACGGAAAGACCGGACCGGTCGCCGCGACGGCCGTTTCCCTATTCACGCGATGTGCCGTGTGGTGAGCTGAGTGGAAGTGCAGGCGGGCGTGGTGCTTACCGATTCGAGCGGACCGCGCGGCTGATCGTCTGGCGGAACGACGCGTTCCGGAGCCCGCGGCAAAGCGTTATGCGGCATCGGCCGCAGCTCGTCAGGGAAGATCGAGGTCCCGGCACAGACGGATGAAAGGCAGAACCGTGATGTTCCCGGTCGAAAAGCACCTCTGACCAAGATGAGCCTGGTAGAAATGGGGGATCGGCGTTCTTTCGGCAAAATATCGAAGTGCGGACCCGACGGCCTTCTCTCCGGACTTACATTCCACAGCGAACAGGGGCTTTCGCTCCTTCAAGACGACAAAATCCACTTCGCGCTTGTCGGTATCCCGCAAATACCGAAGCTCCATGGAATAGCCTTCCGTATCTTCGACAAAGTGGCAGTACTTCAAGAGCTGGGAGGCCACTAGATTTTCAAATCGTGCGCCATCGTTCTCGACGCTCGACCAGTCCCACAGGTACAGCTTCCTCTCTTTCTTCACCGCGCGGACCCTCGGCGATCCGTAGGGAGCCACCCTGAAGCAGACGTACAGATTCTCGAGGATTTGCAGCCAACGTTCCGCGGTCTTGTGATCGACCTGAAGGTCCTCACGCAGGCTCTTGACCGAGAGGGGCGAGCCCACTTTGGAGGGCAACAAGTCGGTCAAATGCTCAATGAGACTGATTTCACGGACGTGCTCCAGATCCCGGAGGTCTTCTCGCACGACCCGCGAGATGCGATCTCGATGCCAGATACGATGCTCCGCTTCATTCTGCGAGAACAACGGTTCGGGAAACCCGCCAAACTTCAGCAGCGTGTCCAGGTCGGACCGCGAGGCCGCCGGGTTGAGCTCTCTGAGAGAAAAGGGATGAAGGCGGAAGTACCGGTAGCGGCCGGCAAGAGAATCTCCGCCTTTGCGGTAGTAGTCGAGCCGGGCGGAGCCGGTCACGAGGATCTTGCGCCGTGATTTTTCCGTATCGTAGATCCCCTTCAGCAGATTTCGCCACCGCGCGTACTTATGGATCTCATCCAGCAGGATCAGTGGCTCGCCCGGGGGCAGTTCCCCTCTTCTGAGCCTGGGCGGAACGCTCGGATGATCCCAAGTCAAATAGGCGGGATGCCTTTCGTCTGCGCCCTTGCCCAGAAACCCGAGTGCAAACGTCGTCTTGCCGACCTGGCGCGGCCCGCCAACGAACGCCATCTTCTTCTTCAGGGCGGCCCGAACCGCCTCCTCCAAATATCGAGTGACATGCATGAAATGGATTATAGTCCACTTTGCTCATGAGTAAAGTGGCATTGCTTCCCTCAGCGGAGCGGCGCCGACCCTCAGCGGAACAGACATTTTCACCCTGAGGAACGCCACGAGGTCACTCTTCTCCTGCGCGCTCAACCCAATACTGAAGCGCCGGTCATGGTAGTCGACCACTATCGCGAGGTCTGGCGCCGACCCGTTGTGGAAGTACGGTGGCCGCGCCGCCAGGTTGCGCAATCCCGGGACCTTGGTCTGATCGATGGTGAACACCGCGGGGTTGAAGCCGGGTTTGGAGGGGTCGTTCATGCCAATGGAAAACCCCGGCGCCATCCAGCCCAGTTGTTCCACATGGCATTCCTCGCAGCCGAAGCGAGGGGCAAGGGACGGCTGAAGAAGCTCTTCGCGTGATGCCTGACGAAGCGCGGCGTCAATGTCGGCCTCGGACACACCACGAGCATGAGGGCCCGATCGAGCCCGATGCACGATCGCAGGAGCCAGATGGCATATGCTATACTGCCATTTGGCTAGGAGACCCAGATGACCCATACGGACTACGTCGTCGATGTCCTCGGGGGGGCCAGGGTGTTTCGCCGTCACCGCCACCCCGGCAGCGCGGAGCTCCGGAGCCGCATCAGACTGGGTTTGCCGTACAGCGCTCTGGAATCCGTGAGACAGCGATTGCAGTTAACGCTCCCGGAAACCGCGATACTCCTCCAGACACCGATCCGCACGCTCGCGAGGCGAAAGCGTCAACGGAAGCTCCAGGCCGCCGAATCAGATCGGTTGGTTCGACTGGCGCGCATTGCGGCGCATGCCGCCATGGTCTTCGGCGATGAAGAGAAGACGGCCACATGGCTTCGGCGTCCGAATCGGGCCCTGAACGGCGAACCGCCCCTCCGGTTGCTCGACACCGAGATTGGAACCGCGCAGGTGGAAGACGTTCTAGGCAGAATCGAGCACGGGATCGTCGCGTAGTGCGCACCTGGCGGATCGTCACTGCGGGACAGGAGAGGTTTGACGGCGAGGGTAATAGGCGGATTGGGAGCCGCTGGGTCCCGAAAGGCCTTCGTGCCGTGTACACATCCGCCAGTCTTTCGTTGGCGGCGCTAGAACTGCTCGTTCACACGGATCCTGACCTCGCGCCCATGCATTTGAGGGCTATCGCTGTGGACATGCCTGATGACCTCACCCGAAATGAAATCAGGTCGACCGATCTTCCGGCAGACTGGCGAGAGCTACCTCCGCCTGAATCCCTCCACGAAATCGGGCGATCCTGGATCGCCGAGACGATGGCGGCGATTCTCGTCGTACCGTCGGTCATCATTCCCATCGAGCGAAACTACATCATCAATCCCGCTCATTCGGACTTTCGCCGCCTCGGAATCGCCGACCCGAAGGCCTTCACGTTCGATCCGCGAGTGTGGAAGTCGACAGGCCGCCTGTCGTGAAAGGCCAACTGATCGCCTCGATCACTTTCCTTGATCGTGCGGCACGGTCACCTTCACGGTCGTGCGTGACGTGTTCCCTGCGCGTCGCCGCGGGCACATCGGCGACGTCCGCAAGGCGTATTGACCTACTTCTTCAGCTCGTCGTAGATCGCCTGGATGTTCGTCTTGGCGCCGCCGAATTGCGGGTTCACGCTGACCTCGTAACCCTTGTACTTAGACGGGAGCTTGTATTCGGCCGCCGCCTGGTCCACCGTCTTGCCCGCCTTCATCTCCGCCTGAGCCCACGCGACGAACTCCTTGGTGAAATCGGCGTACTCCTTCAAGTCGTTCCAGGTCATGACGGGCGTATGTCCAGTGATCACCGTGTCGACGTTCTTGATGGTCGCCACCGCTTTTGCAAGCGACGTCGGATGCTCGGCGACGCTGCCTCCGTTCGCCGTGTCGATGTACGGCAGGGCCTTCCCGCGAACATGTCGCCGGCATGCATGGTGCGCAGTGCTGGAAACACCACGAACGTATCCCCGTCGGTGTGGCCGCGCCCGAAGTAGCGGGTCATGGTACCATCCGCCCACGCGCTGGCGGATTTCGGCAGAGTTCGCCCCACTGCGGTTTCCGGAACCGACTCGTTCTGCAGCAGCTTCTCGATGCGGAGGAGATCCTCGTTGTTCTCGAGCCATCGAAGCAGACGCCAGGAACGGGATCCAACGCTTGCGCCGCCGAACGGCGACGGACCGGCCGTCGAAGGAGCGGAACGCTGACGGACCCGTTTGGACGCGGCGTCAGCGGCTTGCCGCGCGGTACTTCTTGCTGAACCCGTTGCGGCCGTTCGTGACCGTGAACGAGCCGTCCGGCTGCGCCGACACCTTGATCCAATAAGCGGGACCGTTGTGGACCGGCGCGGGCGGCGCACCGGGGCCGGGTGGTGGCGGCGGCATCGCCGCGACCGGCATGGCGACCTGCGGCTCGTCGAGCGCGTTGGCGATGAAGAGCCCCGGCACCGTGTACTCCTGGCCGCTGAGCAGCGAGAAGTGCAGCTGCCAGAGGTCCTCGAGACCGGGAGACGAATGCATGACCTTCATCGCATCCGGTTGTCCACCTTTGCGCGTGCCGTTGTTCATGACCGCCACGCGCGGCTGGAGCGCGTGCACGAGCACCTCGGAATTCGAGATCGGCTGCCCGTGATGTGAAACGATGAACAGATCGACCGTGCCGACGCGGTTGACCGGGCACATCAGATCGAATTCCTTGTTCCACGTCAGATCGCCCAGGTGCGCGACGCGGAATTTTCCAAACGTCACGACGCTGCCGACCGACTGGGCGTTCTCGGTCTTGTCCACGTCCTGCGGTTTGAAGCCGGCGCACGAGGCATTGGTCCGGCCGGCGCCGGGCAGCGGCGTCTTGATGACCTCGCCCCCCGCGCTCACCACGCGCCAGTCCAGGCCCCCGACGGCAATCTTGTCGGCCGGTTTTGCGATCGCGTGCTTCGCCTTCGCGTACAGCGCGGGATACGTTTTCTGCAGAAAGTCGTCGGCGGCGGCCGCCGGCTGCACGTTCGGGCCGTGGTCGATGAAATTGCGGATCGGAATCCGGCCGGCCAGCTCGGCCATCGCACCGAAATGATCGCCATGCCAGTGCGTGGTGATCAGATGGTCAATCTGCGTGAGGCCGGCGTCCTTGACCGCGGCCATGATCCGATCCGCATCTCGCGCCGCGGCGGCGCCACCGTTGCCCGTGTCGATGAGCACCGATTCGCCGGACGGCGCCACGAAGAGCGTCGCGTTGCCGCCCTCCACGTCGACGACGTAGATGTCCAGGGTCTTCGCCGTGCGGGTCTGCGCGGCCGGAGAGACGACAGTCAGCGCGAGGGTCAACAGACACAACGTGGTGGCACGCATCGGATCGCTCCTGATTGCCGCGATCCTATGGGGCGCCACCGCGGTGTGTCAACGGCGGACACCGACGGCGGACACCGACGCGTGTCAAGACGCGCCAGATTGCGGCTAGGGTCGGCTCGTCGCTGTTGCCGGCGTCGGAACGGGCGCCATCACGGGCGCATCCTTGATGTAGGTGTGATAGCTCTCCGCCATCTGCCACGTGCCGTTGATGTTTGCGTAGATGCGGCTGGACCAGTACGGCTTGTCACCATACGTCGGCTGCAGCTGCACCCACACAACCGCGTCACCGAAGTCCCACCCGCGGCCATACGCCACGGGCGCCGCACCGACTGCGGGGCGGTTCGGATTTGCCTGGCGCGCGCTCGCCATACCCGCGAGGCGATCCGCTTTTGATGCCGAACGGCCGCCGTACGTGTTGATCGCCCGCTGATCGTAGTTGTCGGCCACGCGCTTCGCCTATCCGTCCTGCGAACCTTCCTGTTCCTGCCACGCGGCCAGCGCCGACTTTTCGCCCGCACCGAGCGGTCTGTACGGAAGCGACTGGCATGGATTCACGCAGGGCACCGCAAAGGTCGTCGGCACAGTCTGGTAGTCGCGCTGACGCACCTCGAGGTCGTTGATATGCAGGAGACGCCACCCGCCGGGCCGCTGCACCCAGAAGTGAGCGGAGAACTTCTTTTCGCCCTGTGCTCGCCCGCGTCATTGGTCGAATGTCACGCGGAAATGTCACGTAGGCCCGATCGAGCGAGGCGAGTAAGGTTGGCTTGCCAACCAAAACTCGCATGGGAGCCACGACAGCCCTCCGTCGCGGCTTTGCCGCTAGGGCGGGCAACCTTCGCGCGAATCGTGAGCGAAGGTTGGCGGAGAGAGAGGGATTCGAACCCTCGGTAGAGTTTCCCCTACACACGCTTTCCAAGCGTGCTCCTTCAACCACTCGGACATCTCTCCGCGCGAGTGGAATCAACAGTTTACGGGCGATGGGCTCGGCTCGCAACCCAAATCGTGTCAGAAATTGTGTCAGACCTCCTAATGTGCTCCGAGCACTTACGGCGATTCCCGAACCCAATTATTCTTCCCCGAAACGGCGGGCGCCCGCGAAGCGGCCGGTCGAGCGCGTACGCTTCGCTGGGGTCGCCAGAGAACTTCACGAGCAAGAGGTCACGAGGCTCGACTCGGGGCGAGTGAGGCGCTCCACGCGCTCTCCAATGCCCGCCTGCTGCACGAGACATGCTCGCCCACCGACGCTGCCGTCCTGAGTGCGGCGAGGACGCGCTGCTCCATGTCATAGGCAGCGCCCTCTGTCGGCCAGGGATGCTGGAGAGCCAAGCGCCATGATTCGCCAAGCACTTCCACGGGGACGTGTGTGTTGATCTCGGCCAATCTGGCGACGACGTCCTTCGCGTGGCCTATCTTCCAAAAGTCGCGAGACCCGAACTGGAATGCATATGTGCAGGAGAGTTCTTCTGCATCACGCCCCGTCTCCGAGGCCCAGGAGGTCGGTCTCGGGCCGGTGGTTGGGCTGCCGAAACGGAGAGCATCGTTCAGTTGACGCTGTCGGACGACGACCCGAGCCTCTGCCACTGGGACTTCTTCGCGGGTAGCGCAAGGACGGACGCGGCGTCAGTCGGATCGAGGAGCACGGCGCGAACGGTGGCCCCGTAGGAGAGTTGCTCCTGTGAAGCTGCAAGTCCATTTCGCCTGGCCGTTCTCGACGCCCGGTGAGTATCCACAGGTGAGGCATGTCGAAACTTGTTCCCGCCGTGTCCGGCGCGTACGCGCATCGCGAGGACATTGATCCCAACCGTCATTTCGACGGCAACGAACTGAGTCGGTTCGCGCGCCTCGGATCAGATCTCCGATCGGCGTCTCGTGCGCTGCGTACACGATGCCGGCGTGGGGAACTCCAGCAGCATGCAGTCGGAGGAAGTCGGGATCGTGCGTGAGAACAACTCGGCTATCGGCCTTTGCGCGCGCTAGGAAAGACGCATCGTCGGTCCCACGAAGCCGCGCCTGAGCAGCTGTCGCAGCGTCGATTCCCCGCGCTCGCAATCCGTTCGCGACAGCCTTCGGGATGTGCTCGTCCGTCAGGAACTTAGCCCTCGCCATGCAGCGAGCGGAGTTTGTCGGAAACCTTGGACGGTGTGCGCTCACGGAGCGCTCGGGCAAGCGCCTGATCGTCGGCGATCCGACGATCAATGTCGTCGCGATGGTCGAAGTAGTAGGTGAGCGCCGCGTACACGTCGGCGAGGGTCAGATCGTACTCCGCGGCGATCTCGTCGGCGCTCCGGCCAAGTCGTTCGTGCCAGATCGCAACGTCCTCGACCGTGATGCGCCGGCCGCGGATATGGGCTTTTCCGACAGCCGCGTCTTCCCCGTGCTCGATGTGTTCGTCCAGCGTTCTGCTATCCATGATGGTTAACAGTGGGTCGCCGCGTTCGGCACGCCGCAACAGGTTGCGTGACGGAGCCGGATCGTGCTCGCGGCGGGCGCTGGCGAATCCGACAGTCAGATCGCGCAGCGGTTGGCAATCAATCGAAAGACGGTGATGCTCTAGCGCGCGCGTGTCGCCGACAGTGGCCCGGAGAGCGTCTGGGAAATCGCCCCAGGCCGTGGCCGGAAGCCCATGTACGGGGCCGACACGATCCGAGCGGTCGTCGACGCGACGCTGCAAACCAAACCGAAAGGGATGACGCACTGGAGTTGTCGGACGATGGCCGCCAGTCAGCAGGTTGGCAAGTCCACCATCCATACGATCTGGCAGAGCCATAATCTGCAACCGCATCGGGTCAAACGCTTCAAACTGTCGCGGGACGCGAAGTTGCTGGAAAAATTGACCGATGTCGTGGGGCTGTACCTCAATCCACCGGACAAGGCCCTCGTGCTCTGCGTCGATGAAAAGTCCCACATTCAGGCGTTAGATCGTCCGCAACCGGGCCTGCCCCTCAAGAAGGGCCGGTGCGGGACGATGCCCCATGACGACAAGCGGAACGGGACGACGACCCTGTGCGCGGCGCTGGACGTCTTACAAGGTCGGGTGGTCGGTGAGTGTTCGGCGCGGCATCGCCACCAGGAGTTCTTGAAATTCTTGCGGCACGTTGACCACGAGTTTCCCGGTGCGATCGCGTTGCACTTAGTGTTGGACAACTACGGCACCCACAAGCATCCGCGCGTTCGCGGGTGGCTGACGCGCCATCCGCGCTTTGTCCCGCACTTCGTGCCGACCCGTTCCAGTTGGTTGAATCTGGTCGAGCGCTGGTTGAACGAACTCACGAACAAGCGGATCCGTCGCGGTTCATTTGGGAGCGTGGAAGAGTTACAAGCCGCGATTCAGGATTTCTTGACGACCTGGAACGAGAACCCGAAGCCGTTCGGGTGGACCGCCACGGTGGAGGCGATTGTCGCCAAGCGCTCTCGCTGCCGACAGACGCTGGAAAAGATTCGGCCCGGATCCACGCGTCCGCGCGTGCGGAAAACGCCAAAGTGATTATCCAGTCATTTCTTGGACGGTCTAGCAGAACCTCCAGCCGTCGCCTGGTGAGGTGGCGCAACATTCTTATGAGCCCTCAGCTCTTGGCCTTTACCGTCTTGATGTTGTCGTCCATCTTCAGATCGATCAGCAGGTGATCGGGGTCGATGCCCGCACGGGCGGGCTTGCGTGGCACCGTCACCGTGATCGTCTGCCTCGCGGAGAGGATGCGGTGCTTCTGCAAGTAGAGGGGTGTGTCTGACGCCTCGCCCGTCTCGGCGGGGGCGAAGACGCCGACCTCCACCCAGTCATCCATCGGCAGCTCCGTCTCGACGCCCGCCGTGTCGACCACCACCTTGCGCGCCCGCACGTCGACCGTCACCTTCCAGGTGCCTGCGCCCGTCTGCTCCGCCATGGCGCGCTGGGTCTCGAGTTCCCAGAAGGTGTTCGTCTCGAAGAGGTCGTGCAGCAGGTATTGGAACGTGTCCGGCGTGACCGCTTGCAGTTCCGCGTAGAGATCACGCGTCGTCGGCAGCGGAGGCATTCCCGATTTGTGTTTCTCGAACAGCCGCCTGAGCGCGCTGTTCATGCGCTCCTCGCCGATGTACCGGCTCAACCCATACAACGCCTGCGCGCCCTTGCGGTAGCCCAGGAACGCGTTATCCGCGCGGAGGAGGGGAACGGCCGCGCGGGTGCGTGGCGCTTCGTAGAACACCCACAACACCTCGCGCAGGTACCGCTCCAGATGCTCGTGGCCGTACGTTCGCTCCAGAACCGTCATCCCGGAGTAGTTGGCGAGGCTTTCGGCCATCACAACTTCGCCTTCGACGCCGGCGGGTATAAGTCCATGCTCCCACCACTGGTTTGCCACCACGCGGGCCATGGCAAAGAACACAATGTCCGGGTCTTGGTCTTGCGGCCTGAAAAGGGAGAATCCTTCTCCGTAGTGGATCAGGCTCGCCTCAGCGTGCAGTGCATCTCCGTTACTGCCACGCTCGACGACGGTGAGGTAGCCGTATGGATACGGGCCGAACTGCTCCGTGAAGTAATCGAGCGCGGCGCGTATGCCGCGAACCATGCGTTCCAGGTTCGCGCTGTGCTGCGCGCGCGGGTCATGGTAGATGCGGATCGCGACATTGTCGTCCGCGGTCACCACATCAGCCGGCGGATCGAAGGTCACGGCACCGGTCTCGACTTCGCTGGACGTGGCGAGATGGATCGAATCGATCGCGGCTGAGCTGCGGTTCTCCAGAATGTAGGTTCCGCGAATCTCCGCCGCCCGTCGCGTCGGATAGATCTCGACGCGCAGGCTGGTCCTCGTCAGCGACGGTTGCGGGATGCTCTTGTACTCTCCGTAACGTCGCTCGTACTCGGCACGCCGCGCGATACGGCCGGAGGCGGTGCGGTACGCAGTCACCACGTTCGTGTTGTAGAAGATGAACCCGCCGGCCGTGACGATCAGGTTAATGAAGACTTCGCGTCGTTGCGGCGAGCGCAATGCCGTCACCCGAGTGAGACATTACTTTACAATACAGAGTTCTTTGTGTAAAGTACCTGTCGCAGATGCGTATCCTCCGAGCGGCCCACCTCGGCATGTGTTTCGGCGTTCGCGATGCCATCGCGCTCGCGCTCGAGCACGCCG
>JAHFUI010000295.1 GCA_023265175.1 Acidobacteriota bacterium
CACCATGTAATCGAAGCCCGCTCCTTCCGCGGCCTGGGCAAAGTCCCGGATGGCGCTCGGGTCGGTGCCTATTTCTCTCTGGGGAAAGGTCACGCCAAAGTTCATCGACGATACTTCCTAGCGATTCGGCAGGACCACGACGTCGACCCGCACCGTGACAAGAGCCTGACCTCGCGGATAGGCCGCAGGAAACGGCGGCGGTGGGGTACCGATCATCGTGAAGCGAAGTTTGACCGTCCGACCTTCGAGAGGGAGGACCGTGAGATCCGCGAGACGCAGCGATTGCGGCCTCATGAACGTCTCTGTCGCATCGATCGCCAGATCGCGCCGTCCGACATCGAAGGGCACGCCGATTTCTCCGGCGTTCATGACGCCACGACCCACCTTCAACAGCGGCCCGTCGATCTGCCCGTCGGCTACCTCGAATTGAGGAACATCGGTCACCGTGACATCCAGCATGTCGCCTTTTGGGCCGGCGGCGAGGGCTGGAGATCCGAAGGCCAGGGAGAACAGAACCGCGCCGGCCAGTAGTCCTATCAAGACCCGGCAACGCGGCAGCCCGGCGACGCCGCGTGCTGGCTGAGCCCCCACGTCGGTCCGGGAGGCTGATAAGGGAGATTCCGTTAACGGGTATCCCCGCAAGAGGGCCTTCATCGTTCCTATCGTCCCACACATGACGCTCGCCGTCGGCACGCGCCTCGGCCCCTACGAAGTCCTCTCGACGCTGGGCGTGGGCGGCATGGGCGAAGTCCACCGCGCGCGCGATACGAAGCTGAATCGCGACGTCGCGATCGAGGTCCTGCTTCCGGCCGTCGCCAACGATCCCGATCGCCTCGCACGCTTCAGTCGCGAGGCGCAGGTGCTCGCGTCGCTGTTCGAGAAGTATCAAGTAGTGAAGTGGGCTGCTGGGTGTCGGCAACGACGATCATCGTTGGCGAAGGATGCCGAGCTCGCGATGCGCGGCCAGATCGTTGTAGGCGTCCGCCTCTGTGGACCGGAGCGGAACACGATGCTCCTTGAGGAGTGAGTGAACCTGGAACCTCGACTCGAAGCCAAGCAGGCGTCGAACCTGGTTCTCTGACAATGCTCCTGCTCGGTAGCCTTCGACGGCGAGCGCTTCAAGAGCACAACGTGGGATGTCCTGCCACCGACCCTCAAGAGCCGCGGAGATGTCGTCGGGCAAGTCGAGTGTGACTCTCACGATCCTGATTCCAACCTGCCGGCCGTCCGCGGTGAGGTTATCACCCGGATGACCTCTCCCCAGTGGCCTCCGTTCATGCTCGTGGGACGCGTCGGCCAACCCTCGACCAAACGGTACGGATTGGGTAGTTCGGTTGGCTTGCGGTACTGGGTTTCTTGCGCGTGCGCCACCGCTCCAATCGCGCACAGAAAACTATCCGCCTGATCGATACTCCCGGTGCCCTTGAAGGTCGCCACCTGTGGGTACGGGCAGAGCGGACGCGTGCGATCGACCCTGTCGTTCGTCAGGTGCGACGCAATGATCTCCGTCGGCGCCTTGCCCTGTTCGCGCCACTGCTCGAGCGCGGTCAGCGCGTCGAACGTGTTGGGGCCGTCACCACCGCCGCAATGGGCCATCCCCGGGGCGAAGAACAGTCGCACCGAATCATTCACCCGCTTCTCGCTAATCGTCTCGACCAGCTTCGCGTAGTATTTCACCGACGATCGCGGTGCGACGTTCTGATCGGCCCACCCGTGATAGATGAGGAGCTTGCCGCCGCGTGCCGCGAAGGACTTGAGATCGGGCGACGTAGGGCTCAGGTCCAAACTGTCGATCTGGTGCACGGCGTCGTAATCCCTCGCCAGATCGAATGTCCTGAAATCCCAATGTGGATCCTTGAAGACCACGTACTTGAACAGATCGCTGCCGACGGCGAGCGGCGCCTGGCCGCCGGCCGGACCGCCCCACTGCAGTTCGCTGCCGGGTTCCAGCCCCGGAAAAATCTCCGTGCCAGTCCTTGGGTTCTTGACCCCGGCGTAGATCTTTATCGCCGCGGCGACCTGGGCGGAGGTCAGGCAGTCCGCCGCGTCGGCGCCTTTGCACTCGAGCACCTTGGGATCGAAGTGGCAATTCAGCGGATCGCTGATCAGGCCGTCCTTCAGTCCGTCGGCCGCGTCGCATGCACTGACCGCCGCGCGGTGAATCACCCCGTACTTGCTCGGCGGAATCATGCTGCCCGGATGGTCGAGCGTCGCTTTCGCATTCATCAGCATCTGCACGCTCTGGTTCACGCGGTCGTAGCCTGGCGCGCCGGCGAGGACCGCATCGAAGTCGGTCGGAAAGCGCTGCGCTTCCTGAAAGGCCATGCGCCCGCCGCCCGAGCAGCCGGTGAAGTAGGACAGCTCGGCCGCCCGGCCGTAATAGGCGGCAATCGTCCCCTTGCTCTGAACGGCGGTTTCATGCACGGCACGGTACCCGAAATCAATCAGCTTCTCTGCATGGCCAAGCGCGAAGCTCGCGTCCTCTCCGGTATGTCCGGCATTCGTAGACGCTGCTGCGTAGCCGCGCCGAAGCGCTGCGGCCAGCGCGCCGTACTGGATCGATCCGGCCCAGGCGCCGTTGCCGACTTGCTGGAACTTGCTGTTCCAGCCGGACTGCGGCAGCCAGACTTCTGACGTGATGTCCGAGTCGGGCGAGGGCGTGAGCGTCAACTCCACGCGGCAGAACGCGGGGAGATCGGCGAATCCTTGTGTCGCCGCGGCGCCCGATCCGCCGGGCACCGCGAATTGTCCCGCCGCGACCGCATGGGTCGCCGTGACTTTCGTGTTCGGCCACTTGAGCGTGGTGAGGCGAGCGCACGCTGCCGCGTCGGCAGACGGCTGCTGGGCGTAGAACATGGTCGGGAGCAGTAAGGCCGCGGTGGCGGCCGTCAGAGTCTTCATGGTTCTCACCGTGCTCATTCTACGGTGTTCTATGTGAGAAGGCACAAGATGGCGGTCACCGATCTGAAAACACTCTTCGAGTACGGCAACTGGGCAAACCGAAAACTCTTTCAGGTGATGTCGCAGCTGACACCGGAACAATTCACGCAGGCTGTGGCTGGAAGCTACGGATCCATCAGGAACACGATGGTTCATATCATGAGCGCTGAATGGGGCTGGCTCGATCGGTGCGGCGGACAGGCGCCATCAGTCTGACAGGGACAGCAGGAATCCGCGGGCCGTTCGGCGCTCGGTGGTGTCGACGGTCATCTGAAACCGCGTAAGTCTGGACAATCGTCGCCGTAGCTGTTCTTCGTTCTTCTCTTCTGCAGAAAAAAGAGCATGGCGGTGGGCGCTGTGGGAATCTCGCGTTCTATG
>JAHFUI010000027.1:0-8813 GCA_023265175.1 Acidobacteriota bacterium
TGTCGTGGTCCTTCACGGAGGTGCGTTGACGCAGGTGACGGTCGTCTCATTCCCAACAGGCCAGAGGCGCCGTCGCTGAAGGATAGCGCCGAGCTTCCGTT
Organism: Acidobacteriota bacterium; assembly: GCA_023265175.1. Lineage (GTDB taxonomy): Bacteria > Acidobacteriota > Vicinamibacteria > Vicinamibacterales > CAVVIG01 > JAHFUI01. The sequence continues at coordinate 102 of JAHFUI010000027.1, forward strand.
GTTTTGTTGATCGCCACAATCGCGCCGTTCCCGTCGCGGTTGCGCGATCGGGCCTCGGACTGGCTCCAGTCGTCATCGCCATCGTTCGTGTCACGTCTGCCGGTACCACGACCTCGGTCGATGTCCCAGCGCTCGTCGTCGCGCGAGTCGACATCCCGAGGATCAAAATCCATGGCGTCTTCCGGAGCGCCGACAGTCCGGCAGGTTCGCGCTGGCTCCCCGTTCAGTGGTAGGTGTATCCTGATCGGCAGGGCGCGTTTTGACCAGGTGAACCTATGAACGTCGAGTTGACCGCCGACCAGCGCGCCTTCGTTCAGCGCGCTATCGAGAGTGGCCGCTTTAGCCGCGAGGAAGAAGCGGTCCAAGAGGCGCTGGCATTGTGGGAAGAACGCGAGCGGCGACGCCTCGAAATTCTTGCGATGCTGGACGAGGCGGATGCCTCCCTCGCCCGCGGTGAGGGGATTCCGATTACTGAGGAATCCATGAAATCACTCGCTGAACACGTGAAGCAGCGTCTTCGTCGTCGAATCGCTGCCGAACGTTCCTCCACGTCCCGCTGATGGGACATCGCCTCGCACCGCAAGCCAAAGCGGATCTCGAAGATATTGCCTACTACGTATTCGTCGAGAGCCGCAGCCTAGACATCGCGGATCGGCTAATCGAATCCATAAGTCGACGATTCGCCCTGCTTGGGACGCATCCACGCGCCGGCCGGCGGCCCGACGACCTTCGGCCGGGCATGCGCGCGTTCCCGGTCGGTGACTATCTCGTCTTGCACCGCGTCGAAGGTGGCGATGCGCCGATTCAGCGCGCGGTTCGAGGCAGCCGCGACCTCGAAGCGCTGTTGCGTGACTAGGCGCAACCGGACCATCCACGCTGATCGATCCACTCGGTGAACAGCCGCTCGTCGCCGAGCAGCGCCGCCAGACGCGCGGCACGCACGCGGCGCGAGGGCGCATCGTGCGGATCCAACCGCGTGGCGTCCACTCCACGCCGCACCAGCCACGAAAAGACGATCGGTGTGAGCAGCAGGTGCGTCGACTGAGAATCGCAACCCGAGACGCGGCACACGGTAGAATGCGGGTCCATGAGCCTCGTCGAGCACAAACGGGACGCGCCGCGCTCCGTGCGCTGCTACATCGTGACGATCAGCGACACGCGCACGGAGGACACGGACACGGCCGGCGCCGCCATCGGCGATCTCCTGCGCGCCGCCGGACATGACGTCGTCGGCCGCGCGATCGTCAAGGACGATCCCGAGCTGGTGCGCGGGACCATCGAGCGCCAGCTCGCCAATCCCGACGTGCAAGTCATCATCGCCACCGGCGGCACGGGCATCACGTCGCGCGACAGCACGTACGAGGCCGTTTCAGCGCTGCTCGATAAACGGCTCGACGGGTTCGGAGAGCTGTTTCGCATGCTGAGCTACGAACAGATCGGCGCAGCGGCAATGATGAGCCGCGCCTGCGCCGGTCTCGTCTCGGGACGCATCGTCGCGGCGCTGCCGGGATCGGAAGCCGCGGTCCGCCTGGCGATGGAACGACTGCTGATTCCAGAGCTCGGCCATCTTGTACGGGAGGCTTCCCGGTGAAGACTCGATTGTGATCTCCATGCGTCCATTCACGTCCACCATCTCGCTCGAGGAAGCGCGCCGCCGTCTCACGGCCGCGATCCGCCCGATCGCGAGGACGGAGCGCGTCGCACTGGCCGACGCCGCCGGGCGGGTCGTCGCCCGAACTGTGACATCGGGGATCGACGTGCCGCCATTCGCGAGATCGGCCATGGACGGCTACGCCGTCGTTGCCGCCGACACCGCAGCGGCCGCTCCGGCGACCCCCGCCCGACTTCGCATCGTCGACCGCATCTACACAGGACAGATGCCGCGCGTGTCGATCGCATCAGGCGCCTGCGCCGAAATCGCGACAGGCGCACCGATGCCCGGCGGCGCCGACGCCGTCGTCATCGTCGAGGACACGACAAGAACCACAGACGACGCCGTTGAGATTTTTGCGGCGGCGAGACCAGGACAGCATATCAGTCGACGCGGCGCCGACATGTCGGCCGGCGCAGTCACCGTCGTCGCCGGTGATGTCCTGACTCCGAGCCGGGTCGGTTCGTTGGCCGCCATCGGCCGCGCGGACGTGGAGGTGTACGAACGGCCACGCGTGGCGATTCTGTCGACCGGCAGCGAAGTCGTCGATCCCGGGCAGACGCTCGCACCGGGCCAGATCTTTGACGTCAACCGCTTCACGCTGGCCGCCCTCGTCGCGGCCCATGGTGGCGTGCCCGAGCGACACAAGGCGGTGCACGATTCGATCGACGCGCTCACGGAGGCGCTCGATCGGTGCGCGGATGCGGATCTGATCGTGTTCTCAGGCGGCAGCTCGGTCGGCGAACGCGATTTGATTCTCGACGTGGTCTCCGCGCGCGGCGAGATGATTTTTCACGGCGTGGCGATCAAACCGGGCAAGCCGACCGCATTCGCACTGATCCGCGGCCGGCCGCTCTTCGGCATGCCAGGCAATCCAACCTCGTGCCTCTCGAACGCGTACGTCCTGCTCGTGCCGTTCCTGCGCGCGACCGCCCGCCTGCCGCCCTACCAGCCGCGGATCGTGCGGGTCCCGCTCGGGCGCCGTATCGACTCGCCCGTTCGACGTCATCAGATTTACACCGTGCGGCTGCGCGACGGTGTCGCCCATCCCGCCTTCAAAGGCTCGGGCGACATCACGAGCCTCTCGCAAGCAGACGGCTACATCGAAATCCCGGAGGAGCAGAGCGTCATCGAAGAGGGAGCACTGGTGGAGGTCACGCTCTTCTGAATTGGGCAAATCACCAAATTCACCGTCTGCCAATCCGCCTCTCGTATTCCTTTTCGAAGACATCGGCGGAGTGGAGATCGAACGCGTGTGCCGTCTGCGGATAGGCGCCGCGGAATTCGGTGTGACAGCGGTAGCAGACCGTCAGACCTTTCAGCCGCCCGTAGACGAACAGATCGACGAGCGCCGCGGTGGCGAGAATGCTGTACGCGATGAGGTCGCGGCCGAACCAATAGAAGCCGGCGCTGATCGCGGCGCCGATGATGACGACAGTCAACCCGACTTTCGGATCGAAGTCCTTCCGCGCGTAGAATTCGCCGCCCTCGCACACCGGACACACATCGACGGCGCGATCGTCACGGACGGCGTCGGTAATGGTCAGCGGAATGTCGCGCCCGCACCGGCCGCACCGGATCGCAGTGCCGGCGTTGCTCGCCGTCACCGGCAGGCCGGCGTCGCACTGCGGACACTTGACGAGAAGCTGCATCAGCGGCCGATTCATCGACCAGGAAAGAACGAGGGCAGCGGCAGATCGCGCATCGTGTGGAGACCGGGTGAGGCGCTGAGCACTTTCGCGATCGAGTTGACTACGATCGACGCCGTGGCGATATCGCCGTGGATGCCGCCCGCAATCTTCATCGACAGCCGCGGCGATCCCTCGATCTCGATCGCCTCGTACGATTCCGGCGCTCCCAGATACGCCTCCATGTGCAGGCGAATCGCCGGCGCGCCTTTGCGGTATCCCACGCCGTCCTGCACGACGCCGCAGACGTAGCCCGAGTCGACCGCGAGGAATTCGCTCGAGATCGTCACCGACGCAAGCTTCGGCTGAATGTCTTCTGTAATGCGCTCGAGCCGCCAGTCCAGAGCGTCGGCGATCATCGCGATCGATTCGGTCAACCCCACGTGGCGCACGCTCCCATCGTGGACCTTCCGCTGAAACTGTTCCGTCGTGAGGCCCGCGCCAATCTTCTGCTGGAACGGCAGGCGCCGCGTGCGCGCGTCCTGCACGCGGTTGACGATGATCCGGTCGACGCGTTCGCAGACCGCCGTCAGCATGATCGGCAGCGCGTCCATCGCGAAGCCTGGATTCACGCCGGTCCCGAGCACCGCCACTTTCGCCTTCTTGGCCCAGGCATGAATCTTCTGAGCCGCGCGGATGTGCGTGTGCCCCGGATAGCACAGCTCCTCGTTGGTCGACACGATCGGCCGCTTGGCCTTGAGGATGGTCTCGATCTGCGGCATCACGTCCTTGATCGACGAGCTCGTGCAGAGGACGACCACATCCGGCTTGGCGGACTTCAGGGCCTTGGCGGCGTCACCCGAGACCTTGACGCCGAGCCGTCGCGGCAGGCCGACGACGTCGCCAAGGTCGCGGCCGATCTTGATCGGATCGATATCGATGCCGCCGACGCTCTTGAGCCCGGGCCGGTGGGCAATCTGGTTCACGACGGCGGCGCCCACAGGACCGAGACCGAAATGCATGACGCGAATCAGAGGCATAGGCCGCGGATTATAGCGTATGGTCGCGCCCGGTGTAGCATCTGCGCGAGATGTTGCGCAGACTCGTGGGTCCCATGCTGCTCATCGCATCGGTCGCATCGGGCCAAGGAGTTGCCAAAGGCGCGATCGTTCCGCCGTTGTCACTTCGTAACGCCAACTACTCGATTGACGCGCGCCTGGATCCGGCCACGCGCACCATTACGGGGTCGGAAGTCGTCACCTGGCGCAACATCACGGCGAAGACCGTCGACGACCTGCAGTTCCATCTGTACTGGAACGCGTGGCGCAACGACCGCTCGACGTGGCTGCGCGAGGCTGCGCTTGGCGGCTTGACATACAAGAATCGCCGCGACGAAGATCGCGGGCGCATCGACGTCACGTCTGTCGTCCTGCTGACATTTGGATCTTCGGAAGCCCGGTTACAGCCGAACGCCACCGAGGTGCTCGGTCGCCTGCAGCGCACCGACCTCACGACCACGAAGCATTTCATCGCGCCCGACGACGGGAATCGAGACGATGAGACGGTGATGGCCGTCTCGCTGCCGCAGCCGGTTGCTCCAGGCGGCCGCGTGACGGTGGAAGTGAAGTGGACCGCTCACGTTCCCCGCACGTACGCGCGGACCGGCGCGATCGGCAACTTCTTCTTCATCGCCCAGTGGTTTCCGAAGCTCGGCGTGCTCCAGGATGAGGGGTGGAACTGTCACCAGTTTCACGCGGGGACGGAGTTTTTCTCTGATTACGGCGTCTACGACGTCCGGCTGACAATCCCGAAAGGATGGCCGGTTGGCGGGACGGGCCTCGAACGCGAGCGGCACGACAACGCCGACAACACCGCGACGCACCGCTACTACCAGGAAGACGTCCACGACTTCGCGTGGACGACGAGTCCTGACTACATCGAACGGACGAAGCGGTTCACCGATGCGGCGCTGCCGCCGGTTGACATGCGTCTTCTCCTCCAGCCGGAGCATGCGGCTCAGGCCGACCGTCATTTCGACGCGACGCGTAACACACTGAAGTACTACGGCGAGTGGTTCGGCGCCTATCCGTACGGCCACATCACCATCGTCGATCCTGCCTATCAGAGCGATGTTGACGGGATGGAGTATCCGACGCTCTTCACGGCGGGGACGCGCTGGCTCGCGGCGCCGCGCGTCCTCACGCCTGAAAGCGTCACCATCCATGAGGCGGGCCACCAATGGTGGTACGGGATGGTCGGCAGCAACGAATTCGAGGACGCGTTTCTGGACGAAGGCTTCAACACGTTCTCCACCGCGCGCGTCGAAAGCTTCTACCGCCCGAACAATCTCGCGCTGCGGTATTTCGGCGGCTTCGTCCCGTACGCCTACCGCGACATCGTCTTGTCCCGCGAGATCGATCGCAACCGGACGGGACTGTATCGGGCGATGCCCAAGAGCGATCTGACTTCGTCGCCAAGCTACAGGTTCTTTCCATCGCGAGCGGCGCGCAACGCGATGACCTACGCAAAAACGGCGCTCTGGCTGAACACGCTGGAACGCCGCATCGGATGGGACACGCTGCAGAAGGTGATGTCGACATATTTCTCGCGGTGGCGGTTCAAGCACCCGCAGCCGCACGACTTCTTCGACGTCGTGACAGAGGTCGCCGGCCGCGACATGGGCTGGTACTTCGATCAGGTCTATCGGAGCTCGAACGTGTTCGACTACGCCGTGCAGGATCTGAAGAGCACGGCCGCAGACGGCCGCTTCCTCACCTCGGTCGTGATCCGGCGCCACGGCGAAGCAGTCTTTCCGGTGGACGTGCTGGTGATATTCGCCAACGGCGAGCGCGTGACCGAGCACTGGGACGGACGAGATCGCTGGAAGGCGTATGCCTACGAGCGGCCCTCCCGCGCGGTATCCGCCGCGGTGGATTCAAGTCGTGTCCTGTTGCTCGACCTCAATTACACGAACAACTCCAAGACGCTCGCGCCGCGTGGACCTGAAGCGGCGACGAAGTGGTCGTTGAAGTGGATGGTCTGGTTGGAGGACCTGCTGCTCTCGTGGGCGTTCTTCGCATGAGCATCAAAAAGGGGCCGTACCCCTTTTTCGCGGCGTGGGGGGAAGGGATGCGGCGGGTCAATCGCGCGCCGGCCGTGCTGATTGGCGTCTGGACGCTGACCGTGTTGATCAGCCTGCCCCTGACCGCGGCGATGCGCGGCATGCTGCGGGATCATCTCGGCGACAGCCTCGCCGCCGACAGCGCCGCGAGCGGCGTCAACTACGACTGGATGCAGGAATTCACCGCCCAGGCGGCCGGCGTCGGCGTCACGTTCGGCCCCGCGGTCCTTGGTTTCGGTGCGGTCGTCGATAACCTGAGCGCCTTCATCGACAACGAGCGCAAACCCATCGTCATCATCGGCGCGGCGAGCGCATACGTGGTGCTGTGGATCTTCCTCGCGGGCGGCATCATCGACCGGTATGCGCGCGATCGCGTGACGCACGCTCACGGGTTCTTCGCCGCGTCAGGCATGTTCTTCTTCAGATTCCTGCGGTTGGGCGTGTTGATGGGGGTGGCGTACGGCCTGCTGTTTCGCTACCTGCATCCGTGGCTGTTCGACACCATGTATCCCCGCCTCACCTCCGATGTGACCGTCGAACGCACGGCGTTCATGATCCGCCTCGGCCTGTACGCAGTCTTCGGCTTCCTTCTTGCCGCGTGCAACCTCCTGTTCGACTACGCGAAGGTGCGCGCCGTTGTCGAAGACCGCCGGAGCATGCTTGGAGCGACCGCGGCCGGCGCGCGGTTCATCCGGCGGAACGCGGGCGCGGCCGTCGGCCTCTACATCATCGATGTCGCGCTGTTCGTGATGGTGCTGACGCTGTACGCACTGGTCGCGCCCGGTGCGGGCGGCGTCGGATGGTCGATGTGGCTCGGCTTTCTGACCGGCCAGATCTACGTGCTGGGAAGATTGTGGGTGAAGCTGGTGTTCTGGGCATCGGAAACGGCGCTCTTCCAGGGACGCCTGGCGCACGCCGGCTACATCGCCGCACCGAAAGTAGAGTGGCCGGACTCACCGAGCGCTGCCGCCCTCGGCAGTTAGAACCTAATCGATGAAGTCTTCAGTTTATGCAGACAGCCGCTTCGGCGGTCGTTCGCCGTTCGCACCGTTGGTCCTTGCAGCCGCCGCTTTCGCCTTCGAGCGCCGCCGGCTGCATAACCCGCAAGTGTGCGGTGAAAGAATCTGCCAACAGCGGAGGCTTCCCACCAGCAAAGATTGCCATGCGCCAGTGAAGCCTGCATGACGATTCGCGAGATCATTCGTGTGCAAACCGTCCATGCTATAGTCATCGCGTTTGCATGTCGCTCGGCATGCATCCGCGCATCCCGAAACAACTGTCGCTGACCACCATGCTCGTACAGGCAGCCAGTAAGCCGACAACTTCAGCTCTCCACGAGTCGATGGCGCCCAGCAAGAGACTTGGAAAGTGGGAACTCGTCAGGACTGATGCATTTCAATGGCTGCGCAGCGCGAAGCATTGCAGCATTCAGGCGGTCGTGACCGATCCGCCCTATGGTCTAGTCGAATATCAGACGGTCGAACTTGCCAAGATGAAGAAGGGACGTGGCGGCGTCTGGCGTATTCCGCCGTCATTCGACGGGTGCCAGCGGAGCCCGCTGCCACGGTTCACGGTGTTGACGGAAGAGGATCACGCCAATTTGCGCGCTTTCTTCAAGAGGTTCGCGGAAGCCGTCTTCCCGGTGCTCGTGCCCGGCGCTCACGTCTTCATCGCGACAAACCCGTTGGTTTCGTATCTGGTCTACGAGCCCATGATCGCGGCCGGGTTCGAAAAACGCGGCGAGATCATTCGTCGTGTCTTCACGTTGCGGGGCGGTGATCGTCCAAAGAACGCACACAAAGAGTTCCATGACATCAGCGTGATGCCGAAGTCGTGCTATGAGCCATGGGGCTTGTTCCGCAAGTCCTGCGAAGGCCGGGTGCAGGACAATCTTCGGAAATGGAAGACGGGCGGCCTGCGTCGAATCTCGAAAGATGAACCGTTTAAAGACGTGATCGAAGCGTCTCCCGCCCGCGGGCTCGAACGGGAGATCGCGCCCCATCCGTCGCTGAAGCCTCAAAAGTTCTTGCGGCAACTCGTCCGCGCGGCATTGCCCTTCAACGAAGGCGTCATTCTCGATCCGTTCATGGGCAGCGGCTCAACCGTTGCCGCTGCGTCCGCGTGCGGGCTTCGGAGTATCGGTCTTGAGGTCAACGCAGACTACTACCGACTGGCCGAAGAGGCGGTCCCGCTGCTCGCCGCGTTGCCAACCGACATAGACCGAGATGGTTCAAGCCGCTGATTTCGACCCAGCGGTCCCGCTCCCACCTGGCCTCGATACCCACGCCATCCGGCGCGCCATCGACTACATT
>JAHFUI010000027.1:8913-23316 GCA_023265175.1 Acidobacteriota bacterium
ACAAGGACGACTGGAAATACGAGGGCAGCACAGCCGGGATGGCTGGAGGTGGTCGAACACATACGTTCGGCGTGAAAGCACCGGCCAAGAAGTTGCGGGGAACCGCCGTCTATAAGCGGAAGGACATCATCGTGCGAGGCGGTAAACCGATTCCGGCGAACGGCCAAGATCAAACGTGACCACGACCCGATGGCAGTAGACTGTTGGCACGCAATGAAAAAATGGCTCGTGTGGGTGATTGTCGGCGGACCGGTGGTCGTGTACGCGATCGGAAAGTTGCTGACGCGGTAGCCGGCGCCGGCAGGATCCAAAGGCCTGCACTTCGAGCGAATCGCTGGCACCCCGTTTCAGAACCACAAAGCTCACTAAGATCACAAAGAGTTCTGGGCGATTCTTGCTTTGTGATCTTTGTGGTTCACAACGTCTTAGCCTCTCGCAACCACGGGGCCAGCCCCCGTGACGGTGCGCACGGCCTCGACGATGTGACGCGCGGAGATCCCGAATCGCTCGACGAGCTCGTCAGGTTTGCCGCTTCGCGGGATCTCGCGAACCGCTAAGCGCTGCACGGTGAAGCCTGCGCCGGCCACCGCCGCCGCGACCGCGTCGCCAATCCCGCCCGCCGCGTAATGATCTTCGACGGTAATCAGATGACCGCCCGTCGCGCGTCCCGCTGCGATCAGCGCGTCACCGTCGACGGGCGATACCGAGTACAAATCGATCACGCGAATGGTGGTGCCGGCCGCTTTCAACTGCTCGTAGGCCTTGAGCGCCTCAAACACCGTGATCCCGGCGCCAATCACGGTCACCGCATCGCCGCCGCTCTCTCGCAGAACTTTCAGGCCGCCGATCGTGAAGCTCTCGTCGTTCGCGTAGATGACCGGCGTTTTCGGCCGGCTCGTGCGGATGTAGGCCGGGCCACGGTGATAGGCCATCAGCGACACAAGCTTTTCCGTGCTCACCGCGTCGCAGGGATACAGGACGGTGATGTTCGGCTCCGCGCGGCACATGGCGAGATCCTCCAGCGCCATTTGCGACGGTCCGTCCTCGCCGATCGACACGCCCGCGTGCGAGCCGGCCATCTTGATGCCCACGTTGCTGATGGCCGCCATGCGGATGAAATCGTAGGCCCGCGACAGAAAGCACGCGAAGGTCGATGGAAACGGGATCGCGCCGCGCGCCGCGAGTCCCATCGCGGCCCCGATCATGACCTGCTCGGCGATGAAGCTCTGATAGAAGCGGTCGGGCAGCGCCTTCTCGAACTTGTCGCTGAACGTGGAGTTCTTGACGTCCGCATCGAGCGCCACGATGCGCGCGTCGGCCTCTCCGAGCTTCGCGAGCGCGGTGCCGTATGCCTCGCGCGTGGCCACTTCTTCACCGAGTGTGTACGAAGGCGGCGCGGGCGCTTTCTTCGCGACCGGCGGACGCGATTGCGCAGGCGGTTTCGGAATCTCGCGGGCGATGTCCACGCCTGAAGGATCGGGCACGAACTGCTTTTCGAGCTCCGCAAGCGCGCAATCGAGCTCGTCGCCCTTTTTGAACGCTTTGCCGTGCCAGCCGTCCTTCCCTTCGACAAACGACACGCCCTTGCCCTTGACGGTACGCGCCAGAATCATCGTCGGCTGACCCTTGGTGGCGCGCGCTTCCGTGTAGGCGTCGAGCAGCGCGTTCAGATCGTGTCCGTCGACGACGATCGTGTGCCAGCCAAACGCACGCCAGCGGCGCGCGAACTGCTCCATGTCGTGCCGCCACATCGTCGGACGGCTTTGGCCCAGCGCGTTCACGTCCGTGATGCCGCACAGGTTCTCGAGCTTGTCCATGGCGGCGACATCGGCGGCTTCCCACACCGAGCCTTCGGCCGACTCGCCGTCGCCGAGGAGCACGTAGGTCCGGTAATCAGACTGAATGCGGCGCGCGTTCAGCGCGCTGCCCACTGCGGCGCAGATGCCCTGGCCCAGCGATCCGGTGGCGACGTCGACGAACGGCAGCCGCGGCGTTGGGTGGCCTTCGAGATCCGATTCAATCGTGCGCAACTTCAGCAGCTCGCTGCGATCGAAGGCGCCGGCTTCTGCCCATGCCGCATACAAGAGCGGAGCGGCATGTCCCTTCGACAGCACGAACCGGTCGTTGTCGATGTGCTGCGGATCCCGCGGATCGAAGCGCATCTCGCCAAAAAACAACGCGGCGGCGATGTCGGCGGCCGAGCAGCAGCTCGTCGGATGTCCGCTGCCCGCTTCGGATGTCGACTGCAGCGAGTCGATCCGCAGCCGCGTCGCAACGTTTTTCAGTGCAGGAACCAGTGCGGATCGATCGAGAGCCATGGCGCGTCGGAGTTTATCACGAGCGGTCGAGCCATTCGGTGAGCGCGAGACCGTCGGGACCGCGACGACGATGGAATTCGCGCAGGCGGTGTGCCGCCAGGTCGACACGACGTAATCTGGTGATATAGTCCCGAGACCGGATGCTGGACGAAATCTCCCAGGCGGTGCTCGCGCGCGAGGAGGTCGTCAGGTACCTTCGCGGCGGCTACGGCGGTGAAAGCGGCGCGCAGGCGCGCGAGCGCGTCTACGCGTATCTCGACGAGATGCGGACCACGCAGCGGTACGGCATGTACCGCGCGCTGCAGCATCCGCTCTATCCCATCCTTCGAAAGATCGAACGCATCGGCGAAGAGCTGCAGCAGGTGGCCGCCGCAGCGCGCGACCACCGAATCGTGTACGTCTCGAATCACCACAGCCACATCGATTATCTGGTCCAGCCGCTCGTGCTCGACGACGACGGCATAAGACCGCCGCTGATTGCGGCCGGCATCAATCTGTTCGGAGGCCCGCTCGGGTTGATCCAGCGTTACGTCACCGGCGCGATCCCCATTCGACGCAACACCAAAGACCCGGCGTACCTGATCACCTTGAAGGCCTACGTCGCCGAGATGTTGAAGAAGCAGGACCTGTTCTTCTACCCCGAGGGCGGACGGAGCTACAACGGGGAGCTGAAGTCGTTCAAAACGGGATTGATTCACGCGGCGCTGACGGCCGAGTGCCCGAATCTGGTCATCCTGCCGAATGCCATCGCGTACGACCTCGTGCTCGAGGACCACATCCTCGCGCGGCAGCGCGTGAAGAAACTGCAGCGGCCGTTCACGCGCGAGCTTGCCGAAATGGTGCGCTATGCAGTCGGGTATCGCTCGCGCGCGATCGTCACGTTCGGCGCGCCGATCCACGTCGACCATCGCACCGCGGAGTCGCGCAGCGACGTGCTTGAGCTGACGCGGCTGGTGCGAGCACGCGTCGGCGCCCTGCACAAAGTGCTCCCCACGGCGATCTTCGCATCGGCGATGCGGCCGTCGGTCACCCGACGCGACCTGGAGAGCGGGATCGATCGGTTGCTTGGGGAGCTGTCCGCGCGCCACGCGAACCTCGGCGTCACGAGCGGACGGCAGGCGATCGAGGAGGCGGCGGAGCCGCTGGAGACACGCGGCATCATCGTCGCCGAGCGCGGCCGGTTCCGTGTCCGTGAGCGCAACGTGCTGCGGTATTACGCGCGCACGATCGAGCACCTGCTCGCGACCCCCGGCCGGACACACTAACTTGCTCCAGAGCATCTCGAAACACTTCTTCCATCTCCTCGCCCGAAGCAAAACTTTACAGCGTCTGGCCTCGACGATCGGCATGCGCAAGCCGACCAGCTTCGCGCGCCGCTTCATCGCCGGCGAAACGATCGCGGAGGCCATCACGGCGGCGCAGGCCGTCGAAGCCCGCGGTCTGCATCTCACGCTGGATCATCTCGGCGAGAACATCACGAATCTAGCGGAAGCAGACGCGGCGACGCGCGACTACCTCGCGATCATCACCGCGATCGTCGACTCCGGCATCGGCCGCAACATCTCGTTGAAGCTGACGCAACTGGGCCTCGACGTCGACAAGGCGAGCGCCGTCGACAACCTTCGCAAGATCCTCGAGCACGCCGAGCCGGCCGATTTCTTCGTGCGTCTCGACATGGAGAGCTCACGGCATACGGACATCACACTCGAGATTTTCGAAACGCTGTGGCGGCAGGACTACCGGAAGCTGGGCGTCGTTCTGCAGGCGACGCTCCGCCGCAGCGAGCAGGATCTCCGCCGCGTCAACGCGCTCGGCGCACGGATCCGCCTGGTGAAGGGCGCCTATGCCGAACCGCGGTCGGTGGCCTACCACAGGAAAGCGGACGTCGATGCCGCCTTCGCGCGGATGATGAACGTGCTCATCGTCGACGGTCACTACCCCGCGATTGCGACCCATGACGAAACGATGATTGATCTCACGCGGCGATGGGCGGCCGAACACGGCGTGACGCCGGATCAATTCGAGTTTCAAATGCTGTATGGCGTGCGGCGCGATCTGCAGACGACGCTCGTGAACGCGGGTTACCGCGTCCGCGTGTACATTCCGTTCGGCCGTCAATGGTTTCCGTATTTCATGCGCCGGTTGGGCGAGCGACCCGCCAACGTCGCGTTCATCATCCGCAGCATGTTCCACGAAGATCAGTACAAATGACCAGATAATCAGATGACTAGATAACCAAATGGAGGCGCCGCGGACTCCCCTCGATCGTGCAACCGCCATTGCGGCGTCGGTGCGCGATGCCGGTGGACGCGCGCTGATCGTGGGCGGCTGGGTCCGCGACCGTTTGATGGGCCGCGACTCCAAGGACATCGATCTGGAGGTCTACGGCGTCGACGCCCCGCGGCTGCGGCGACTGCTCGATTCCTTCGGTCGCGTCGAAACGGTCGGCGAGAGCTTTCAGGTCTACAAGACCGGCGAGATCGATGTCTCGCTGCCGCGCCGCGAATCGAAGGCGGGCCGTGGCCATCGTGCGTTCGACGTCACGGGCGACCCACACATGTCGGTCGAAGAGGCCGCGCGGCGCCGCGACTTCACGGTCAACGCCATCGCGTGGGATCCGCTCACCGGCGAATATCTCGATCCGTTCGATGGCCGCGGCGACATCGCGCGACGGACGCTGCGGGTCGTCGATCCGGTCCGCTTTCCCGACGACAGCCTGCGCGTCCTTCGCGCCGTGCAGTTCGCCGCCCGTCTCGAGTTCCGTCTGGACAACGATGCGCGCGAGTTGTGTCGCGTGATTCCGCTCGACGATCTCCCCGCCGAGCGGGTGTGGGGTGAAATCGAAAAGCTGCTCTTCGCGCCGCGTCCGTCCGTCGGCTTCGCCCTCGCGCTGGACCTCGGAATTCTCGCGAATCTGTGGCCCGAGCTCCATGCACTGGCCGGGTGCCCGCAGGAGCCCGCCTGGCACCCGGAAGGCGACGCGTGGGTGCACACACTGCAGGTCATCGACCAGGCACGCACGCGCATCGACGATCTGCCGCGTCCGCAACAGATCGCCGTGATGCTCGGCGCGGTGTGCCACGACTTCGGCAAGCCCGCCACCACCGCCGTCCTCGACGGCCGCATCCGCTCGATGGACCATGAGGAGCAGGGTGTCGCGCCGGCGCTCGCGTTTCTCGATCGGATCAACGTTCGATCGATTGACGGGTACGACGTGCGGCAGCAGGTGGTCGGTCTGGTCGCGCAGCATCTGAAGCCGGGCTCGTGGTTCAAGGTCCGCGACCAGGTCCGCGACGGCGCGTTCCGCCGCCTGGCGCAAAAGGTCGACCTGGAGCTGCTCGCGCGTCTCGCGAAGGCGGACTGCCTGGGCCGCAGCCCAGGGACGTTCGACTGCACGGCGATGGACTGGTTTCTCGAACGCGCGCGCGCGCTCGGTGTCGAGCATCGGCCGCCCGCGCCGATTCTCCTCGGCCGGCATCTGCTCGCGCTGGGGTTGAAACCTGGTCCGCGCGTCGGCGGGATTCTGAAAGCGGTGTACGAACAGCAGCTCGACGGTTCCGTCACGACCCTCGACGAGGCGATCGACGCGGCGAAACAGATGATCCGGCCGTAGAGCGGACCTCGGCGGGGTTGAACGTCTGCACTACTCATACGCACTACAATCGAGCCATGTCCCGCTACACACTCGTCTACGGTCTGCGGCTGGTACGCGAAGGATCCGTGACCGGGCTGGAGGACGCCACGCTGAAACTCGCCGACGGATCGACCGGCGGCGTGACGCTCCACACGATCGACGGCACCATCCCGCAACTGCGCCGCACGCTCGATCGCAGTCTCGACGCGTTCTTCGATCTGCTGCCGGGCGCCGAGGCGGACGATATGGAGGCCTTCGGTGATGACTGAACCGGGAGAGTGGGTAATTTGGTAAGTGGTAATTTGGTAAGTTGGTAAATTACCAAGTTACCAATTTACGAATTTACCAACTTCATGCTGTCCGTTTTCCGCGACAATCGCCTCAACCTGCTTGTCGTCGCCGCGCCGGCATGCTGGTTGCTGGCCGCTCTGGCTCCCGGCTCGCCGTCGATTTTCCTGACGGCGGCCATCTCGCTCGTACCGCTCGCGGGCGTGATCGGCTTGGCCACCGAGCAGCTGGCGCGCCGGTCCGGGCCGGTCCTGGGCGGACTCCTCAACGCCACCTTCGGCAACGCCGCGGAGCTGATTATCGCGGTCATCGCGCTCCATCAGGGGCACGTCGCGCTCGTCCAAGCCTCGATCACCGGCAGCATCGTCGGCAACCTGCTGCTCGTGCTCGGACTCTCCTGCTTTGCGGGGGGCCTCGGTCACCGGTCGCAGAAGTTCGATCGCACGGCCGCGACGAACATGGCCGTCCTGCTGTTTCTGGCCGTCGTGGCGCTGGTGATGCCGGCCGTGTTCGACCTGGCGTTGTTCGGCAGCCTCGCGGCAAGACCGGCGGCCATCGATCGACTGAGTGTCTTCAGCGCGCTCGTGCTGATCGTCGCCTATGGCGGCAGCCTGATCTATGCCTTCACGGCGCGGCGGGATCTGTTCCGCCCGGCGCAGCAGGGTGACCGCGATCGGCATCGACTGACAACAGGCGCGGCCCTCGGTCTGCTGGCGGCAGGGACCGTTCTCACGGCCGTACAGGCCGAAGTGCTCGTCGGCTCGCTCGAGCCGGCGATCACGCAGTTTGGGTTGTCCGAGCTGTTTGTCGGCGTCGTCGTGATCGCGATTGTGGGCAATGCCGCCGAGCATTATTCCGCCGTCACCGCGGCGCGCCGCGATGAGATGACGCTGGCCATCGAAATCGCGGTCGGCAGCAGCGCGCAGATTGCGCTGCTCGTGGCGCCGGCGATCGTGCTGTACTCGTACGCGCTCGGCCAGCCGATGTCGCTGCTGTTCAACCCGTTCGAGATCGTGGCGATCGCGCTGTCGGTGCTCGCGACGATGATTGTCGTGGTCGACGGCGAGAGCAACTGGGTCGAAGGCCTGCAGTTGATGGCCGTCTATCTCATCCTGGCCGTCGCGTTTTATCTGGTTCCCTAGTCGGACCGCTACCGCGTGACTGCCTGGTGCGCGGCGCGCCATTCTTCGAGCAGGCGTGCGGCGCTACCCCCGACCGAATGCAGCGTCGGCGTCCATCCCATCGCTCGCGCCCGCGGGCTTCTGACAATCTGATCGAGCGCGAGCGCGTCCGCATACGGCCCCATCGTGGCTCGCGCTTCCTCGATCGGGACGTGACGCACGTCCGGACGCGTCGCCACGTAGGGCGAGATCGCCGCGACGATGTCGTTGACGCGCTCGTCGCCCTCATCGTTGGCGTGGTAAATGCCTGATGCGTCGTTGTTGACGGCCAGCTTCGCGTACAAATCCGCGAGGTCGCGGTCGTAGACGAGCGGCCAGTGATTGGTGCCGTCGCCAACGACGCGAACCAGACCGTTGGCCGCCGCTTTGAAGATGTCGCCGATCCTGCCGTCCCCGCCGCCGTAAACCACGCCAGGGCGCACCACAACGGTCCGAAGACGATCGGTGCCGGCATCCAGCACGAGCCGCTCGTGCGCGGGTCGAAACGACGCCATCGCAATCGGATTGGTCGGCGCGTCCTCCGCGATCGGTTCCGGCGCCTTCCCGAGCACCCAGACACCCGACGTGAAGATGACGAAGCGTCTTGCCCGTGCGGTCGATTTGCCCGTCCGCGGCCGCTTCGCCACCGCGATGATCGTGTCGAGCGCGACTTTCTCGATCGCGGGACCGCGGCCAGACGCCTTGTCGAGCGCCGCATGCACGTATCCATCCTGCGCCTCGGCCGCTCCGCGAAACGAGTCCGGATCCGCGAGGTTGCCGATGACCGGATGCGCACCCTTGCCGGCGACGCGCGCCGCCTTCTCGTTGTCGCGCACGAGCGCCGTCACGTCGTGTCCGCCGCGAAGGAGCGCGTCGAGCACGGCGCCGCCGACATAGCCGGTCGCACCGGTGAGGAAGATGCGCATGAATTGTGTAGCTTACTACGTCGAGGCCGTTTCCATCATAATTCAGCCGTGGCTCGCGACACGCTCATCGACTTCTTCGATGATCTCGCCCGCTCGCGCGGCGAATTTCTCGTGTACGACGATGGCTTTCGAAGCCGGCGATATACTTACGATCAGGTGGGACGCGCCGCGCGCGGATTCGCGATGCGCCTCGACCACCTCGGGCTCACACGTGGCGACAAAGTTGTCTTCTGGTGCGAAAACCGTCCCGAATGGATCGTCGCGTTCTGGGCATGTCTGCTCGCCGGCATCGTTGTGGTTCCAGTCGATTACCGCGCCTCGCCGGAACTGCTGGCTCGCGTCGTGCAGATCGTGTCGGCCAGGCTCGTGCTCATTGGGCAGGACGTCCCAATCGTCAACATGGGCGACGGCCCCGTCGCCGTTTGGAAGCTGCACGAACTGGACTGGGACGCGGTCAGCCAGCAGGTAGGGGCCGGTCTTCAGGCCGGCCCGGAAAAGCCGCGCATCACGATCTCCCGCGACGATGTCGCAGAGATCATCTTCACGTCAGGCGCGACCGCCGATCCGAAGGGTGTGGTCATCACGCACCGAAACATCCTCGCGAACATCGTGCCGGTCGAGCGTGAAGTGCTCAAGTACCGCCGATGGGGCCGGCCATTCTTTCCGCTGCGCTTTCTGAATCTCCTGCCACTGAGTCACATGTTCGGCCAGGCGATGGCGACCTTCATCCCGCCGATGCTGCCGGGCACGGTCGTGTTCATGCGCGGATACAACCCGGCCGACATCGTCACGCAGATCAAGGGGCGGCGCGTGTCGGTGCTCGTGTCGGTGCCCAAGATCCTCGACGTCCTGCGCGAACATGTCCTGCGCGTCGCGCCCGAGGCGGCAACGCCTGGCCCCAAGCAGCACGTCGCGCGGCGCTGGTGGCGGTACCGGCACATCCATCGCCTGTTCGGCTTCAAGTTCTGGAGCTTCGTTGTCGGCGCCGCGCCACTCGAGGGCGAGCTCGAAGCGTTCTGGTCCGAGCTTGGGTTCGCCGTCATCCAAGGCTACGGGCTGACGGAAACAGCGCCCATCGTCACGCTGAACCATCCCTTTCGGACGAAGAAGGGATCGGTTGGCGAGGCGATTGCCGGCGTCGAGATCAAGATTGCGCCCGACGGCGAGATTCTGGTCCGCGGCGAGAACGTGACGACCGGCTACTTCAACGCGGCTGACGAGACCGCGCGCGCGTTCGAGGACGGCTGGTTTCACACGGGCGATATCGGCGAGATCGCGTCCGACGGCCAGCTGTTCATCCGCGGCCGAAAGAAGGAGATGATCGTCACGCCCGAGGGGTTGAACGTCTTCCCCGAGGACGTCGAGCGGGTGCTCAGCCACATTCCGGGCGTTCACGATTCCGCGGTGGTCGGCGTCGCCACGGGCGGCGAAGAGCGGGTGCATGCCGTGCTGATCGTGGACCCCGGCATCGATCCTGATGCGGTCGTGCGGGCCGCGAACGCAGAGCTCGAGGATCATCAGAAGATCAGACGCGCCGTCGTGTGGCCCGAACCGGAGCTGCCGCGGACCGAAGGCACGCGGAAACTGAAGCGTGCGGCCATCCGTGACTGGCTGCGCACGGGTACGGCGCCACGGGCAGCCGCACGTGGATCGGACAAGCTCACCGCGCTCGTTTCGAAGTACGCGGGCCGCGCGGATCTGTCGCCGAACACCACGATCGAGGAGCTCGGTCTCAGCTCACTCGAACGGGTGGAGCTGATGGTCGCGCTCGAGGATGCGTTCCAGACGCGGATCGACGAAAGCGCATTTTCGGGCATCCAGGACGTGGGCCAATTGCGTACGCTCGTGGAGAAGGCGGCAACGGGCGACCGGCCGCCGGCCGACCCCATCGACTTCCCGTCGTGGAACCGTTCGCTCGTGGCGCGTGCGATCCGCCGCGTGAGCCTGCCCACCTGGATCCTGCCGCTCGGGCGTCTTTTCGCATGGATGCGCGTCGAAGGACGCGAGCATCTCGCCGATCTCGACAAGCCGGTGATCTTCGCAGCGAACCATCAGAGCCACATGGATGCGCCGATGATCATGGCGGCGCTGCCGGCGAAGTGGCGCTATCGGCTCGCGCCGGCGATGGCCAAGGAATTCTTCAAGCCGCATTTCTTTCCCGAGCAGCACGGGCGTCGCGCCTGGTTCACCAACAGCCTGAACTACTACCTGTCGTCGCTGTTCTTCAACGCGTTTCCGCTGCCACAACGCGAAGCCGGCGCGCGCCAGACGTTGCGCTACATCGGCGAGGTGCTGGAGGACGGATTCTCCGTGCTGATTTTTCCGGAAGGCCAGCGAACCGACACGGGCGAGATCGCTCGCTTTCGGCCTGGGATCGGCATGATCGCGTCGCGGCTCGGGGTGCCGATCGTGCCTGTGCGGATCGACGGTCTCGACAAGGTGCTGCACCACACCTGGCGCATGGCGAAGCCCGGCCGGATCCGCGTGGCGTTCGGCGCGCCGATGCACGTGACCGGCGATGACTACGAAGCGCTGGCGAAACAAGTCGAGGACGCGGTGAAGGCACTATGAATTTGGTTATCTGGTCATTTGGTAATCTGGTCATTGATGTTTCGACTCAACCACAAATAACCAAATAACCAGATAACGAGATAACGAGATAATGAGATAATGAGATAACAAGATGACTAAATTCCCCAACTGTGGCACAATAATTGTCTAAGCAGAAAGGATTGCTAGCTTATTGAGCAAGGACGATCTCATTGACATGCAGGGCACGGTCGTGGCGGTTCACAGCGGCGGGCTTTACCGCGTGCAGTGCGATGCCGGCCATGAGGTGCTCGCCCAGCTCAGCGGCCGAATGCGCCGCTTCCGCATCAAGGTTGTTCCGGGAGATCGCGTGACCGTCGGCGTGTCGCCGTACGATCCGGTCCGGGGCATCATTACCTTCCGGGCCCGCTAGCCAGAAACAGTTTGAGTTCCAACACAACTAATAGCCGTCACCTACGTCGCCGGTCCTCGCAGCCGCGCCAACGTCCGGGTCGTTCCCCGCATTCGCGTGCCGCTCGTCCGGCGGCGGCGCACGCGCCGGCACTCGAGCCGACACCCTGCGACACGACGTCCGTACCGTTTGCCTCGTTCGATTTGGATGCGCGCCTGCTCGAAGGCGTCCGCGACCTCGGCTTCATCGAGACGCGGCCGATTCAGACAGCCGTCATCCCGCTGGCGCTCGCTGGACACGACATCATTGCGTGCGCGGCAACCGGCACCGGAAAGACCGTCGCCTTCGTCGTGCCGATGCTGCAGTGGCTGCTCGCGAGCGCATCGGACGCAACGGGAGCGCTGGGCTCAGGCCCCGCGACTGCCGATCTCGTTGCGTTGGCGTTCAGTTCCGCATCGAATCCGGTTGCGCAGGAGATCAGTCCTGCGCCATCAGCACCGGCCCCAAGAACCCGCGTCCTCGTGCTCGCGCCGACGCGTGAGCTCGCCGTCCAGATCGAAGACGAAATTCACGGCCTGTCGTACCACACGGGCATTACGAGCGCCGCCGTCTACGGTGGCGTCGAGATGGGCATTCAGGAACGCGCCTGCCGCGCCGGCGTCGACATCATCGTGGCGACACCGGGCCGGCTGATGGATCACATGCGGCAGCAGAACGCCGACTTGAGCGGCATCGAACTCCTCGTGCTCGACGAAGCCGACCGCATGATGGACATGGGTTTCTGGCCCGACGTACGGCGGATCATCACGGCCATTCCTGGCGTGCGGCAGACGCTCCTCTTTTCAGCGACGATGCCCGAAGACGTCGTCCGACTCTCACTCGAGATCGTGCGCGAGCCGAAGTACGTGCAGGTCGGACAACGCAGCGCCGTGGCGAAGTCGATCACGCATCGGGCGCATGTCGTCTCGGCGGGACAAAAAATCGAGTGGCTGATCGAGCATCTCAAGCGACCGGAAGGTCCCGTCCTGATCTTTTCGCGCACGAAGGTGGGCGCCGATCGCCTCGCGCGCAAGCTGTCGGCGGCGGGGATCCGCTGCATCGCGCTGCACGCCGACCGGACGATGGATCAGCGACGGCAGGCGGTCGAGGGATTCAGAGGCGGCAAGTACAAGGTGCTCGTCGCGACCGACATCGCGGCGCGCGGGCTCGACATCGACGGCATCCACACCGTCATCAATTTCGAGCTTCCGGATTCAGCCGACGCCTACGTCCACCGAGTGGGACGTACGGGACGCGCTGATGAAGTCGGGCATGCGCTCACGCTGATTGCGCCGGATGAGCTCCACGATCTGGCTCTGCTGGAAAAGTCCGTGGGCGTTCGTTTAGAATCGAATCGTCATGTCTGATCCGTTCTCCTCGAAGTCGCCCGTGACGCCAGAGGTGCCGGTGCAGGCTCCAGTCGATACGCCGGCCCAATCGCCGGCGGTTGCGCGCTTCAAGTCCTGCCGGTGGCGCCGTCCGCCGGAAGACGGCTCGGAGTGCTGCGGACATCGCGACGTGCTGCCGATTGCCGGCGCCAGCGGGTTCGATCCCGAAGCGTGGTGCCCGGACTGCACGTTCTACAAGCTCCGCCGCACGCCGAAGAGGCGCAGCCCAGAAGACTACACGTACTAGCCTTCCCTATTCAGAGAACTCGCGCGCCAGCTCGACCCACTCTCCGTTCGGCGCAAGCTGCTGATACGCGCGCCAGTGCGGATGCGCTTCCGGCGAGAGCCCCATCTTTTCGAAGGTGACCGCGAGATAGAAGTGCGCGTCGGCATATAACGGATTGAGCCGCAGCGCTTGCCGATAGCAGGCCTGTGCCTCGCCGAAGCGAGCGAGATCGTGATAGATGTTGCCGAGATTGAAGTGGGCTTCGAAGAAGTCCGATTCAAGACCGATGGCGCGTTCGTACAACGCCTGCGCTTCCGCCAGCTCGTCTCGACTGTAGTGAATGTTCGCCAGATTGATGAGCGCCGCGACCAGATAGGGATCGAGCTCGAGCGATTTGCGGTACGCGGCAGCCGCCTCCTCCTGCTTCGACTCATCTCCATCATCGAGAAGCGAGGCGGCTCGAAAGCACCCTTCCGCCAGCTCGCTGTCGTGCGCGGGAGGGGCCGCGACCTCGGCACGAATCTCAGGTCGAGAGGCCGCGCGTCGGAGCTCCAGCACCCTCGCCGGCGCCGCATCGAGGCGGAAGTCGAACGCCAGCTGCCCGTGACGCGAGGCCATCAGCGCGCGCACGATGCTTCGAAACGACACACCCTGACCGAGCTCGTCATTCGCCTGTTTGATCGCGGGGAGATCCGAAAACGCAAAGAACGTGTCGGCGTTGGTGCGAAGCACCGGACGAATCACCCCGTATTTCACGAGATACCGCAGGTGGTCTTCCCGCAGCGCCCGGTAGCGCGCCATGAGATCGCGCATCGCGTGGTATTGGCGCTTCAACGCGTCGGGCGTCTGGACGCCGACGAGCCTGCAGAAATCAGTCTCGCTCAGAATCTGGATCTTGATTTCCTGCTGCGCGTTCAGCTCTTCCGCGCGTTTGAGCTTGTTGCTCTTCTCACGCGTCCGGCTAGGAGCCCGTTTCAGTAATGCCCCACGGGCTCCTAGTAGCGCGCTTCGCGCGGGAAACCTGCACGAATTCCGACCCTTTTTCGCCGGCGGAGCCGGCCTACTAGGAGCGTGTTCACATTTCTCGGACACGCTCCTAGTGCCGGACACGACCTGCGACGGATCGTTCGAGAGGGAAGCGTCTTCGCCCGAACCAGCCACTGGCCCGAATCCCTCGTCCCCGACAACGAGCATCGTCGTCTTCGCGGTGACGTCGTCGGCGACGGCACCGCCGAGCCTGACGACGAGCACGCGCGCATCGCGGCGACCGAGCGAGCTGAGTTTTCCGGTGAACACGACGAGCTGCCCGGCGAGTGTCTGAGGATCCGGCAACTCTGACGACGGTGAGGGCAAACGACCTCCGCTGCGCGGTTAAGTGGCCCGTCGGACCACTAAGCCGCGAACAAGCGACGTCTCATCCGCGCTAACGAAAACGGCATCAAGATGAAGGAGAATGAATCGAATGTCAATTGCAGAATTGCAG
>JAHFUI010000027.1:23416-34465 GCA_023265175.1 Acidobacteriota bacterium
GCAGAATTGCAGAAAGGAAGGGAGCAATCCTTTAATTCTGCAATCCTGCAATCCTGCAATCACAGGTGACACATGTTGCTCGCCGGCGACATCGGTGGAACGAAGACGCTGCTCGGTGTGTTCGATCCCGTTCCCGTCCGACCGCGCGCCATTATCACGCGCGCGTTCGGCACGCTCGATTACCCGGACTTGATCTCGATGATCGCGGAGCTCGCGGGCGAGCCGGCGCTTCGGCAGGCATCAATCGATTCGGCGTGCTTCGGCGTCGCCGGTCCGGTGCTCGGCGACAGCGCCGAGCTCACGAACGTTCCCTGGAAAGTCAACGGACGCCGCGTGGCCGATCGATTCAGCTTCACGCGCGTCGATCTGTTGAACGACCTGGAGGCGATGGCGTACGGCGTGACGGTTCTCGAGGAATCCGAAGTCCGCCTGCTGCAGGTCGGCCAATCGCTCGCAGGCGGCAACATCGCGCTGATTGCGGCCGGTACCGGACTGGGCGAAGCGATGCTTCACAACGTCAACGGCCGATTCATCCCCTCCCCATCCGAAGGCGGCCACGCCGATTTCGCCGCCAGAAACGAGCGTGAGATTCGGCTGCTTCAATCGCTGACCGCCGCGTACGGCCGCGCGGAAGTGGAACACGTCCTGTCCGGTCCAGGCGTTCTCAATATTCACCGCGTCACGCACGACGACGGTGCATGTCGCGGCGGCGTGGACCTCGAGAGTCCTGACGCACCCGCTGCCGTGACCACCGCCGCGCTCGAACGTCGCTGCGCGGGATGCGTCGAAGCCCTCGAGATGTTTGTCGACGCCTACGGGGCGGAGGCCGGCAATCTGGCGTTACGCGTCGTGTCGACCGGCGGCCTCTTCGTGGGCGGCGGCATCGCCCTGAAAATTCTGCCGGCGCTCACGGACGGCCGTTTCATGCGCGCATTCCGCGCCAAGGCGCCGCTCGACGCGCTGCTCTCGTCGATGCCGGTGAAGGTGATTCTGAACGCGGAGACGGGTCTATTAGGGGCCGCTGTCTTTGCCGCGGATCAACACTGAACTAACCACAAAGGACACGAAGAACACCAAGGTCAAACCGATACCCTATAGGTTCTAACCTTTGTGTTATGGTGAGTGGCGATGGTATGGTTTTTTGATCGCGGCGGGGAACGACTTCGCTACGAGATCCTGCGCGACCGCTCGGTCGGCTGCTACCGCGTCGTCATCACGCATCCCGACGGCACCGAGTCGGTTGAGGACGTCGCCGAGCCGACCGCCCTCATCCAGCGATCCGCCGAGTTGATGAATTCGCTGCGAAGTGAAGGCTGGCGTTTCCCGGACTGAACAAACATCTTCGCTCTCATTTCAACGCTGCCACCGCGGCCTGAGCGCATCGGCCGTCCTCGGCGCTCGTGCCGCCAGACACACCGATCGCACCCGCAATCTTCCCGTCAATCATCACCGGCATGCCGCCCTCGACCGGCACGGCGCCTTCCAGTCCGAGTACACGCAAACCATCGCCGCCGCCGGCGAGCGTGTCCTGAAACGCTTTGGTGGATCGCTTGAAGAGTGCCGCCGAGCGCGCCTTTGCCTGGGCGATCGCGACGCTGCCGGACTGCGTGTCGTCCATCTTTTCGAAGTAGACGAGGAAGCCGGCCGTGTCGACGACCGCCACGGCCATGTTCCACCTGTTCGCGCGCGCCTCGGCGAGTGCGGCGCCGGCCACTTTTTTCGCGAGGTCGAGGGTGATCGAGGGACCGTAAGCGCTCATGATCAGAATCCTACGCCAACTGAGAGCTATTGTCAGTGCCTGCCCGATCCGGCAGCAAGCTCCTTGACGAGGTCGCCAATCACGGCCTTTGCGTCACCAAAGAGCATCCATGTCCGATCGGCGAAATACAGCTCGTTGTCGATGCCCGCAAAGCCGGGATTCTTGCTCCGCTTGATGGCGAAGCACGTCCGGGCCTTGTCGGCGTCGATGATCGGCATCCCGTAAATGGGACTTGCCTTCTCCGTGCGCGCCGCGGGATTGACGACGTCGTTGGCGCCGACTACGAGAGCGACGTCGCATTGAGGCATGTCGTGGTTGATGTCGTCCATCTCGACCAGATCGGTGTACGGAATATCGGCCTCGGCGAGCAGCACGTTCATGTGCCCGGGCATGCGGCCCGCGACCGGATGGATGGCGAACTTGACCGTGATCCCACGTTTCTTCAGTTGATCGTAGAGCTCGCGCACTTTGTGCTGCGCCTGCGCGACCGCCATGCCGTAGCCGGGAATGATGACGACGAGACTTGACTGCTCCAGGACCTGAGCGGCTCCTTCAGCCGTTTCCGACTTATACACTTTCTGCTCGCCCGTCGCCTTGGCCTGCGTCACCTGGCCGAAGGCGCCGAACAGGACGTTCGTGAAAGATCTGTTCATCGCCTTGCACATGATGATCGCGAGGATGAGACCGCTCGATCCGTCCAGCGCGCCGGCCGTGATCAGCAGCTTGTTGTCCAGCACGAAGCCCATGGCGACCGCCGAGAGTCCGGCGTACGAGTTCAAAATCGCGATCACGGTCGGCATGTCCGCGCCGCCGATCGGGATGATCAGCAGGACGCCGAACAGCAGCGACAACAGGATGATGACCGGAAAGATCACCGTGCCCCACGACGAGGCGGGATGAACCGCGAGCGCGGCGGCCAGCGCCACGGTGATCCCGAACAGCACCAGGTTGATCACGTTCTGCAGCGGATACGTCACCGGCCGCTGCGGGACCCACTTCACTTCCTGCAGTTTGCCGGCGGCCATGAGACTGCCGGTGAAGGTGAGATATCCGAGGAGGACTTCGGCGATCAGGGCGACCATTCGAAAAGCGGTCAGCGTCTCGCCGCCCTCCGACAGTTGCAGGTAATACTCCGCGGTCCCGACGAGGCCGGCCGCGAGCCCGCCAAACGCGTGGGACAGCGCCGTCCGCTGCGGCACGGCGGTGAGCGGAACCCTCGAGAGCGGAACGCCCACGACGAATCCCGCCGCAATCGCCAGGATGATCCAGAGATGATGAATCACCGTCGGCGCCGCCCAGGTGGCACCGATGGCGATCGCTGTGCCGGCCACACCAGCGTAGACGCCTTTGCGCGCCGTCGCCGGCGTGTTCATCCAGTGGAGCGCAAAAATGAAACACGCGGAGGCGACGAGGTAGGCGAACTGGCTGACGCCGTACAGCATCAGCGGTTCGCCTCGCCGGGCTTGTCGGGAGCCTTGAACATCTTCAGCATCCGATCGGTAATCAGAAATCCGCTGACGATGTTCGTCATCGAGGCGAAGAGGGCAATGGCGCCGAGGATGCGGATGCGGAGCGGGTAATCTCCGCCGGTCACCAGGATCGAGCCGACGACCGCGATCGCCGAGATCGCGTTGGTGAGCGACATCAGCGGCGTGTGTAGCAGCCGCGATACTCTGCGGATCACGCCCAGCCCGATGAACGTCGCGAGCACGAACACGAACACGGTTGGCCAGAAGTCCATACTCAGCTCATCCACATTTGGTTATCTGGTCATCTGGTTATCTGGTCATTGATTGATCGATTGGCCAATTCAAATGACTAGATAACGAGATAACGAGATAACCAGATAACCAGATAACCAGATAACCAGATTCACGAGCGCTCTAATGCCTCCCGCGTGCGCGCGTGCTTCACTTCCCCGTCGTGCGTGATGACGGCGCCCTGTTGAATGTCATCGGCGAAGTCGAGCTGGAACGCCTTGTCTTTGGTGAAGGCCAGCACGAACGCCGTCAGATTCCGTGAGAACAGCAGGCTCGCGTGAAACGGCATCGTCGCCGGGAGATTGACCGGCGCGAGGATCGTCACGCCACCGACACGCACTGTCTCCCCCGGTTTCGAGAGCTCGCAGTTGCCGCCGCCGTCGGCGCCCAGATCGACGATCACCGACCCCGGCTTCATGGCCTTGACGGTGTCGGCGGTGATCAGCCGCGGCGCGAACACGCCGCCGACGAGCGCCGTCGTGATCACCACGTCGGACTGCGCGCATTCCTGCGCGAGAAGCTCGCTCTGGCGGCGACGGTCCTCCTCTGACAGTTCCCTGGCATACCCACCACCGGCCGCCGCGCTTTCTTTGAGCTCGATGCCGACGTATTTCGCGCCCACGCTCTCGATCTGTTCCTTGACTTCCGGCCGCACGTCGGTGGCCACGACGTTGGCCCCCAGCCGGCGGGCGGTCGCGATGGCCTGCAGTCCGGCGACGCCGGCGCCGATCACGAACACCTTGGCGGGAAACACCATGCCGGCCGCGGTCGTGAGCATCGGAAAATATCGATTGAGCTCGGACGCCGCGAGGAGCACGCCCTTGTAGCCGCCGATGTTGGCCATCGACGAGAGCGTGTCCATCGACTGCGCACGCGTCGTCCGCGGGACCGCATCGGTCGCGAACGCGGTGATTTTTCTCGCTGCGAGCGCGCGCACCGCGTCGAGATTTCGAAGCGGCATGAGCGACCCGACGTAGATCGTCCCCGGCCGCATCCACGCGGTCTCGTCGCGTTGTGGCGCAGGGCTCGAGCCGTGCGCGACGAGCGGCGCGGTGACTTTCAGCACGAGATCGGCAGAGCCAAGCACGGCGGCCGGACCCGATTCAACGGTTACGCCGAGCTCACGATACGCCGCGTCCACAAACCCGGCGGCGTCTCCCGCCTGCGATTCGATCGCGATCTCGTAGCCGGCCTGAATCAGCTTCTTGCACGACTCCGGCACGAGGGCCACACGCCGTTCGCCTGGCGCGGTTTCTTTTGGAACGCCGATACGCATCCGTTCCAGTGACGGTACACGGGATTTCTGACGTGAGTCAAACTGCACCAGCACGTCGCCGGATGTGCTGAGTGCTGCGTGCTCGATGCTGCGTGCTCAGTGCTCAGTGCCTGGTGCTTGGTGCTTGGTGCTTAGATTAGTGCTGAGTGCCCGGCGCGCGGCACGTCCCTTGCTAGCCCCGCTCGCATGGGTGGCGACAAGTACCAAGATCTCGAGTGTTGGCAGCATCGAGATCGCGTTCAAGCACTCACCGATCGGGCCGCGGTCGACCGTGGGGCTAATCGGCTATCTGAGTCGCACGCGGGCACTCTCTCCAGGCCGGTCGCGGAAGCAAAGCACGAGCACTTAGCAGGCAGCACCAAGCACCCAGGAGGTATCCGGCGTGTTCTTGACGTCGCTGGTACGTGGCGGGTACGATTTTCAGCCGTCGCATGAAACGAGTCATCGTCGTTGCGCTGGCGCTGATCGCCTCCGGGGCCGGCGGGGTTCAAGCGCTCCACTACAACGGTTTGGCCCCCCGTGTCCTCGGTGTCCTCCGTGGTGGAGACTTTGCGTACGCACAGCGCGCCGGCAAGCGGCCCGCAACGCCCGCCGCCCCAGTCCGTCCGGCGACGCCCCGCACCGAACGCGTCGTCCCGTTCAAGATCGGCGAGACGCTCACGTACGACGTGTCGTGGTCGTCCTACATCACCGCCGGCACAGCCGTCGCGACGGTCAAGGAAAAGAAGCCGTCGTTCAACTCCCGCGCGTACTACATCGTGGCCGAAGGACGGCCGACGGCGCTCGTCTCGAAGCTGTATTCGCTTTACTACAAGCTGGACACGCTGCTCGACAGCTACACGCTGCTGCCGCAGCGCGGGTCCGTCTACAGTGAAGAAGGCAGCCGTCATCGTTTCAAGGTGACGCGCTTCGATCACGCCGCGCACAAAGCGTTCTTCGAATACCAGTCGACGGGCACCGCCAGGGACACATTCACGGTGCCGCCGTACACGCAGGACGCGCTGTCGGCGATGTACGTGCTGCGCGCGGTGCCGCTGAAGGCCGGCGACCGCATGACGATGCCGGTGAGCGATGACGGATCAAACTACAAGCTGCAGGTGGATATCGGACCAAGCGAGCGGGTGAATACGCCGTTCGGCGAGGCCCACGCATGGAAGCTCAAGCTGGCGATTTTCGACGCCACCGGCCACGCGCTGGGCCGCAACGTCGCGATGTGGATTTCGGACGACCCGCGCCGGCTGCCGGTAAAAGTGCAGGGGGAACTGCCGATCGGTTCGTTCAACCTCAACCTGCGCGAGGTCAAGTAGCTATAGCTAACGTCAGGGCGAAGCCGGCCTCACCATCAATCCACTGTTCGACGAGGCGGAACCCGGCCCGCTCGAGCATCGTAACGAGAGCGGCAGGCTGATACTTGTACGAGCTCTCCGTCCAAATCGACTCACCCTCTCCGATTGTGAAGGCGAGTCGGGCCGCCGCGACCCTGACGCGCTGACTCCGCTGGCTGACGAGGTGCATCTCCACGCGCGACTTCTCCGCATTCCAAAGCGCGCGGTGCGCAAACGCATCGAGATCGAAATCGCCGTCGAGCTCGCGGTTGATGCGGACCAGGAGATTGTGATTGAACGCGTCCGTCACGCCGAGCGGGTCGTCGTAGGCCAGGACCAGCTCGCGTTCGTTCTTCACGAGATCGGCGCCGATGAGGAACGCGTCGCCTTTGACGAGCGCGGATCGAATGCCACGCAGAAACGCGTCGGCGCCGGGCGGATCGAAATTTCCGATGTTCGATCCCAGGAACAGGACCAACGTCCGGCCGCTTTCCCGCGTCTGGGAAGCCGCTTCGGTCAGCCCGGCTTCGTAAGACGCCTGGTGCGTGGTCACAACCACGCCGTCCAATGCCCCTGTGACGCGGCTCGAAGAAGCAAGCGCCGTTGGTGAGACGTCGACGAGATGGACATCCAGACGCGGCGGACGCAACGTGTCCGAGCCGATGAGCGTCGCCAGCTTCTCGCCGTTTCCCGGGCCGAGCTCGACGAGCGTCGACAGCGGATCGAGACGACTGAAGATGCGACGGCTGTGCGTCGCGAGCAGGCGCGTCTCCGACCGCGTGATTCGATACCAGGGTAACCGACAGATCGCCTCGAACAGCGCGGAGCCAAGCGCGTCGTAGAAATAACGCGATGGGAGCTGGCGCGGCTGCAGGCTCAAGTAGTACAGGACGTCATCCGCAAATGTCTGTCGACTGGTCGAGGCGTGAAGAGGTGTGGTCGCGAGCTCGGTCATCGAATGCTCCTGGTTCCCGGCCTCCCCGCCCCCAGGGCGCATCGCAACGTCGCGTAGACGTAGGGATAGTGCGGCCGGAACCAGTTGCGGAACGTCGGGCGAATCAGTTCACGCGCGGTTGCGGGTGACGCGCCCTTCATCACGTAGTGCCCTTCGTCGAAAAAGTCGGCCGAGTACTCCGGGTACGAAGCCATCGCGTGGAACCCTGGAAATGGCGCGAACGGTGTGCTCGTCCACTCCCAACCGTTCCCGACGAGATCGTCGACGCCCCACGCGCTCGCGCCCAGCGGATGCGTGCCCACCGGTTGCGGATCCCAGCTCGAAAAGTCGAACACGCCGTGCGCGTCGTTCGGCTCGGCGTTTCCCCATGGATAACGACAACGACGCTCGCCGACCGGCGACCCGATGGCCGCCCGTTGATACTCCGCTTCGCTCGGAAGACGGGCGCCACGCCAGCGTGCATACGCGGCGGCTTCCGCATGGCTGACGTAGACGGGCCATGACATCCGCAACGCAATACGCTCGAACATCCCGCGCCAATACCACCGGCCGTCTTCGCGCTCCCAGAAGGCGGGCTGCTCGATCCGATCCGCTCGGATCCACTGCCAATCCTCGGGTCTCCACCAGTCGCGGGTCTGGTAACCGCCCGCCTCGACGAACTCGAGGAATTGTGCGTTGCTGACATTGTGACGTTCGATCGCGAACGCCGGAACGTCAGCGGTACAGGACGGGAGCTCGTTGTCCCAGCCGAACGGGATCGCGTCGCGATTGACGCCAAGCGTCGCGCGTCCCGCTGGGATGTCCACCCATTCGCGATCGAGGACGCGTCCGTCCCCCGCAGGTGTGTACGCAGCCGGCCGCTTTTTCTGGTCGAAGGGCAACCGGTGCCACATGTACAGCAGCGTCTCCTGATGCATCGCCTCGTGCTCGAGAATCGTGAACACTGCCTCGGCGCGATCGAGGAGCGGCCGATCCGGCCGTTCGATGTCGGCGTGCGCGAGGGCATCCAGCACACGCTGGTCGGCCTCGTCTACGAACTGCGCGACCTCGGTTCGCGTTGGCCATCGCTCCACGGCAGGCGCAGCAACAGGCTGCGCCGGATCGATGCCGCGGGCGAAGAGCGTTTCCAGTCTTGCGTCGATGCTGGGGCAGCCGAGGCCGCGCTTGACCAACGTGTTGAAACTGAACGCTGGAAGATGGCCGGCATAGAAGACAATCGGATGGCGCAAGGCAATCGGTTGACTGTAGTACGCATCGTCCGTCAACAGATCGAACAGCGCCTGGGACCGCGCGCGGTTGCGGCGGTACCACGACATGACGGCTTCACGGTCGAGCGGCATCCCTCAATCGTGATACGAAACCAGCCGTGCTTGCACGGCCAAAATGTGTACGAATGCGTCAGCGGTGTCGCGCAAGCCCGGCTGAGGTGCGGCCGCTTTCGCGGCCGCGCAACCTAGTAACGAAGCTTCGCCGCACCGGAACTTGGGTTACCGGTCGTTCCAGGCGAAGCTTCATTACTTGTGCGCTAAAATGAGTCACGAGCTGGTGAAAATCGCGCTGAACGGCGAGCCGTTCGAGGTCGAGGGGCCGCTCACTGTCACCGAGCTGCTCGCGCGGCTCGACATCGACCCGCGGCGGATTGCCGTCGAGCACAACCTCGTCGTACTCAAGCGTGCGGCCTTCGGCCACACGACCATCAACGCCGGCGATCAGGTCGAAATCGTCAATTTCGTGGGCGGCGGATAACATATGCAACCGGATATTTTTGTCATCGCGGATCGCACGTTTTCTTCTCGCCTCATCGTCGGCACCGGCAAGTACTCGTCGCCGGCCGTCATGGTTCGCGCGCACGACGCGTCTGGCGCGGACATGATTACCGTCGCCGTGAGGCGCGTGAACATTTCGGACCGGTCAAGCGCCCGCGGCCCGCGCGAGCACAGCGAGCCCTCGAGCGGCGCAGAATCGCTCCTCGACTACATCGACACGGCGAAGTACTTCCTGCTGCCGAACACCGCCGGGTGTTACACCGCCGACGAAGCCGTGCGCACGGCGCGCCTGGGCCGTGAAGCGGGGCTGTCCCATTGGGTCAAGCTCGAAGTGATCGGCGACGAGAAAACGTTGTTTCCCGACAACGAGGCGCTGCTCGACGCCACGCGCATTCTGGTGCGGGAAGGGTTCGTCGTGCTGCCCTACACGACCGACGATCCGGTCGTCTGCCGCAAGCTCCAGGACGCGGGCGCCGCCGCCATCATGCCGCTCGGCGCGCCGATCGGATCCGGACTCGGCATTCAGAACGTGAACAACCTGCGGATCATCCGCGAGCTCGCGCGCATCCCGCTCATCGTGGATGCCGGTGTCGGCACGGCATCCGATGCGGCGTTGGCCATGGAACTCGGCGCGGACGGCGTGCTCATGAACACCGCGATCGCCGGCGCGCAGGATCCGGTCGCCATGGCCGAATCGATGAAGCTCGCCGTGCGCGCCGGACGTCTCGCCTATCTCGCCGGACGGATTCCGCGGAAGCTGTACGCCAGCGCCAGCAGTCCCATCGAAGGCCTCGTCGGACGGTAGAAATTTGGTTATCTGGTCATCTGGTTATCTGGTTATTGATCGGTCAATGACCAATTCCAATAATCAGATAATCAGATAACCAGATAATCAGATATCAGATGCCCGGTTCTCTCGAAGACCTGTTTGCCCGGCTGGAGCGCGAACGGCTCGAGGCCGATCGTCTGTACAACGAGGCGCTGACAGCCGTCGATCGCGCCGTCCAGGATCTTCCCAGCTTTCCGGATCCGCCCAGACCGTACGACGACGATCGGGTGACGCTGATCAATCTCGCGTGGAGGATCCTGCCCGACGGTCCGCCGCCGATCGAGCGATCGCTGAAGGGCCGACTGCGCGGCTTCATCTGGCGTCTGGTCGGACCACCGATCGAGGCGCAGCAGCGATTCAACGCGGAGCTCGTCGACCACATCAACCGCAATGTCGCGGCGCATCACGAGGTCCAGCAGACTGCGAGCAGACTGCTCGACGTCGCCCGCCGCGAGCTCGAGGCGCTCGTTCGATTCGAATCGCTCCTCGTCCAATACCTGCAAACCATCACGATCTATGTTGACACTAAGGATCGGAGCGCCGGCGGCAGCGAACTGCGGGAGCGTCTCCTCCTGGCCGAACAGCGAATTCTGGCGCTGAAGCGGGAGATGACGGGGCCGGGGACCGCAATCCCGGCGGCTGCCGCCAACGCTGCGCCGTCCGCCGCCTTCAGCGCAAACGTCGACTCGGTGACCTACGTCGGATTCGAGGATCGCTTTCGCGGCTCGGAGCAGGACATCCGCGCGCGGGTGGAGGACTATCTGCCGATCTTCGCGTCGGCATCGGACGTGCTCGACGTGGGATGCGGTCGTGGCGAGCTGCTCGATCTGCTGCGGCAGCACGGCGTCACGGCACGCGGCGTGGACACCAACGACGCGATGGTTCAACTGTGCCGCGCGCGCGGACTCGACGTCGAACGGGATGATGCGCTTCGATTCCTCGAGCGCCAGAAGGACGGCACGCTCGGCGGCCTGGTCGCCGTGCAGGTGGTCGAGCACTTCGAGCCCGGGTACCTGCTGCGGTTTCTCGAGGCTGCCCATCACAAGCTGCGCGCGGGCGCGCCGCTCGTGCTCGAAACGATCAACCCGGCATGCTGGATGGCGTTTTTCGACTGCTACATCCGGGACGTCACGCACCGGCAACCGCTCCATCCGGACACGCTGCGGTATCTCGTGCAGACGAGCGGTTTCATGAACGTCGAGGTGCAGTATCGAGCGCCGGTGCGCGACGTCGACCGCCTCGAGCGCGTGGCGGCCGCCGCGGGGATCCAGGCCGATCCTCAGCTCACGCAAATCGTGGCCGCCGTCAACGCGCACGCCGACAAGCTGAACGCGCGGATTTTTTCGTCGATGGACTATGCTGTCATCGGCCGGCGCTAG
>JAHFUI010000296.1 GCA_023265175.1 Acidobacteriota bacterium
CGGCAGGGTGCGGGCCGTGTCAACGCCGGTGAGACAACCTGATTCAGTATTTATTGTAGCGACTCCACGCGGTTGGGCCGTGTCTGTCAAGTGGTGGAAAAGTCCGAGCGCGTCATCATCCAGCCTCTGATCGCCCCGTAACGGGTTTACGCCGCCTGTTTCGCGTGCTCCATCTCGTGCCACCCATCGATCTTTGGCATCTTCACCTGGCCGCTGCGCACCAAGCCGAAGAGCCGCAACAGGACCGGGGCCTGGCTTGGCAGCCTCGCCTGTGTTTTCGTGCGGCGACGGAATTCCCCGTTGATCCGCTCGAGCGCATTCGTCGTTCGCAGCGCTGTCCATTGCGCCTTGGGAAAGCTCAGAAAGATGAAGAGGTCATCGCCCGCTTCATGGAGAGACTCGACGACCGCGGGATAGCGCAGCGGCCACTTCTTCGTACACTGGGCGCGGGCCTGATTGACGAGCGCCCGGGTCTCTGCATCGATCAGGCGCCGGTAATCCTCCGCGAGCTCCTCGCGCAGGCACGCCGGCGCCTTGGCCTCGAGATTCCGCGGCTTAGGCGCCGTGCAGCGTTGAATCGCCTGCGATGGCCACTGCTCGCGCAGCGCGGCTGCCAACCCCGCGCTCCCGTCGATCATCGCGAGCCGCACCGTCCCCACGTGGCGATCGACGAGGGTTCGAATCACGTCGCGCCACGCCACCGTCCTTTCATCTCCGGCGAGGCGCACATCCAGGACCACACGCTCTCCATCACCATCACCGCGCACGCCCAAGGTGACGAGGACAGGAACACGCACGCGCCGCGTGCCAATGCGGAGCTTCGGATACCAGCCGTCCAGACTCAGGTACTGAATCTGGTCCCCCCCGAGATCGCGCCGGCGCCAGGTCTCGAAATCCTCCGCGAGCCGGCCGACCAACCGCGTCACCGCGTCCTTCGACAACGGCCCGCCACGCAGCAGGGGCGTCAGCGCGCTCTTGATCCGGGTGCTCGTCCCACACAGATACACGCCGAGGATCGCTTCAGCGACCCGTTGACTGCGGCGTTGATCGCGCGACACCGGCGCGCTGCGCCATTCGGCAGTGCCGCCCTCAGATGTCATGACGCGGGCGCGCGGCATCGCGAACGTCGTCGGGCCGAGACTCGTCGTCAGCGGCCGCTCCCGTGTCCCATGTCGGTAGCCGTAGCGCTCCGCTCCGACACGCGCGACACGCGCACCCAGTGCCGCCTCGATTGCTTCCTCGACAATCGCATCGATCCACGCTCGCGCCCGCAACCGAAACGCCGCTTCCAGACTCGTCGCCACCGTCGGATTCCCTTCAGTGCCCGTGAGCTTCCTGCTCTCCTTCGCCATCGCGTCATCCTCTGGCACCCGCCGCCAAGCGGCGCAGGTGCTAGTTAACAACTGCGCCGGATGATGACGGGCTTCTACTTTTCCACCTGACTCAAGACACTACCCGCTGTTGACGACCCCGATCGACTGCACGCCAACAATCGGTGGTGGCCCGCCGATCACCCCATGCTGCGGGTCGTCCGGCGAGACGATCGTCGTGCCTGGGGCATCCTGACGGGTCGGGATCGCCGGCGGATTGATCCAAACCGCCTCGGGAAGCGCCTCCTGGCGTGGAGGCCCCTTCACGAAGCGTTCGGGATGCGCCGCGTACGCGGCCAGGCGCGTGCGGTGACGGACCTCGAGGATCGTGGCGGCGCGGCCGGAGTGCACGTCGGCCGGTGTCAGATAGCTGAGACCGCTGTGATGGTGTTCGTCGTTGTACCAGACGAACAGATCGTGGCTGACGCCGCGCGCGTGTTCGAGTGAGCCGAACCGGTCCGGGAACTCTGGTCGGTACTTGAACGTGCGGAACTGCGATTCCGAGAACGGATTGTCGTTGCTCACGCGCGGCCGCGAGTGGCTCGCGTCGATGCCGAGATCCGAGAACAGCAGCGCGACGAGTTTGCTGCGCATGGGCGCGCCGCGGTCCGCGTGGATGGTGAGCTGGTGCGGCGTGATGCCCTGCTTCGCGCAGGTCTGTTCGATCAACCGCTCGGCCAAACGCGCGCTCTCGTTCACCGCGACCATCCAGCCCACGACGTAACGGCTGAAGAGATCGAGGATGACATACAGCGAGAAGTACACATACTTGACCGGGCCTTTCAGCTTGGTGATATCCCAGGACCAGACCTGATTCGGGCCGGTGGCGACGAGCTCGGGTTTGGTGTACGCCGGATGCCGCGCCTGGTCGCGCCGTTCCCGCACTTCATCGGCCCCGGCCAGCACCCGATACATCGTGCGCGGCGAGCAGAGATAGGTCTGCTCCTCGAGCAGCGTCGCATGCACTTCCGCGGGCGACTGATCGACGAACCGGTCGCTGTGCAACGTGTCGAGGACGGCCTGCCGTTCCGCGAGGACGAGCGCGCGCGGCGACGGCGCCCGGGGCCGTCTCGGGGTCGACGGTCCAGCCGGCTGCCGACGCCGATAGAACGACGCGCGGGAAATGCCGACGCTCCGACAGACGGCCGACGTGGCGACGTCCGCCGCGACGGCCTCGATGGCGATCATCAGTCGGTCTCGTCGTTGACGAGAGGTCTCAGGGGGATCCCCAAGATCTCGGCAACTTTTTTTTGGACGGTGATGATCGTATCAGCCTGCTGCAGCTTGCGCTGGAGCCGGGCGTTCTCCGCTTCGAGCTGCTTGACGCGCGGAGCGATCCGCCGCGGTGTCGGTCCCCGTTTGCGCGCGCGCATCCCGACGAGCGCGCCCTGCTCCCTCTGGCGACGCCAATTCGTCAGGAGCGAGCTATACAAGCCCTCGCGGCGCAGGAGCGCGCCCAGCTCCCCGGGCTTCTTGCACCGCTCGGCCTGTTTCAGAATCCGCAGCCGATACTCGGCGCTGAAGTGCCGGCGCTGGACCTTCGCGGACACTTCGGGATCAGGCCTCCTCGGGGCGGGCTCGACTGCGGAAACGGAGGCTCCGGTCGCCCTTCGGGCTCCCTCCGCCTCCGCTTCCGCAGTCACGTCGATCTCAAGGCTGACTGGCATGCGATTCATTCATCGAACCCTCCCCGCCCCTACACTAATCTCAACGGGAAGGTTGTCTCACCGATTATTGGCACAGGGGGGTGAAGGTGAGCAAATAGTAGGCACACGGCAGCAGGCGGGTGCGCTGCGCCTTCAGCCAGCGATCGGTCTGGTCGCGGTGACACTTCGGACAATGGCGGTTGCGGCAGGAGTGAAACGCGTACACCTCCCTGCCGCAGTGATCGCACTGATGCACGTG
>JAHFUI010000028.1:0-32229 GCA_023265175.1 Acidobacteriota bacterium
TTGGCCTGCGTCATTCGAGCCAGCAGGTTTTCGTGGCCGAGAATCGCGGCGCCCTCGTTGGCGACGTCGATCTCGCCGGCGACGTTGCCGCCGGTGAACGTCTTGCCCGCCGCCCTCATCCTGGCGTTCCCGCCGGTGTGGTCGAGCGCGAGCGTGGTGTTGGCGATGTATCGAACCGGCTTCGCGGGCGCGGTCCTGTAGTACGGTTCGAGCAGCGTCGAGAAACTCCCTTCGGCACCCCACCGCTCGAGCGGCGGCAGCTTGATGTCGAGCTCGCGTTGCAGCTCCTTGATCGCCGCAAGGACCGCGTCGCTGTTCTGTTCGAGCCCGGAGTCGACCAGGAACAGCCCGTCGCGCCCGCCCGACACCACGATGTTGGCGCCGGCGCCCGCGAGGACGTAGATATTGTCGCGAATGGGCACGATCTCGACTTTGCCGCGGCCGGCATCCTGCGCCGCTCGCGGCTGCGGCGCCCGCGCCTGCTGCGCGTACATCGTCGCGGTGAGTGCGACGGCAAGCGCCGCGCCGCCGGCGAACACGCAGCGCGTTGAATGTTTGTTCATGGCGTCACTCCTCGGCGTGAAATGCACAACGTCGAATGCGCAATACCATCACCCGCATTTTGCATCTTGCATTTGTCGTTACTTGCTCGCCTGGTTGCGCTCTCGCTGAATCTTCCTGGCCAGCTCCGGATACATCGTGGCCGGCCCGCCGAGGCCGGCTTCAATCGGCACGTTGTATTTGGCCCCCCACTCTTTCAGAAACGGATTGGCGCCAGCCACGTAGTGCGGCACAACCCCTTGCGGCCGGTCGACTTCTTCGACCGCGGTGCACGGGTACGGCGGGATCTGCTGGTTCGGCGAAAATCGATATTCACTGCTGCGGATCATCGGCTCGGTGAGATACAACGAGTCATAGGCGATGGTGACCCACGTCAGGATGTCACCGCGGCGAATCCAGTATTGCGTGAGCGTCGCCCGGTCGCTCGACGGGACACCGTTGCGCCGATAGTAATCCTCCTTGAGATGCGTGGTGGTGATCTTGAGCATCTCGCCCTCGAACACCGCCGTCGAGAAGCCGCCCCAGGTGTGCGGCGCGAGCGCCGACGTGGGATGCGGACGGCCGTCCATGAAATACGGGTTGTCGACCGAGCGCAGCCACTCGGCGTGATACGCCGTGATTTGCCGCGAGACCGGATCGACTTCCTTCCAGATGCGCACCTGCGACGGTCCGCGCGAGATGTACATCGCGCCGTGCGGCCGGCACTGCCATTCGGGCAGCGTATAGAGGGAGGCGTTCCACGCCTGCGCGCGCAAGCTCCCGGCCCGACTCATCGGAATCCCGACGAATTCGCCGACGTAGGGGTTCCCCGTGTTGTCCTCGTCCTGGACGGGCGCCCACTCACCGGAGAATTCCATCTGCGCGTACGCCGGGACACTGATCAGGGTCATCGCCAGCAGCACGAGAACGCCTGCCATCGTGGCTCGCCTGAGGTTATCCATCTGATCCTCCTGAGTACTGGTTGTTGAAACGGGGGACTACGCTCTCCACCACGGTTTCGCAACTCACCTAGAAAGCATACTTCACGCCGAACTGGATGACTCGCGGGCTGCCGGCGGACGTAATCTGACCGAACGTCGCGCTGTTGCGAGCCGTGGACGGCTGTCCCCACTGGAACCAGTTCAGGGCGTTGAAGGCCTCGACTCGGACTTCCACGTTCTTCATGTTCGAGATCGAGATGTTTCGTGACAGGGCCAGATCGATGTTCTTGCTGCCCGGCCCGCGAACGCTGTTGCGCACGCTCGTGCCGAGCGTACCGGCCGCCGGCTGCGCGAACGCCAACGAATCCAGGAACCGGATGCCCCCGTTCACCGGGTTGATGGACTGGTCGGCGTACGGATTGTCGAGAATCTGATTCGCGCGCTGGGTGCCCGCCTGCCCGTTCAGTGCGATATCCTGGCCGGTGCCGATCGTAAGCCACGGGCCCGTCAACGCCCGGAAGCTGCCCGCCAGCCTCCAGTCGGAGAACGCGGCGCGCATCGCCGTGCTCTCGAACCGCGGCGATTGGATCGAGCCCGACACCGAGAAGTTGTGCAGCCGGTCCGACGAGCAGTTGCCGTTGTCGAAGCCGGGATTACTCGGGATGTTGTAGCCCACCGACACGTTGGTGGTGCCGCCGCCGTTGCCATCTGGCGATCCATAGCAGTTCGACAGGGTGTAATTCACGTTGACCGTCGAGCCATAAGCGCCGCTGCCTCGAAGGGACAGCAGCATGCCCTTGTAGCGTTGCGTGCCGTCGGTCACATACAGATCCGTGGGTCCGTAATACTTCCCGTTGACCGGATCCGCCAGGAACAATGGACGGCGCGAGTTCAGAATGGTGGTCATGCACGAGCTGAAGTTGCTGGCCGTCGGCACGCAGGTTGTTTGCACACCGTTGGCGCCCACGCCGGTCAGCACGGTCGCGATACCATTATTGAGCGGCGTCGATTCCCAGAGGTTGTGGGTGCGGCTGCCCACGTAGCCCGCCGACGCGAGCCAGCGTCCGCCAAATTGCCGCTCGACCGTGACGTTCCACAGATCGACGTGGGTGGACGTCATGTTGTCGCTCAAGCTCAGAAACGGTCCGTTGAGCGAAAACGGCGCGTTGGCGTCGAAGGTGATGGGGAAGATATTCGTTTGCCCGCCCGGGTTCCCCAAGAATGGATTGTCCAGGCCGCCCGGAGGCGCGTTGAGCCGGACTTCAGACCCCCACGGCGGCGCGGCCGAGGAGGTGTTCAAGTGAAACTGTGCGTTCACGAACTCATACGACCGGCCATACGAGGCCCGTACCGACGTCCGTCCGGTCCCGGTCGGATCCCAGGCGACTCCCACACGCGGTCCGAAATTCTTCCACTGCGTCTGCATGCCCGCCTGAGAGGGAAACCCGGCATCACCAGGGTAGAACAGCCCGGCCGGCCCCTTCGGAAAGACGACGCTGTGAACGTTCGACGTAAACCGCGTCATGTCGAACTGGTACACGGCGCCGTTCACCAATTGCTGCGGGAAGAACGGCTCCCACCGCAGCCCGTAATTGAGCGTCACGCGCGAACCCACTCTCCAGCCATCCTGCGCGTAGACCCCGAGGTATGTCTCCGCCATGTCCAACGTGTTCGGCGTCGACTGCACCAGCGCGTTGACGCCCATCTTGCCCAGCAGGAAGTCCGAGAGTGGTGTCCCGGTCTGCGTGCCGTCGATGGAGAACTGCCCCGGCGACCGCACGTTCGCGACCGAGAGCGAGGTCCAATGCGCCACGTTCACGCCGTACGCGAATTGGTGCGCGCCCCGCACCAGCGTCATGTCGTCGCTGAGCTGCCACTCGTTGGTCGTGAAGTGCGATTCGATTTCCGTCCCGCCTCCGAGTTGAAAGCCCGTGGTTCCTGGCGCACCAACAGTCAGCAGCATGTAGTGCGGCATGTAGCTGTAGATGTTGATGCCCATTTCGGGCGCGGAGAAAAAGTCGGTGCTCGTGCGATGAATCGCGGTGCGATTGAACGAGAACCGCACGG
Organism: Acidobacteriota bacterium; assembly: GCA_023265175.1. Classification (GTDB taxonomy): domain Bacteria; phylum Acidobacteriota; class Vicinamibacteria; order Vicinamibacterales; family CAVVIG01; genus JAHFUI01. The sequence continues at coordinate 3,549 of JAHFUI010000028.1, forward strand.
CGTTGAGGGTCGTCGGCGAGAGGACGAAGTTCTCGCCGACCGTAAAGGTCTGCGCGAGGTTGTCCCGTCCGCCCGTGCGCGTCACCAGCAGGTTCTGCTGCGCGGCCTCGAGACTGAACGGCGGCGGCTGCACCACCTGCGTCGCGATGAAGCGTCCGAACAGCGAATGCTTGTTGCTCAACGTGTAGTCGATCTTGCCGACGTACTGCTGGTCGTCGTACGCGAACGGCTGACCGAACTGCACGAGGCCGCACGGATCGGTGGTGGCCGGCAGCTTGGCGGTGATGTTGAGCGCCGCCTTGCTGAAGAGCGCCGGGTTCACTTTGTTGCCGACGAACGGCGCACCAAGGTTCTTCGCGATGCCGGCGTTGCACGCCGCGGAGGCAAAGGCGGTAAAGTCGCCGGCGAGCATCGCGGCAGTCGGCACGAACGCGCGGTTGTCGGTCGGGTTCTGGCGTGTGTTCGTCCCCTGAAAGCCGCCGAAGAAGAACAGCTTGTCGGTCTTGATCGGCCCGCCAAGCGTCACGCCGTACTGGTTGCGCTTCAACCCATCGTCTTTCCGGTTGCCGGCTGCGTCCTTTGCTGCAAACGGATCGGTCGCGTTCAGACTGTGATGGCGGAAGAACTCGAACCCATCGCCGCGGAACGAGTTAGTGCCCGATTTCGTGACGACGTTCACCGCCGCGCCGGAGTGGAAGCCATTCTGTGCCGTCAGGGCGCTCGTTTCCGCCTTGAACTCCTGCAACGCGTCCGGAAACGGCAGCGGCAGGTTCAGGTTGTCGTACGGGTTGTTGTGCGTCGCCCCGTCCAGGACGTACGCCACGCCGAAGGACACGCCCCCGGCCACGGAGTAGGCTTGCCCGCCCTGCATGCTCCGGCTGCTCGCGTTGAGCGCCGGTTGCGGGACGACGGCCGGCAACAACTGGATGAGGTCGGCCGCGTTGCGTCCGTTGATCGGCAGCTCCATGATCCGCTTGTTGTCCATCACCTGCCCGACACCCAGCTTGCCAGTGTCGATGAGTGGAGACTCGCCGGTCACCGTCACGTTCTCGGCCACCCCGCCGAGCGACAGGATGACGGGAATACTCGGGGCGCTGCCGACCTGGAGCACGATGCCGGTCTGCGCGTAGGATTTGAATCCGGCCAGGCTCACTTCCAACCGATAGGGACCGACGGGGAGGCCAGGAACACTGAACGAGCCGGTCCCATCCGTCACCACGTTACGCTTGAGTCCCGTATCGGTCTGCGTCACGGTGACGTCTGCGCCGGGCAGAACGCCGCCGCTTGAATCCTTGACCGTCCCGCTGATTTGAGCTGTGGCTTGCGCTCGAACGACCGTCGCGGTCAATACAACGAGCAGCACTCCACTCAGTACACCACTCAGAACGCGCTTCATCGCGCCTCCTCTTCCCAGGCGGACAGGGCCGCACTTAAACAGACGAAATATTGCGACAGCGGACGAGTATAACTCGCCAAATCGCATTAGCAACGAACTGAACGCGCGTCCGCTAGAGCATTTTTGCGCGAATCCAATAAGCCGAATCGCGTAGCTCGAATCGGTATCCGCTTGACTCGGGTTCCCGATACAGGTTGTCTAGAACGCATACTTCAGGGCGAACTGTATGACTCGCGGGCTGCCGGCGGACGTAATCTGACCGAACGTCGCGCTGCTGCGAGCCGTGGACGGCTGTCCCCACTGGAACCAGTTCAGGGCGTTGAAGGCCTCGACCCGGACTTCCACGTTCTTCATGTTCGAGATCGAGATGTTTCGTGACAGGGCCAGATCGATGTTCTTGCTGCCCGGCCCGCGAACGCTGTTGCGCACGCTCGTGCCGAGCGTACCGGCCGCCGGCTGCGCGAACGCCAACGAATCCAGGAACCGGATGCCCCCGTTCACCGGGTTGATGGACTGGTCGGCGTACGGATTGTCGAGAATCTGATTCGCGCGCTGGGTGCCCGCCTGCCCGTTCAGTGCGATATCCTGGCCGGTGCCGATCGTAAGCCACGGGCCCGTCAACGCCCGGAAGCTGCCCGCCAGCCTCCAGTCGGAGAACGCGGCGCGCATCGCCGTGCTCTCGAACCGCGGCGATTGGATCGAGCCCGACACCGAGAAGTTGTGCAGCCGGTCCGACGAGCAGTTGCCGTTGTCGAAGCCGGGATTACTCGGGATGTTGTAGCCCGTCGACACGTTGGGCGTGCCGCCGCCGCTGCCATCGGGCGATCCGTAGCAGTTCGACAGCGTGTAGTTCACATTGACGCTCGAGCCATGAGCGCCGTTGCCTCGAAGCGACAGCAGCATGCCCTTGTAGCGTTGCGTGCCGTCGGTCACATACAGATCCGTGGGTCCGTAATACTTCCCGTTGTTCGGATCGGCCAGGAACAAGGGACGGCGCGAATTCAGGTTGGTGGTGCTTGGTGCGGCACCGTTGACCGTGACGAAGAGGCCGTTGTTGAGCGGCGTCGATTCCCAGATGTTGTTCGTCCGGCTCCCCACATAACCGGCCGACGCGAGCCAGCGTCCGCTGAATTGCCGTTCGACCGTGACGTTCCACAGATCGACGTGGGTGGACGTCATGTTGTCGCTCAAGCTCAGAAACGGTCCGTTGAGCGAAAACGGCGCGTTCTGATCGAACGTGACCGGGAAGATGTTCGTGTTCCCGCCCGGATTGCCCAGGAACGGATTGTCCAGGCCGCCTGGGGGCGCGTTCAGCCGAACTTCCGATCCCCACGGCGGCGCGACCGAGGTGTTGATGTGGAACTGTCCGTTCACGAACTCGTACGACCGGCCGTACGACGCCCGTACCGACGTCCGTCCGGTCCCGGTCGGATCCCAGGCGACTCCCACGCGCGGCCCGAAATTCTTCCACTGCGTTTCCATCCCCGCCTGGGTGGGGAACCCGGAATCGCCAGGGAAGTACAGCCCGGCCGGTCCCTTCGGGAAGACCGTGCTGTGAATGTTCTGCGTGAACCGCGTCATGTCGAACTGATACACGGCGCCGTTCACCAACTGCTGCGGGAAAAACGGCTCCCACCGCAGCCCGTAATTGAGCGTCACGCGCGAACCCACTCTCCAGCCATCCTGCGCGTAGACTCCGAGGTATGTCTGCTGCATGTCCAACGTGTTCGGGGCCGCCTGCACGAGTGCGTTCGTGCCCATCCTTCCCAACAGGAAGTCGGACAACCCGGTGCTGGTCGTCGCACCGCCGGTCTGCGTCCCATCGATGCTGAGCGCGCCCGGGGACCGCACGTTGGCCTGCGAGAGCGACGTCCAATGCGCCACGTTGACGCCGTACGCAAATTGATGGGCGCCTCTCACCAGCGTCATGTCGTCGCTGACCTGCCACGCGTTGGTCGTGAAGTGCGATTCGCTTTCCGTCCCGCCTCCGAGACTGAACCCGTTGGTCACGTTCAGCAGCATGTAGTGCGGCATGTAGCTGTAGATGTTGATGCCGACCTCTGGCGCGGAGAAAAAGTCGGTGCTCGTGCGATGAATCGCGGTGCGATTGAAGGCAAAACGCACCGCGTTCAGCGTCGTGGGGCTGATCACGTAGTTCTCGCCGACCGTGAACGTCTGGGCCAGGTTGTCCCGCCCGCCAATTCTCGTCACCAGCAGGTTCTGCTGCGCGGCTTCAAGGCCATAGGGGGGCGGTGTGAACTGCGTGGTCGCGATGTACCGGCCAAAGAACGAGTGCTTATTGCTCACCTGATAGTCGACCTTACCCACATACTGTCCTTCGTCGGTCGCACTGGGTAAACCGTACTGTACGAGTCCGCACGGATCCGTGGTGGTCGGCAGCTTGGCGGTGATGTTGAGCGCCGCTTTGCTGAACAGCGCCGGATTGACCTTGTTGCCGACGAACGGGGTACCGAGGTTTTTCGCGATGCCGCTATTGCACGCCGCGGAGGCAAAGGCGGTGAAGTCGCCCGCCAGCATCGCGGCAGTCGGCACGAACGCGCGGTTGTCGGTCGGGTTCACGCGTTCGTTCGTCCCCTGAAAGCCGGCGAAGAAGAACAGCTTGTCCGTCTTGATCGGCCCGCCGATCGTCGCGCCGTACTGGTTGCGCTTCCGCCCGTCGTCTTTCCGGTTGCCGGCTGCGTCCTTTGCCGCAAACGGATCGGTCGCGTTGAGACTGTGATGGCGGAAGAACTCGAACGCGTCGCCGCGGAACGAGTTGGTGCCCGATTTGGTCACGACGTTCACCGCCGCGCCGGAGTGAAACCCGTTCTGAGCCGTCAGGGCGCTCGTTTCCGCCCTGAACTCCTGTAACGCGTCGGGGAACGGCAGCGGCAGGTTCAGGTTGTCATACGGGTTGTTGTGCGTCGCGCCGTCCAGGACGTACGCCACGCCGAAGGCCGCCCCCCCGGCCACGGCGAAGCCCAATCCCCCTTGGGACCCTTGCATGCTCCTGCTGCTTGAGCTCCCCTGCGGGACGACGGCTGGCAATAGTTGGATCAGATCGGCCGCGTTGCGGCCGTTGAGCGGCAGGTCCATGATCCGCTTGTTGTCCATCACCTGCCCGACGCCCAGCTTTCCGGTATCAATGAGCGGGGATTCGCCGGTGACCGTCACATTCTCGGCCACCGCGCCGAGCGACAGGGTGACGGGGATACTGGGGGCACTGCCGACCTGGAGCACGATGCCGGTCTGCGCGTAGGATTTGAAGCCGGTCAAGCTCACTTCCAACCGATAGGGACCGACGGGGAGGCCGGGGACACTGAACGAGCCGGTCCCATCCGTCACCACGCTACGCTTGAGTCCCGTATCGGTCTGCGTCACGGTGACGTCGGCGCCGGGCAGAACGCCGCCGCTTGAATCCTTGACCGTCCCGCTGATTTGAGCTGTGGCTTGCGCTCGAACGACCGTCGCGGTTAATACAACGAGCAGCACTCCACGAAGTACACCACTCAGAACGCGCTTCATTGCGCCTCTCTTCCCAGGCGGACAGGGCCACACTTAGACAGACAAAAATATTGGGACGGTCAGCGAGTATAACAAGACACCGAGGCTTGTCAACACGCTGATATTGCAAAGAGTTGCAGGAAACTGGCCTCGATCCAAATTCTTAGATTGCGATAGACATTGCCGTGCTGCGATAGACTTTGCGATATCGCACGCGCTCGAGCTCTCAGACAAAGGACCGACTCATGAAATACGTCACGTACTCCCTCCCCACCGACCCAAGCGCACGATTGGGGATCGTCCGCGGCGAGACCGTCGTGGATGTGAAGAAAGCCGTCTCGGCGAAATGGCCCGGCTCCTGTCCCGGTTCGCTCGTGGATCTCATTGAATCAGGCCCGAATGCGTGGCAACGCATGGCGGGTCTCCTCGATCGAGAGCCCTCGTCGGAGAGCCACTCCGTGGCCGACGTTCGTCTGCACGCGCCGATCCCGCGGCCGCGCAAGAATATTTTCTGTCTCGGCCAGAACTACGCGAGCCACCTGCAGGAAGCATCGCGCGCGCGTGATCGCCCCTTCAAGATTCCTGAAGTCCCGGTGTTCTTCACCAAGGCGCCGACGACGGTGAACGGCCCGTACGACGACGTGCCGTTGGACCCGGACGTGACCGGACAACTGGACTACGAGGCCGAGCTGGGGGTCATCATCGGCATGAAGGCGAAGAACGTGGTGCGCGCCAGGGCGCTGCCCTATGTGTTCGGCTACACGATCATCAACGACGTGTCGGCCAGAGATCTGCAGTTGAAGCACGTGCAATGGTTCAAGGGCAAGAGTCTCGACGGCTCCTGCCCGATGGGACCGCTCGTCGTCACGGCCGATGAGTTCGGCGATCCGCAGAAGAAGCGCATCTCGCTTCGCGTCAACGGCGCCGTGAAGCAGGATGCCACCACCGGCGACATGATCTTTCCGGTCGACGTGATTCTCGAATTCCTGTCGCGCGGGCTGACACTCGAGCCGGGCGACATCATCGCGACCGGCACGCCCGCAGGCGTTGGCCTCGGCCGCACGCCGCCGGAATACTTGAACGACGGCGATCTCGTCGAGACCGAGATCGAAGGCATCGGCACGATGCGCAATCGAATCGTCGCGTTCCTCACGTGACCGCGGCCTCAATGCAGAATGCAAAATGCACGACCCAAATGCATTCTGCATCCTTCATTTTGCATTTCAACCGTAAGGAGACTAAGGAATGTCCGATCAACTCGTTGCTGACAAGCTCGCCATCCGCGAGACTGTCGAAAACTGGGTGCTGTGGCGCGACGCCGGCGATTGGGAACGCTTTGCGACAGTCTGGCACGCGGAAGGCTGGATGACGGCGACCTGGTTTCAGGGGCCCGCCCGCCGGTTCATCGAGGTGAGCCGCGAAGGATTCAACACAGGCGTTAACATCCTGCACCGCCTCAGCGGGTTCACGTGCGACGTGGTTGGTCGGCGCGCCATCTCGCAGGTCAAGATGACGATCGATCAGCGGGCTCCGGTCGATGGGGTGTTGGCCGACGTCGTGTGCACCGGCCGGTTCTACGACTTCTTCGAAAAGCGCGATGGCCGGTGGGGAATCGTCAGGCGTCAGCCCATCTACGAGAAGGACCGGCTCGACCTCGTCGATCCGTCAGCGACGCTCGTGCTCGACGCGGAACGGCTCGCGCGCTTCCCCGAAGGCTACCGCCACCTGGGGTACCTCCAATCGAAGAACGGCTTCACGGTGAAGGATGGATTGCCCGGCCTGCGCGGACCGGCGGTCGAAAAACTTTACGCCGAGGGCAAGGCGTGGCTCGCGGGATCGGAGCGGCCTGGTGAACCACTCTAGAACCGAGAACGAACGGAACCACAAAGAACACAAAGACCACAAAGGCAGCTCCTCTTTGTGTGCTTTGTGATCTTTGTGGTTCAAGAGATCTGCGGTTCAGAGATTCAGCAGCGCGATCGCGTTCAGCCGCCCGATCTTCTCGCGATCGGTTTCGGAGAGATTCGCTTCGTTGAACCACTTCGCGGCGTCAACCGTGTCCTCGAACGGATAGTCCACCGAGAACAACACCCGATCCGGCCCGATCTCCGTCATCGCGTCGACGAGCGCGGGCGTATGAAAATTGCCGCTCGTCGTGAGGTAGAAATTCGAGCGGAGGTATTCGCGCATCGTCCGCCGCGCCGGGATTCCGCGTGACGACTTGCGGAGGCGATGGTCTACCCGCCAGATGTTGTACGGCAAGCCTTCGCCCAGGTGACCGAGGATGATCGTGAGCCGTGGATGGCGGTCCAGCAGGCCGCTGGCCATCAACCGCAGCGCATGGGTGGCCGTTTCGACGCCAAACGCCCACACCGGGCCGAGCAACCACGGATGGCCGTCGTAGATCGGCTCACGGGCCGGCAGCGGATCCCGCGGATGCAGATAAAACGGAGCGGCGAGCTCCTCCACCGCCGCCCAGAACGGGAGATACGCCGGGTCATCGTAGTACACGACGCGGTCGAGGCTGCCCACCTGGGAGAAGCCGTTGACCAGCGCGCCTTTGAACCCGAGCTGCCTGACGCAGCGCGTGAGCTCGGCGGTGGCCGCTTCCGGATCCTGCATCGGGAGCGCGGCGAACCCGGCGAATCGATCGGGCTGCGCGAGGACGGCTTCGGCCAGCCGGTCGTTGGCGCGCCGCGCCGTTCGGGCGGCCTCGGCAGGATCGGGAATCTCCTGAATGCCGGGGGCGTTGAGCGACAGGATCGCGATCTCGATCCCGTGCCGATCCATCTCCGATAGCCGGACGTCGTGCAGGTCCAGCAACCGTTTCTGCAAGTCCATCCACGAGTCGTCGATCGCGTACTGCCGCGACATGCGCAGCGTGGACGGGATGGCGAAGTGCTCTTCGATCGCGATCGTGCCGGCCACGTATCCCCTTGTCCGCGCCTAGCCCCCGCGCAGCGGGGCTTGTGATAAAGGTGAAACTAACGAGGCTGCGCCGGGACCGTCATGTTTCTCGTCGGTCTGAGGCGCAGCCTCGTTAGAGGTGTCTTCAGAATCTGATCTTCACGTTGCGGTCGGCCGCCACGTGAATACTATCGATGAACCGGATCCGGTGCGGAGTATTCTGCATGATCACCGAGCTCGTACGGTTGCCGTCGCCGAAGAACCGCACGCCGCGCATCAGGGTCCCGTCGGTGACGCCGGTCGCGGCGAATATGATCTCCTTGCCCGGGGCCAGGTCGTTCGCTCGATAGATCTTCTTGATGTCCGTGATCCCCATCGACCGGCAGCGCTCTTCATGCTCGGGCTTGCTGACGACGAGCCGGGCGAAGATTTCGCCGTTCAGGCACCGCATCGCCGCGGCGCACAGGACGCCTTCGGGCGCGCCGCCGGTCCCCATCACCGCGTGCACGCCGGAACCGACGACGGCGGCCGCGATGCCCGCCGACAGATCGCCGTCCCCAATCAGGTGGATGCGCGCGCCGGTGGCGCGGATGTCGGCGATCAATTGCTCGTGACGCTGGCGCTCGAGGACGACAACGACGAGATCCTCGACGCGGCGGCCGAGACAGCGCGCGATCGCTGTGAGGTTCTCGTGGACCGGCGCGTCGAGATCGACGGCGTCCTTCGAGCTCGGGCCGACGACCAGCTTCTCCATGTACAGATCGGGCGCGTGCAGCAGACCGCCCTTGTCCGACGCGGCGAGGACCGCGATGGCGTTCGGGGCGCCCGTGGCGCAGAGGTTCGTGCCCTCCAGCGGATCGACGGCGATGTCCACGGCGTCATACCGCGCCTGCGGCGGCGGCGTCCTCTTGGCGTGCGGCAACCCGACCTTCTCGCCGATGAAGAGCATCGGCGCCTCGTCGCGTTCACCCTCGCCGATCACGATCGTGCCGTCGATCGGCACCGTGTCCATGACCTGCCGCATCGCCTCGACCGCGACGCGGTCGGAATTGTGGCGGTCGCCCTGCCCCATCGTGTGCGCGCAGGCGATGGCCGCCTGTTCGACGACACGGAGGAACTCGAGTGAGAGGTCGGAGTCCATGCATCCCCTTTTGTCGGCCACGCTGTCAAGGCGCGCCGCGAAGCCGTCAAGTTGTGGAATTACGTGTAGGGTCTCGTTTCCCGGAACGGCGGCAGCTCGCAGCGCGTTGGCCGGTCGTTGCGGTAGCCGAGCAGGTAGTCGGCCTGCATCAGTTTGTGGACCTCGCGCGTCCCTTCGTAGATGACCGCGCCCTTGCAGTTCCTGTAGAAGCGGCCGACCGGATATTCATCCGAGTACCCGTTGGCGCCGTGGATCTGCACCGCATCGCCCGCGGCCCGCTCCGAGGCGGACGTCGCGAACCATTTGGCGAGACCGGTCTCCCGCGTGTTGCGGCGGCCCTGATTCTTCAGCCACCCGGCGCGCAGCCACAGCAGCCGCGACGCCTGATAATCCGACTCCATCTGCGCGAGCATCTCTTTGACGAGCTGATGCTGTCCGATCTCGACGCCGAAGGTGCGCCGCTCCATCGCGTACTTGACGCTCGCATCACGGCAGGCGCGAATCAACCCGGTGGCGCCCGCCGCCACCGTGAAGCGTCCCTGGTCGAGCGCGAACATCGCGATCTTGAAGCCCTCGCCAGGCTGGCCGAGCAGGTTCGCGTCGGGCACTTCCACGTCGTCCATCTTGAAGGAGCCGGTGTTGCCCGCCAGAATCCCCCACTTTTCCTTCATCGGTCTGCTCGAAAACCCTTTGGACGTGCGCTCGACGATGAAGGCGCTGATCCCTGACGGGTCCCGATCTTTCTTCTTCTGAACATCCGTCCAGGCGAACACGAGAAAATTGTCGGCGACGTCGGCGAGCGAGATCCACGTTTTCTCGCCGGTCAGGAGATACCGATCGCCTTTCTTCATCGCAACCGTCTGGATCGCGCGGACGTCGCTGCCGGCCCCGGGCTCGGTGAGGCCGTAGCCGGCGATTTTCTGTCCTTGCGCCTGCGGCACGAGATAGCGCTGCTTCTGATCTTCGCTGCCCCAGGCCAGCAGCGTCAGGCAATTGAGCCCCGCGTGCACCGACATGATCACGCGGAGCGACGTGTCGACGTATTCGAGCTCTTCGCTCGCGAGGCCCAGCGAGATGTAATCCATGCCGGCGCCGCCGTACTGCTGCGGCACCGAGATGCCGAGCAGGCCGAGCGATGCCATGCCGGACAAGACCGCGGGATCGAAGCGGTGTTCGCGATCGAGATCGTGAATTCTTGGCGCGACGTCACGGGCAGCCCATTCTCGGACCGACCGCTCGAGCAGACGCTGCTCCTCGGTGAGGTCGAAGTTCATCATTCGCGTGCGGCCGCAGATGCTATCACTCAGGCAGGTTTTCTAAAAAGGATCTCCCGAAGGTTGTTCTTCAGCAGAAACGAATCGGACACGCGCAGCGACGAGAAGAGCCGGATGATATCGCGGTTGAGCAGGACCGGCTGACGCGCCCGCGCGGCGGCATACGATCGGTACTTGAGGTGGATTTCGTCGACGATGATGTATTTGGTGTAGCGCGCGCCGGGCGCGGGCGCCGTGCCGAAGAAGCCGAGCAGGGCGCCTTCCGGCCGCAGCACGCGCGTGAGCTGGTCGGCGAGCGCCTGCGCCGCCGGGCGCTGGAGATAGTCGAAGATGTCCCAGCACAAAATCCCGTCGACGGCGCCAGACAGATGCGAAAAGCGCGACGTCAGGAACGCCGGCAGCTCCGCAATCTTCGCGTCGCGGATGTGCCGATCGAGATCGCTGAAGATGTCCTCGACGAGGATCTTGCACCCGAACTGCTCGCCGAAGAAGCTGACGTTGCTGCCGACGACCGGCCCGAGGTCCAGCAGGACGGGCGATTCGCGCGACGTGAGGCAGGTGAGAAACTTGCGGAGCGCTTTGGTCGCGAAAACGGGATCGACGGCCACCGCCGTGGCGGCATCGGGCGCGTCGGGCTCGCCCTTGCGCAGTGCGATACGGTCTAGCAGGCCCACTTCGCGGGTTCAGGGTTCAAGGTTCCCGGCTCTCCGAATTTGGTTATCTGGTTATCTGGTTATCTGGTTATTGGTTCAATTGACTGGGCAATCTGAATGACCAGATAACGCGATGACCAGATAACCACATTCAGAGATTTCGCGCGCGTCAGGCTCCGACCCGCTGGCCCGCGGGCGCGGCGGCCGCGGGAGCCGCACCCTGCGGCGCCGCCGCGGCGGGCTGGGGCGCGGTCCCCGGCTTGGGCTGCGCAGGCGCGACGCCCTTGCGCTGCATGTCGACGGCGCCTCGGAAGTGCGCCCCTTCGGCAATGGCGACGCGCGGCGAGACGATGTCGCCGTCGACCGATCCGTTGTCCCGGATGTCGACCTTGTCGCTGGCGGTCACGTTGCCGGTCACTTCGCCAAGCACGATCACCGATTTCGCAAACACCTGCGCCTTGATGCGGCCGTTTGGACCAATCGTCAGCACGTGATCGCGCAGCTGAATGGTCCCCTCGACATGACCTTCGATGGTGAGGTCCTCGCTCCCGTTCAGCTCGCCCTTGATGACGACAGATTTCCCGATGTTCACGATGTCCTTCTCCATGGAACGAGTCGACTCCGATCGCGGACCAGGAGCCCCGGCCGATGCCGGGACGTGCGGCTGAGGTGCCGCCGTCGGTTGTCCGCTCGCCGGTCGGACCGCTTCATCGCGTTTCCACATGTAATCCTCCGCCTGTCCTCTTCCCAGGGCGCCAGGGTGTGATGCCGTGCGAGCGGGGAGTCGGTAAGTGTAGCCCAGTATATGGAACGCCTCCGAGGTTGTCTAGTCCTTTTGTTACCGAGGGTTAGCGCCAATGCTACAATGCGGCTTACGATGCGTGTCTACTTCGACTACAACGCGACGACGCCGCTGGCGCCCGAGGTGCTGGAGGCCGTGATCGCGACCACGCGTGACCAATTCGGCAATGCGTCGAGCGTGCACCACTTCGGACAACGGGCCAAAGCCGTCCTCGACGAGGCGCGGTCCTCGGTCGGGGCGCTGATTCACGCCGACCCGTCGGAAGTCGTCTACACGAGCGGCGGGACCGAATCCGACAACTTCGCCATTCGTGGCGCCGCCGACGCGCTCGATCCGGGCGGCCGTCGTCATCTGATTGCGAGCGCGATCGAGCACGAGGCGGTGCTGAATACATTCAAGGCGCTGGCGCGCCGGGGCTGGCGCACGACGTTGATTCCGGTCGATCACAGCGGCATCGTCGATCCGGACCGGTTGCGCGAACTGGTGACCAAGGACACCGCGCTCGTGTCCGTGATGCAGGCGAACAACGAGATCGGGACGATCCAGCCGATCGCCGAACTGGCCGCGATCGCGCACGAGCAGGGTGCGCTCATGCACACCGACGCCGTGCAGGCGGTCGGCAAGATACCGGTGGATGTCCGCGCGCTCGGGGTCGATCTGCTGTCGTTGTCGGCGCACAAGTTCAACGGTCCCAAGGGCGCCGGCGTGCTGTGGATCAAGCGCGGCACGCGGATGCAGCCGATTCTTACCGGCGGCAAACATGAACGCAGCCGTCGCGCGGGGACGGAGAATGTGCCGGCGCTGGCGGGGATGGGCGTCGCCGCGCGGCTCGCAATCGACAAGCTCGCATCCGAAGCCGCGCGTGTCGGCGCGCTGCGCGATCGCCTGGAGGAAGGGATCCTGCGCGCGGTGCCTGGCACGTCGGTGAATGGCGAGCGGTCGCGGCGCGTGCCGAACACGACCAACATCAGCTTCGATCGCGTGGAAGCGGAGAGCCTGTTAATCGCGCTGGATCTCGAGGGCATCGCGGTCTCGACCGGGTCAGCCTGTTCCTCGGGCACGCTGGAGCCGTCACACGTGCTGCGCGCGATGGGTCTCCCCACCCACCGCACGCAGAACTCGCTGCGCTTCAGTCTGGGGTTGTTTTCGACGCAGGAGGAAGTGGACCGGGTGGTTGAGGTGTTGCCGCGGCTTGTCCAGAAACTGCGAGCGCTCACGGGAACCACAAAGCTCACAAAGAACACAAAGGTCTTCTCTTAGAGTGTCATCATGCGCATAGCGGTCGCCATGTCGGGCGGGGTCGATTCGTCGGTCGCCGCGGCAGTGCTGGCCGAACAGGGCCATGAGGTCATCGGTCTGTCGATGCAGCTCTATGATGTTTCCGGGCAGAGCGGCCGCGAGCGGACGTTTGGCAGCTGCTGTACGATCGACGACCTGCACGACGCGCGGCGGGTCGCGGCCGCGATCAACATCCCGCATTACATCCTGAACCTCGAGCGCCAGTTTGACGAGCAGGTCGTGTCGAACTTCGTACGCGAGTACGCGGCCGGACGCACCCCGCTGCCCTGCGCGCGCTGCAACAGCGACCTGAAGTTCGCCACGCTGCTCGATCGCGCCCGCGGGTTCGGCGCCGAGACCGTCGCCACCGGCCACTACGCGCGCGTCGTGCTGGACGGGCGAGCCGGACGTTATCTGCTCATGCGCGGCGCCGACCCGGCCAAGGATCAGTCGTACTTCCTGTTCTCGCTGACACAGAGCCAGCTCGCGCGGGCCGTCTTTCCGGTCGGCGATCGCGCGAAAGGCGCCGTTCGCGAATACGCGCGCCGTCACGGCTTGCCCGTGGCGGACAAGCCCGACAGTCACGAGATCTGCTTCGTCCCCGACGATGATTACGCGGCCTTCGTGTCGAAGCGCGCGCCGGATTCCACCCTCGACGGCGTCGTGGTCGACGAGGGCGGCCGCGTGCTGGCGCGCCACCAGGGCATTCACCGCTTTACCGTCGGCCAGCGCAAGGGACTCGGGTTGCCGTCGTCGCCGAGCGGGGCGCCGATGTACGTGCTGGCGCTCAGCCCGGCGGATCAGCAGGTCGTCGTTGGACCGAAGTCGGCGCTCGAGCGGACGACGCTCACGGCGTCAGACGTGAACTGGATCGTCGAGGAACCGGGCACGACACTGAGCGTGACGGCCCAGATCCGCCACCGCCATCCCGCGGCGCCCGCCACCGTGCGCGTGATCGGGGATCGCCAGGTGGCGCTCACCTTCGATGCGCCCCAGATCGCGATCACGCCGGGCCAGGCGGTTGTCTTCTACGAGGGAGATGTGGTTGCGGGCGGTGGCTGGATTGAGGCGTGAAGATGTTCAGGAATGCCTTCGAGGTAGTGTTCCGCATCGAGCGCCGCCATGCAGCCTGATCCGGCGGCCGTGATCGCCTGCCGATAGAGGTGATCCTGCACGTCGCCGCACGCAAACACCCCGTCGACGCTCGTCTTCGCGCCGTCGTGCGTGACGATGTAGCCGTTGGCGTCCATCTCGAGCTGACCGCGGAAGAGTGACGTGTTGGGCGTGTGGCCGATCGCGACGAACACGCCGCTGACCGGCACCACCGTACGCTCTTTGGTCTGGCGACCGCGGACGACCATGCCCGTCACTTCGCCCTTCCCGCCGTCCTGAATGTCGTCGACCTCGGTGTCGAGCAGCCACGCGATCTTCACATTCGCCCGCGCCTTGTCCTGCATGATCTTGGACGCGCGCAGCGTGTCGCGCCGATGCACCACGGTCACCTTGGACGCGAACTTGGTGAGGAACACGGCTTCTTCCATCGCCGAGTCGCCGCCGCCGACGACGGCGATCTCCTGACCGCGGAAGAAATAGCCGTCGCAGGTCGCGCACGTCGATACGCCGTGCCCCATCAGCGCGCGTTCCGCGGGAAGTCCCAGCAGCCTCGCCGATGCGCCGGTCGCGATGATGAGGGACCGGGTCGTGTATTCGGCCTCCGCCGTGCGAATGGTCATCGGCCGCGCACGCACGTCGACCGCCGTGACGTTGCCCTGGATGATCTCGGCGCCGAACTTCTCGGCCTGCCCGCGCATCGCCGCCATGAGATCGGGACCAAGAATCCCGTCGAGATGCCCCGGGAAGTTCTCCACCATCGTCGTCAGCATGAGCTGACCGCCCGCCTCGACGCCCTCGATCACGAGCGGCTGCAGGTTGGCGCGCGCGGTATAGAGGGCTGCTGTCAGGCCGGCAGGGCCGGAACCGACGATGATGACGTTACGGGTGGAGGACATCGCGTAATCGGGTAATCGGGGAATCTGGTAATTGGCTAATTGGATTTAGCGGGGTCGCGGGATCTCGCGGCGTAACGGAAGACTTCCCGGACCCTGGGCCCCTCATGGCGTGTCCCGGGGACGCTCGACACGCCCGGTACACGCGCTCGGCCGGCCGGAATCGAACAGGCCGGTACCGTATCACAGCAAACTGGAAATCCAGGAACAGGTAGCTGAATGCTTACCTTACCACATTCGTTCGGGGCTGCAGGTATGCTGGGGAAGGCGGCATGGGCACGAGATCTTTGAAAAGGCAGACTTTTGTCTTCCTTTTGGCGGTCAATGTTCTACCTCTTTCGCATCAAAATTCCTACCAGACCGCGACAAAAGATCTTTTTCACGAAGACATCGGCTATCGTTAACCTCGCGGGTTTGGTAGCCCGCAGGAAAGTGAAACGGCCAGCGGACGCGCGCCGGCCTTGATGTCCTGGCGCAAATATGCCTCACATCCCCCCCCAAGCCGATCGCCGTCCGGAGCCAGCCGCGCAGCCGCCGGCACGGTCCGGCGTCATCGAACTCGTCCTGGCCGAAAGCTATCCCCTTCTGCTCGAAGGCATGCAGTCCGCTTTTACCTTCGAGGCCGGCTTCCGCGTCCTCGCCGCTTGTGCGGACGGCGACGAAGCGTTGCGTGCAGTCGGCCGGCATCATCCCGACGTGCTCGTCATGGATCTCGAGATCCCCGGCGACGCACTGCGAATCCTGGGAGAGCTTTCGGGCAAGGGCTTGCCGACTCACGTCGTGTTGTACGCCGCCAGTCTCGATGAAGCCGTGATGCTCGAAGCGATGCGGCTCGGGGCAAAGGGCATCGTGCTCAAGACCATGAGCCGGCACCTGTTGGTGCAATGCGTGCGCAAAGTTCATCGCGGTGGGACGTGGGTCGAAAAAGTTTCGATGAGCCGGGCCGTCGACGAGCTCCTGCGCTACGAAGCCGCATACCGCGATGCCGCTGCCGTGCTGAGCGTGCGGGAGCTCGAGGTCATCCGAATGGTGGCCAGCGGCCAATCGAACAAGGAGATCGCCGACCAGCTGGCCGTGAGCCATGGCACCGTTAAGGTCCACCTTCATCACGTCTATCAGAAGCTCGGTGTCAAAGGCCGTCTCGAGCTCGCGCTCTACGCCCGCGAGAAGGGGCTGTTCTCGTCTCTCGCCCCGGGCCGCCCGCGCCAACTCTCCAAGTAGCCCCGCAGCTATATCGGCGGTCGTAGCTTTCTATATCCGATGGTTTAGGAAACGATACCAGCCGAATATTGTCGGGATCGAACGGCCTCGTCCACGATGACGCATGGCATCCCGTGTGGTCCGCGCGCCGGTCCTGGAAAGCAACGCCGGCGAGAGGATCGGCCTCACCCTGGCCGGCGGTTACCCGATCGAGCTTTGGGGGATGCGGCACGTGTTCGGGGCCGAGCCGGATATCGAGGTGCTTGACTACTGTACGAGCGGTGACGAGACGGTTGCCGCGATCGCGGCTCGCAACCCTGCAGTTCTCGTTCTCGACCTGCAGCTTCCGCCAGGTGGAATGGCCGTGTTGCACGAGCTGGCCCGCCGCCATCCCTCCACACGCGTGGTGCTGCTCGCGACCCGTGTCAGCGACGATGTCATGCTGGAGGCGGTGCGACTCGGCGTCAAAGGCGTGGTGCTCAAAGACATGCCGACGGGCCTGCTCGTCCAGTGCGTCCGCCGCGTCGCCCGCGGGTTCACCTGGATCGAGAACGGGTCGTGTACGCGGGTGGTCGATCGCATGGCGCGGCACGACGCCACGGTGCGCGACCTGTCGAAGAGACTCACACGGCGCGAGCTCCAGATTCTGCAGCTTGTCGCGGAGGGACTCCGCAACAAGGACATCACGGCGAAACTCGCCATCGCCGAAGGGACGGTCAAGGTCCACCTGCATCACATCTACGGCAAACTCGGTCTCAACGATCGGCTGAAGCTGGCCCTCCGCACGCGCGACGAACGGATCGCCTGACGCAGATCCGATTCCCAGGGCTTTGACCTGCCGATAGTCAGATGATGGACCTCCACCGGGAGCTCAAATCGCGTCCAGTCGCGCCTCGCGGAGCAGCCGTCCCGACACGGCGCTGGCAGAATGGGAGTTAACGACCGACGACCTGCGACGGCCGGTCTCGCACCAAACGTTCAATCGTCGCTTCGCGCGGCGGGTCCGCGAGAAACGGCGCAAGGCTCAACTCCTGCGGCTCCTTGGCGGGATGGATCTCGACCTTCATGATCGGTTCCGCGACGGTGCTGCCGGGGGACAGCGTCTCGGCGTCGACCCGCACGTAGTACTGTCCAGGTCTCAGGTCCGCCAGATAATACTTGCCCTGCTGGTCGGTGACGGAGTCGCCAAGCTCCTTGTCATCCGCCGCCCGCGTCAGATACACGCGAACGCCAGGCATGGGCTGAGCACCCTGCAGCGGATTCATCGCCTCGACCGCGCCCGAAACGGAATTGAGGGGACTGACGCCAAAGTTGACCTCGGTGACGTTCCCGGAACGGATGACGGCGGTCTGGATGGCGTGTGTTGGCGAGTAAATGGCTGGAACGGTATCGACGTCGAGAAACACGCGATGCTTTGCCGTCTCACCCGATCCGGCGAACACAAAATATCCGTTTCTGTCCGTCAGCACCCTGGTGCCATCGTCCATCACGACGCGCACGGCGTTCACGCCCGGCTCGTCTGGATCCAGCCTGCCGTCTGCGTTGGCATCGACGAACACCCTGCCGCGAATCGCTCCGCGGTCCGGCGTGACGGTCGAATCCGAGAGCAGAACCGGCGCGCCGCGGCCCTGACTGAACAGCTCGCTGAAGGTGACCGTCACCAGGCTTGTCCACTTTCCCATCTCGTGCCGGACGTCGACTCCAATCCGGTTCTTGCCGGCGCGATCGAACCGATAGTCGGCGCGGTGTTCGAAGAAGGCCTTCTGATAGTTCGCGTCATAGCCAAGCTCCGTGAACAACCGAATGGATGTCCCCTTCAGTGAGAACGAATCGACAATCGATGTCCGCTTCTTGCCCTGGCCATCCCAGTACGTGGCTCCCAGGGTGTGTCCTGGCCTGACAGCCACCCTGAAGGTTGCCGCAACGGCAGCGGGCTGGTACGTGGAGAAGCCGTCGAAGCTGAGCCCACTCAGGAAATCCGAGACGTTCACCGAGTCCGGATACCGGCCTCTTGAAACAGTCGCCTCGAGGTCGGCGTTCGAGAACGGCGTGGCCTGGACCTTCATTGTGTAGAGCGTCGCGGGAGCGCGATCCCCTAGGTTTAAAGACAGCCTCGTGGCTCCTCCGGTGACGGTGAGCCTCGGATTTGGGCTCGACGTGATTTCAAGGTTTTGAAAACTCAAGTGAAGCGGCGCGTCCGCGCGCCCGTCGAGGTCGTTCCGTATAGAGGCTCCGGCCGAAGATGCTCTCCAATGCCGGTTAATATTCCAGTTGGCGCCAAAGGCGTATCCTTCGCGATCTCTCAGCGTCAGATTCTGTCCGTTGAAGAACCACGGACTGTAAGCGAACCACTGCGACCGTATCTGCGTGTCATGCGTCGGATAGAGCTCGGCTTTGACCTTGTAGGCGCGGCCATCGGAAGCGCCCTGGTTTCCACTTCCGTTGCTGAACGAGATGTCGCCCGAGAGCTGCGCGTGTTCCGAGGGCAGCCAGGCGACTTGTGCGCCCTTGTGCACGCTCGACGTGGGGTACGGCCGCAAGCCGGTGCTTGAAGGGTCTGTCGCGGCCGACCTCAGAGTACCCGCTTGCGCGGCCCACGTCGTTCCGACGGTCAGCGAGTCGGTGAGGCCATAGAGAATTCTCTCGGCGCCCAGCACGCCTAGTGCCGTCCAGTCCTGCTCGCGACGGTTCGTGCCCAGGCCTCCGAGATGCGCAAGGCCGCCTTTGGGAAGCTGGACGGATTTCCCGAACATGTTCTTCTCGATCACCCGCTGGACGCCGCTGGCCTCAGTGATGACGATCTGGACGCTGTTGAGCACTCCGGGCGCCAGACGCACCTCCTCGAAACGGTACGTCCCCACCAGCACCACCTGGGTCTCGATGCTCCGGCCGTTGACGATGAGCTCGACGCGCGAGCCCGCCGGGGCCGCGCCCTCGAAAACCTGCGATCGGGCGAAGGATTTCCCCATCCCCGAAGGGGTCCCATGCTGCCCCTTGGCACCCCGAACGCCTGACAGCCCATTAAAGCGAACGCCCGTCATCCGGAGAATGGGAAACGTCAAGTCGTTCACGCCGAACACGGCGTCGCCCACCGAGACGTCGGTATCGTGGAACGAAGCGCTCCATTCCAGGTGACTCACCACGATCGGCGACGTGATGGCGGCCCTCACACCCGCACTGCTCCGCGCGGCCCAGGGCTCGGCCATCTGCAGCCGGTATCGTCCACCGAAGGCGCTTCCCCACAGCGTTTCTCTTGGAGCGTCGATGGCCAGAGTTGCCGACTGCAATGGCGAGGCGCTCCCCGACGTGCTGAGGTAGGGGCTGAGCTCGAACTGCACGAAATCGACGCTCAAGCCGTGCGGCCAGGCTGCGGGAAAGAGTTCCGGCAGATTCATCGCCGCCCTTGTGGTCTTGACGCCAAGGAGTGACGCGCCGAAGCCCTTCCACACATCCAGTTGCCGATCCGTCTTGGCGACGAACCGGTAGCCAGGCTCGTCCCACTCGATCTGGATCCCCAGGCTCTTGCCCACGACGGCAGGGTCAAGGTAGATCTCGTCTTTCAATGTGATATCGGAGACACCGGTGACCGACTCGATGGATTCGGTCGTGTCGCCGATGCGAATCTCTTTCTTGACGACGTCAACGATGACCGTGACGTTGCCGGCCGAAGCGAAGGAAACCGTGGCACCTGTTTCGTGTTTCTCGACCTGAAAGGCGTCGAGCAACCGATGCAGCGGGATCAGGCGAGCTCCGGGCGGCGTCAGCACTGTGTCGAGGTCGTCAATCGCCAGCCGTTCGAACACCTTCGGCCCGCTGAGATCGAAACCCACGACCTCTGTGTGAAGCGCCGCGCCCCCGGCCGGCTCATCGATCGTCGTCGGCTCATCCCGTTCGGACCGCCGTACGTCGCCGTTTCTTGGCGCAGGAAGCCCTGGGTCGGCGCCGACCGGTTTCGGCGCCGCCACGACGGCGCACGCGAAGAACAACATCCACGCGGCTCGCACACCGACGCCCCGTGCTATGGCGAGGGCTTCACCACGAGCGGGAAGTCGCTGGCGATTGGTTCTCTCAGCTGCGAGGAGCGACATTCGACGTGCACGCTGTACGTGCCCTCGGGGAGCCTCGCGCTGAGCTGGCTGGAAACAGTCTGATCCAGGCCGGGAAGGATATACGACGCAGCGATCGAGCCGTTTTCGACCGACTGTCCCGCGCTGTTCCTGATCACGTATTGCCCTTGTAGGAGCAGCTTCCCTTCCCCCGTGTTCTTGATTATGAACTGGATCCTCTGACCCAGGTTTGCCGGGGCGACGTTCACGCCCTCCAGCAGTCCTCCGTAGCGAACCTTGCCGAACGTTCCAAAGATCGGCACGAGGAGGCTCGAGATGACCTGCAGGCGCAGATCTCGACCAGAGGCGTCCTTGGCCATCGACATGGACGTTTTCAGCGATTCCAGCTCCATCGCGGCCCAGTACTCACCCGTCTTCAACAAACCTTGGGGCACGATCACATACCGGATGATCCGTTCGGTCCGCGGGCCTACCGTGAATTCGGTCGGATTGAACTTGACCCACGTGGCCAGCGAATGCTCGTTCGGCTGGACGTGATTCAGCCCTCCGTCCTTCGTGAAGGTGAAGTGGATCGCCCGGATGCGATATCGTTCCTCTTCGTCGCCCAGGTTCGAAATCAAGAATTGCCCGGCGGCACGCCCCCCGTTCAAGCTGACTTCAACGTACGCAGGCGACACGGAAATGGCCGCCTGCGCTTCCCTGATGGACAACGGGACGAGGGCCACCAGCGCGAGGACGACTGCGAGGGCGTTTCGGACAACGCGCGTCTCGCAGGAGATTCGTGTGTCGACGGTCTTCATTGACATCACTCGTTTCGATGAATGCGACGTGGCAGTTGGCACAAATGTCACGTCTGCCGACCTGTATTAGATAGAGGATTAGGACCCGGGCTGTCCGGGCTGTGGCGGAATCAGCCCCATCAGCTTGATGACGCCATAGTAATCGCCCGTTGGTTGCTGGGCGGTGGGGTCGAGGTACCAAGAAACCGTCGTCGTGACGTTCTGGCTGAAATTACCCGCATCAGAGGATTCCAAAACGACCGATTGGGTCTTCGCCACTGGGAACCCATTCACGACCTGTTCTCCAGAGTTGGCGCTCCAGGGCAAGCTCGCGGGGCCGGCTTGGCCGCCCACCCCGCCGTGCTGGGCCTCAATTGTCGGGGGTGTTTGATCCAGAGGGATCGGAAGAACCGAACTGTTCGGATCTCCGGCCTTGTACAGCTTTGAGGCCTCCAGACAGAACTGGAGGTATTGCTCATTCGCATCGACACGCCACGTCGCCGCGACGGAGAACGTACCGTTCTGAACCGAGCCGAGCTCCCAGATCTGGCTGTTCGCCGACATCGCGATTTGCGGATTGATTTGGACGTGAACTCGAGTGACCGCACTGGCATACATGTCGGCATACACGGGCTGTGAGCCCCCGTGAACCGCGGCGAGTCCCACCAGTGCGACTAACGCTAGCGTTTTCTTCATACAAGTCTCCTTGACGAGTCGGTTAACGTGACATCTGTGCCAGTCGTGGGCATGGGCCGTGCTCGCTACCGAACAGCCTCGGCGGGCGGCGGAATCAGCGTGGTGATCTTCACTCGAGCGCCGTACTGACCCATGGGTTTGATGCTTTCCTGCTGGTTGTAGTAAATCCGCGTCGTGACGAGCTGACTGAAAATGCCGACCTGCGAGCTTACATACGTGACCGTCTCCGTGCGCGTGGTCGGGAAGTTGTTGATCGAGGTGCCGGCGCCTATCCACACCGCCCGATTGGCCCCGTTCACGCCGTTTGCACGTTCGGCCGTAATCTCGACGGGCCTGCTGGAATCGAGCAGGATTGGCGCGATCTCCGTGTTCGACGGATCGTCGCCCTTGAAGAGATCCGACGCCTCGACCATCATCTGGATCGACTGGACGTTGGCCTCGACGCGCCAGGTGATGACCGCGCTGAAGGAGCCGTTGAGGATCGTGCTCAGATCCCAGAGCGGCTGAACCGGCGCCATCGCGATGCTGGCGGGCACGGTCCCGAGGAGGCGCGTCATCCCGCTGGCCTGCGTTTGAGCCTGGGTGATGGGTGCCGTGATACGGAGCAATGCCAATCCCACAATCAGTCCGATCGGTAAGGAACGCCTCATACACCGGCGACGCACCGCGCCGAGTCAAATATCCGGCGCGCGGCGGTCTTGCGCAATAAACCGGCGGCGATCTTTTCTATAACGGTCGTTCTAGACACTGACGCCTGCTCTCGCCTCGTCCTGCCGGATGAACGCATAGCTGTCGATCGTCGCCGCGAAGACGCGACCGTTGAGCTGGCTCGCGTCGGCGCGGACGATTCGCCCGTGGCAAATGAGGTCGGCGAGCTGCGCTGCCTGATCCGGATGCCACGACAAGCCGAAGATCAACTCGACTTCCGCTCCCATGAACGGGCTCTCTTCGGCTCGAACGAGAACGCCGGACCGGCTGACGTTCACGCTCACCGCGTCGGACCAGGTGGCGTCGCCCCGCCGCCGCCAGAAGATCGGAATGCCCATAGAGAACCGTGGTGCGCGCGTCACGCAATCCATGAGAAGCGGTCTCCTTCCATCGGCGAGCGACCGGACGGTTCAGGCCAGCGTGTCCCCGCGGGCGCACAATGCCAGCTGCACGCGGTTGTTCATCCCGAGCTTCCCGTAGATGTGGTGCAGGTGGATCTTCACCGTGCCTTCCGTGATGTGGAGCCGTGCCGTCATTTCCCTGGTCTGGAGGCCGTCGGCGACCAGACGGAGGATCTCCATCTCGCGGCGGGTCAGCCGCGCCTTCAGGCCGTGCAGCGTCGTCGCGTGCCGGCGCATGCGCTCGACCACGGCGCCGATCGAACCGGTTTCGAGCCAGCTGCCTCCCCAATGCACGCGCCGGACGCATTCCAGCAGGAGCTGCGGAGCCATCTCCTTGAGGACCACCCCTCGAACGCCCGCCCGGACCGCTTCCATCACTTCGTCTTCGGTGACGCTGCTTGTCAGCAGCACCACGCGCGTGGAGCGGTTGCGGCGCGCGAGCTCGCGGACGAGCGGCAGGCCTCCGTGCGGCGGCAGACGCAGGTCGAGCACGAACAGGTCGGGGTCGTGCTTCAGGACGGCATCGAGCGCCTGCGGCGCCGTCGTGCAGCCGGCGAGAACTTCGAAATCTGATTCCGCGTCGAGGAGATGCTCCAGGCCGTGCAGGGCGATGGGGTGACCGTCGGCGATCACCAGCCCGGCCCGGAACCGGCCGTGCTGTGCGACGGAGCCGGACGTCTCACCCGCTTGCGAGGCGCCTGACTCGATTGACGCTGTCGAAGTCACCATCTTCGTATCCGTCTGGACTCACCAGGCTAGCGACGCCGGAGGTCGGCTCGGGCGTCACGCTGCGATAGCGACAATCTAGAGGGAAGAGGTCGGCCCGGCAATAAACCGGCGGCAGGTTTTCCTATAACGGCGGGGGTAGCTTGCGTGGTGTGTTAGAGATGCTTCTCGATGACCTTCTTCAGGTCTTCCTTTGGCGCGAGGCCGACGACTGATTCGACCACCTGGCCATCTTTGAAGAGGAGAAGCACAGGTATGCCGCGAATCTGGAACTTGAAGGCGGTGTTGGGATTGTCGTCGACGTTCAGTTTCCCGACCGTCACCTTTCCTGCGTAGTCTTTCGCGAGCGCGTCAACGGTCGGCGCCAGCCGTTTGCACGGCCCACACCACTCCGCCCAGAAATCGACGAGCACCGGCTCGCCGGCCTTGATCACCGATTCTTCGAAATTCCCGTCCGTAAAGGTTTGCACATTGTCAGCAGCCATTATCGTCTCTATCTCTTTTCCCTAGTGTGGCGGGGCCTCACCCCCGCCACCTGTGCCTTCGCGCCTAACCGGCGCTCGGCCTTGTTTGTCACGACTTTCCGCTCAGTGCCGAGGCTCAACCGCGTGATTGCGCGTGCGACAGCGCCCGCTCGTATATCTTGACGTACTCCCGAGCCGAACGGTCCCACGAGTTGTCCTGGCGCATGCCGGCCATCTGAAGCGTGCGCCAGCGGCGCCGATCCTGAAACAGACGGAGCGCGCGCTGCAGCGCGGCCAGCAGCGCCGAACCAGTGTACTCGCGAAACACGAAGCCGGTCGACTTGGCGTGCCGCGGCGTGGCGTCCTGAACGGTATCGGCGAGCCCTCCGACGGCGTGCACGATCGGCACCGTGCCGTATCGAAGACTGTACATCTGATTGAGGCCACACGGCTCGAACCGCGACGGCATGAGGAACATGTCCGCGCCCGCTTCGATCACATGCGCCAGCCCCTCGTCGAATCCGATGCGCGCGCCGACGCGATCGGGATGACGCGCGGCCAGCATCGTCCACAAATTCTGGTAGCGAGGCTCGCCGGTGCCGAGCACGATCCAGGTCGCATCGAGTGCGACGAGATCGTCGACGAGGGACGCGATCAGGTCGAAGCCTTTCTGATCGACCATGCGCGAGATCATCCCGATGAGCGGGCGCTTCATCGTCGTCTCGCCTGCCGGCAGTCCGTAGCGCGAGAGGACCTCGCGCTTCGCCGCCTCCTTTCCGCTCAAATCGTCCGGCCCGAAGGCCGCGGGCAGGAACTGATCGGTCGAAGGATTCCACTTGTTCTCGTCGATCCCGTTCAGCACGCCGACGAGGTCCGCAGCGCGGCGGCGAAGGATGCCGTCGAATCCGAAGCCGAATTCCGGCGTTTGGATGTCCCGCGCGTACTGACGGCTGACCGTGGTGATCACCTCCGCCTCGTTGATGCCGCCCTTGAGGAAGCTAATGCGCCCCCAGTACTCGAGGCGTTCGATCGCGAACAGATCCCACGGCAGGTCGAGGCGCGGCAGCCAATCCGGCTCGAACAGGCCCTGATACGCGAGGTTGTGGATCGTGAAGACCGCGGGTGTCCCGCCAAGCACCGGATGCGAGGCGTACAACGTCTTGAGGTAGACCGGCGCGAGTCCGCCCTGCCAGTCGTGCGCGTGGACGACCGACGGTCGGGCGCCGTGTCGCGCCGCAAATTCAAGCGCGGCGCGGACCAGCATCGCGAACCGCCGCGGGTTGTCGGGGTAATCCGTGTTGTCGACGCCGTACAGGCTGTCACGATCGAATAAATCCGGGCAGTCGACGAGCACTGCGCGCGCACTGGCGCCGAGCGGCGTCTCGTGGAATCCAACTTCGCGCGTGTATCCGCCGATGCTGATTGGAAAGCGATCGACGGGCGGTCCAGCCGTCACGCCGCGATAGCGCGGTAGCGCCAGGTCCACAGACCAGCCCAGACGCGCCAGCGCGACGGGAAGCGCGCCCAAGACATCGGCGAGGCCGCCCGTCTTCGCAAACGGAACCGCCTCCGATCCGATGATCAGGACGCGAGGGGACGAAGGTCCGACTGACGCCGGACCCCGCGCACGACGGCGCTGTGCTGGAGGCCGCGTCCCGCGCTTGACCGGCGTCACGCCGCCCGACCGTGCCGGTACGCGGCGTCGTCCTTGAGCTGGGCGGCGTGCCGGACCTTTGGCCGGGCGAGGAGGCTTGGGTGGCATCCATCCGATTGTAGCCTGCGACCTCTCGCCTCCTGTACCATCCTCTCGTGCCCGAACCGCCGCCGCGCGCCGCTCGACCGGAGTCGCGCGAAGTCGTCGAGCTGAAGCAGCTCAGGGCCGCGCAGCCCGAGCTGGCAACCGCCATCGACATGCAGGTCGCGCTCGTCGAGATGCAGCGTCGCGTGCAGTCGCGCGTCCCGCTGCCGTGGATCCAATTAAATGGCGACTGGCTGCGCACGCAGTACGCCGCCGGCCGTCCCGTCGTGCGCTTCAAGGACATCCCGCTCGAGTGGACCGACTTCCGGCTCACGCTGCGCCAGACGGCCGACATCCTGCGGCGGTTCGACACGCTCGAGCGAGCGGACTATGACAAGATCCTCGCTCTCGGGCGCGATGCGCATCTGCTCGAGCCGCTGGTGAAGCGGTGGTATGAAGCCACCTCCGGCGTCGACGGCAGCGATCCGCAGGCGCGCGGGACGGAGGACTACCCGTCCGGTCTCGAACAGGTGCTCGTGCTCGCCGTGCGCCCGTTTCTGGCGCGCTGCGCGGAGGTCCTCATGCAGCGGCCCGATCTGCCGCCGTGGATGCGCGGCCGTTGTCCGTATTGCGGGTGGGAACCCGATTTCGCGGTGATTACGCCGAGCGCGGATCGCCGGCTGATCTGCGGCCGCTGCGTCGCCCAGTGGGCGTTCGGTCCGCTGACCTGTCCGTTTTGCGCGAACGAGGACCGCACGTTGATGACGTCATTCGCATCCCGAGACGGCCGTTACCGCGTGTACGCGTGCGACGTCTGCCGGCGGTACCTGAAGGCGTACGACGCCCGCCATGCGATCCGTTCCGTGATGGTCGCGGTCGACACGATTGCCACGCTGCCGCTCGACGCGGCCGCCATGCAGCGGGGATACGTCGGATAGACCCGGGCCACGTTGCCTTTGTTCTTACTGTTACTGCTGCTCCGCGGCGGGGGTCTTGGTCGCGAAGATGGTCGAGGCCTTCACCGAAAGCCAGTTGAAGAGATTCTGCGTTTCCATGAAGCGGCCGGCGTTCGACCGCGCGCCGAGGACGACGACCGCCACCTGATGGGCGCCATCCGGCAGGCGGAGCAACGTGGCGAGGCAGTAGCCGGCCTTCGAAATGAAGCCGGTCTTCCCGGCGCGGACGTCGACATCACCTCTGCCAAGCAGGTGGTTGGTGCTGTGGAACGTCAGCACGCGGTGGTTGGCGGTGTACACGGTGTATTCCGGCATCCGCATGATCGACGCGACCCGCTCGTCGCCCGACGCGTGCGTGATGAGCCGCGCCATGTCGAACGCCGACGAGACATTTTCCGACAGCAGGCCGGATGGATCAGCGTAGCTCGTGCTCTGCAGGCCGAGCTCGGCGGCTTTTTCGTCCATGCGGCGCACGAACCCTTCGGAGCCCTGTCGCGACACGCGCGCCAGCGCGCGAGCAGCGGCGTTGTCGGAGGCAATCAGCAGCAGGTGCAGCAGATCGTCGACCGTGACGCGGTCGTTGGCCTTCAGGTGCGTCGTCGACGCCTGGAACACGTCGCTCCTCTCGATCGTCACCGGCTCGGTCACGTCGGGATTGGTCTCGAGAAACACCGTTGCGGTCATCACCTTGGTGATGCTCGCAATCGATCGCTGACTCTGCGAGTTTTCTTCCCAGAGGACTTCGTTCGTGTCGGGGTTGTAGATGATCGCCGCCGCCGCGCGCAGGTCCGGAACCAGGTCGCCGCTCGCGTCGACCTTGTAGCGCGGGAGCGTGGTCGCGGCCATCTCGCGCGCCGTCGCGAGGGCGCGGGCGCGGGCCAGCGTGGCTTTGCGCGTCAGCGATCGCGAGGCCGAATAGAGCCGCTCTTGCGGCGGGGCTTTTTTCGCCGCGACCCGGCTCGACGTTGCTCGCGTTGATGCCGTCTTGGTGGCCGCGTCGCTTGGTCCCACGCCGATACTGACGAAACCGATGAGCGCAACAGAAGCGATCCAGAAAAGTGATTTTCTGCTCACCTGGTGGTCCCCAAACGTTGATGTTCTTGGCGAACGACGGAGCAAGAGTGTAGCAGATAATTCATAGAGCGCAAGAGGATTATCGTCAATTATCGTCGATTATCGGCGATTCGCGCCATCATTCGTAACGGTCCAGCTCACCACCCGAGCAGTTGCCAATGTCTGTGCCACAATGACCGGCCCCGTGGAGCACGGCGTTGACCCCGTTATCGGCCAATTCGCGCCTCAGAGTGAGGGCCAACTCATGACACCGCGTGAACTCGAGGAATACACCGCGCTCCGCGCCACGATTCGTCAACGGGGTTCGCTGCGTGTCGGCCTCTTCGTAGCCGCCTTGGCCGCGTGGGCGGCCGCGACGATCGCCACGGCCGCGCTTGCAGCTCTACCGATCGCGACGCTTCTGCCACTCCTTCTTCTGTCCGCGGGATTCGAGGCGCTGTTCAGTCTGCACACCGGCGTCGAGCGGATCGGTCGCTACCTGCAGGTCTTCTACGAGGACACCGGCGCCACGGGGAGGGAGTGGGAGCGGACGGCGATGGCGTACGGCCGTGCGTACCCGGGCGGCTCGGATCCACTGTTCGGGCTGCATTTCATGATTGCGACGGTCTTGAACTTCGTGCCGGTGATCCTCGCCGAGCCGGTGCAGCTCGAGGTGTCGGTCGTCGGGGCCGTGCACCTCGGCTTCATCGCGCGCATCCTCCTGGCCCGTCACGCGGCCGCGGGACAGCGCGCAAGAGACCTCGACCGATTTCAGCATCTGAAGGAGCGTTCTTAGAGCGACTCTACAGAGAGTATTGCAACGCCTTTGGCCACGAAAACACGAAATCACGAAGAACACAACTTATGTACTGCATTTCGTAATTGCGGTGACGTGTTTCATGTTGGCCGCAGAGGCGCAGAGTCACAGAGGC
>JAHFUI010000028.1:32329-34293 GCA_023265175.1 Acidobacteriota bacterium
AGTTTCGTGGCTTCGTGTTTTCGTGGTTGCATTCATTTCTGAGCGAGCGCGATTGTCAGCAACACGGCGCGTTGGGTGCCGATCGACGCATCCGTGGTGTTGAACGATTCCGTCGGCGCGTGCGCGTCGGCGCCGTCGCCGCCGGCGCCGATCGTGATCGCAGGAATGTGAAGGCTCATGGGAATATTGGAATCGGTGGAGCTTTCGCTGAGCGAGAACGGCAGGTTCAGCGCGCGATGTACGGCCTGCGCGGTTCGGACGATCGACGAGTCGGCCGGCGTTGACCCGGGCGGGCGATCGCCGACCCGCTCCTTCACCGCAGTAATCATGCGGGGGGTTCGCCACCGCTCGTTCTCCTCGGAAACCGCCGCATCGATCGCTTTCTGGAATCTCGCGTCGAGCGCGGCCAGCGACGCGGGATCGGACGACCGCATGTCGACTTCCATCCAGGCCTCTGACGGAATCGAGTTGACCGACGTGCCACCCCCCACGCGCCCCACATTGAACGTCGTCTTGGGCTGATGAGGGACCTGAAATTCCGCAACCTTGGCGATGGCGCGGCCCAGGGCGTCAATGGGATTCGCCAGGCCGAACGCGGCGAAGCTGTGGCCACCCGGCCCTTTGAAGCTGACACGATAGCGGCGGCTGCCGACGCCAACGTTAGCGACGCCGAGCCCGGTGCCATCGATGGCGACAAACCGATCGATCTCCCCCACCAGCGTCTCCGTGAATAATTGCTTCACGCCTCGCAGATCGCCAAGACCCTCTTCGCCAACCGTCGCGACGAAGGTGATCGAGCCAGGCGTCTGCACGGCGGCTTGTCGAAGCGCGCGGACGACGGCGACCAGCACGGCCAGGCCACGGCAATTGTCGCCAATCCCCGGGCCGCGGAGGATCGCGCCGTCGCGCTTCACGCGGACGTCGGTATCGCCGGAAAACACCGTATCCAGATGGGCGGCGACGACAAGGTGCGGCTGTGTGGCGGCGCCCGGCCGATCGCCGAGGACATTGCCGGCCTTGTCGACCCTGACGTTGCGGAGGCCCAGCTGCTGAAATGCGCCGCGTAGCGCTTCGGCCCGCGCGCTTTCCTTGAATGAGGGCGCGGCCACTTCGCAGAAGCGGATCTGCTCCTCGATCGTCTGCGCCTCGTTGGTCCTGGCTGCGTCAATCGCGGCTTTGACGATCGGGTCCTTGAGCAGATCGGCGGGCGCGGCCGATCTTTCCTGGGCTGTCAAGCCCGCGAACGCCGCCGCCCCTACGCATACGGTCGCCGCAATCACGCACCGGCGTCTCGTCATCACGCGAGATGGTAACCCATGGTCGAGAAGTGTGGGTCAGGTGGGTCGGGCGGAGTCAGTTGGATCGACCCTGTGCGTGCCGGCGAATCGTGCCGATATGTGTAGATGAAGATCGGCGGACGGCACGCAGCTCATCGGTACGAGAGTTGCTCTGGAGTTTTTCAGAAAGGGACATCGTCGTGATGAGTAGTCTTGTTCGGCTTCTCGGGTTCACCACCCTCGGCTGCGGGTGCGTCATCGGCAAGTATCGCGAGGTGATCTCCAGCCGGGAAGTCACGTACGTGGAAGAAAAGGGCAAGGCATGCGGGAGCCACGGGCACCGCCGCAATCACACGATTGCCGCGGATCGCTTCGGGGCTACTCCTTCCATCGGCCTCGCCTCCAAAGCGTCAGCGTCCTAGCCTCTCGCGTGGGACAGTTCTGGCTCACGACTGTGCCAGGTCGACCACACTCAGTGTGGTCGAAGCCTAACAACCCGTGGTGAAAGTCTGGCTGCATTCGACGGGCGATGCATCCCCGCTCCACCCCAACGCGGCTGCCGCGTTGGGGGCCCCGGCGCTGGCTGCGTTGCTCCTCCGTCAAATACGCCCGGTATTCTCGGTCGTCGCGCCTTGGGAGCGGGGCGCCTCGCCCGTCTCGGTGCGACGCCAGACTTTCACCACGGGC
>JAHFUI010000163.1 GCA_023265175.1 Acidobacteriota bacterium
CTCCTGCTTCCCGTTGACGTAGGAGGCGCGCGCGAGCTCGGCGCGCTCGACGCCGACGAAGAAATAGCTCCACTCGGCGAGGTCCAGCGTCGGCTGCGCCCCGCGGCGGCTTGTGCGGCGGCCGCCTACGCGGGATCGCCGATCATCCACGCCGGGATCGTCAGGCCGGCGGCGGCCATCGCCGACGCGCCGCGGATGAAGCCGCGGCGGCTGATGCGGCTGCCGACGTAGCGCTCGTAGAGATTCATCAGGCGCGGATCGGTCGAAGCGGTGTGTGTGGTCGGCATATGGCCGGAATATTACCAGGCATGTCAATTCTTGCAGTATCATGCGGCGCAAGTTCCAGAGACAGGAGAGGATTCATGCACAAGCACGCGCGCCGATTAGGCTTGGCAGCCGTGGTGGCTGCGTTGTTCTTTGTCGACCCTCACGCGCTGTTCGCGCAGGCGAAAGACGACCCGTTCATCGGCTCGTGGGTCTTGGACCGCGCGAAATCTGAATTCAGCGCCAATGTGCCGGAGAAACGCCGGACGATCTTCGAGCTGACCCCCGACGGCAAGATCAAACAAATCACTGAGACGGTCGTCGCCGCCGGCAGCACCGACCTCGTCGAATACACCGCCAAGTACGACGAGAAGGACGTCACGATCTCGAATTCGTTTCTGTGGACCGTCTCGCTGAAACGGATCAACCCCAGGACGATCGAACGCACCGGCAAAGTCAACGGGATGGTGGTGGAGACGTCGACGAGAACGGTTTCTCCCGACGGACAGACGCTGACGATCACGACGAGTGGCACCAACGGCGGCAACGAATACAGCAGCACGCAGGTGTTCACGCGAGAGAAGGCGAGCTAGCTGCGCCCCTGGATCAAGATCGCGCTGTCTCTGGCGCTGATCGCGTCAGCGGTCGCCGGCCTGTACGTGGTCGCCGATCCGGAGCGGCGTGACATCGACCCCACCGTACGAGCCGCGGCGCCGGGACAGTTCGTGCACCTGAGCGACGGGTACACCCACTACGAGATCGGCGGACCGGCGGATGGCCGCGTGGTGGTCCTCGTCGCCGGCGTCAGCGTGCCGTATTACATCTGGGATCCCACGTTCACCGCGCTCGTGCAGGCCGGATTCCGCGTGCTCCGCTACGACTACTACGGCCGCGGCTACTCCGATCGGCCGGATATCGCCTACACGCAGGACGTCTACGTCCGTCAACTGGTGGACTTGCTCGACGCGCTGCGCATCACGCAGCCGATCGATCTCGCCGGCCTGTCGTTCGGCGGGTCGGTGGTGACCACGTTTGCCGATCGATATCCCGCTCGTGTGCGATCGCTCGTCTACGTCGATCCGTCGTTCCGCGCGCCGCACGCCGTTCCGTCTCTCGAACAGATGCCCGTGCTGTGGAATTTCCTGACGGCCGTGTTCAACGAGCGCTCTTGGGCCGGCGAGCAGTTGGGCGATTTCCTGCATCCCGAGCGGTTTCCCGATTGGCCCGATCGATACCGGGCGCAGATCCAGTATCGCGGCTTCCGGCGCGCGCAGCGGTCGACGATGGTGAGCAACGCGGACGTGGATCAGGAGCCGGAGCTGAAGCGCGTCGGCGTACATCCGCGATCGGTGATCGCGTTCTGGGGCAAGCAGGACACCGCGGTCCCGATCGAGTTCAGCGCGTCGCTGCTACTGGCGATGCCGCGCGCGCGCCTGGTGCCGGTCGAAGGGGCCGGACACCTGCCGCAGTGGGAGCAGCCGGACGTCGTGCATCCGGCATTGGTCGCGTTTTTGCGCCAGTGAGCTTACGTTCCGTAGCCTCCCGTCTCCAGTCGCCAGTCGTCACGGGGACTGCGTTCCGCGTGCGTTAGAATCTCTCCGCGTGCTGCCTCGCCGCTCCCGGCTCTTTGCCACGCTCGTGTTCGTCGCGCTCGTGTCGGGCGCGCGGGTCCCGTCTCCCGGCGTCAGCGCAGCCGCCGACACGGTCCCCGCTCGACTGAGCGATCGCGAGTTCTGGAAGTTGATCGAAGACCTCTCAGAGCCGAACGGCAGCTTCCGGTCCGACAACCTGTTGTCGAACGAGCTGCAGTTTCAGTACGTGATCCCGCAGTTGACGCGCGCAGCGAAGGCGGGGAGGGCGTATATCGGCGTCGGCCCGGAACAGAACTTCACCTACATCGCGGCGCTCAGGCCGACCATCGCGTTCATCGTCGACATCCGGCGCGGGAACCTGGATCTTCAACTTTTGTATAAAGCGTTGTTTGAGCTGTCCGCCGACCGCGCCGAGTTCGTCTCCCTCCTGTTTTCGAAATCGCGTCCGGCCGGATTGAGCGCCAGGTCGACGGCGAGCGACATCTTCGACGCCTACGCGACGGCCGCCACGAACGAGCGGCTCTACATCCAGAACATGGCCGCGATTCGCAACCAGCTGTTCACGAAACACGGATTCGATCTCTCTGACGATGATCTGCGAAGCATCGAGTACGTCTACCGCGCCTTCTTCATGTTCGGTCCGAGCATTCAGTACTCGCCGTTCGGCCTGATCGGCAGCACCGTCCAGCCCACGTATGCGGCGCTGATGGCGGCGACCGACGAGGCCGGCCAGGCGCGCGGCTTCCTGGCGGCTGAAGAGACGTTCGCGTTCGTGAAAAATCTCGAAAGCCGCAACCTGATCGTGCCGGTGGTCGGCGATTTTGCGGGCGCCAAGGCGATTCGGCGCGTCGGCGCCTACTTGAAACAGAAGGGCGGGGTCGTCTCCGTGTTCTACCTGTCGAACGTCGAGGAGTATCTGCTCCGGGACGGCATCTGGCCGGACTTCTGCGCGAACGTCTCGGAGCTGCCGATCGACGGCACGAGCACGTTCATCCGATCGGTGCGGACCCCCTCAGGCGATGCCGCGGTCGGCCTGCGATCGGAACTGGGACCGATGACAGCCATCAGTAGCTGTCGATAGACATTAGTGTGTCATCGCGTAGACGAGCGCGTTGATGCCGAACGCGTAGCCGACGCCCGCGAAACGCTCGAAGTAGGCGCGGTTGTCGCCTTCCCGCTCGAAGGCGTCGCCGAAATCGGTGTTGTGCGTGATCAACACCATGATGTTGCCTTTGTCGTCGAAGATCGCGCGAGCGTGCGGTACGGCGCTGTCGGCGCCTCGCTCCGAGGTTCCGCCGCCGAGCGAGAACCAGGCGTTGATCGATGGAATCTGCGGGACGCGGTCGACCTGATACAACATGTGGAACAGCGAGTGCGCGAGCGGAATGTCGACGATCTGATACTCCGGCAACGCCTTCGCGATCTCACCCTGCCAAACGCGCCATGCGTATTCGCCCCAGAAATCATCGGCCCACAAGAACCCGCCCTTCAGGAGATAGTCGCGCAGGTGAGCCGCCTCCTCCGTGTTGAAGTACGCCGCGCCCACTTCGGTCATCATGATGAAGGGACACTTGTAGAGCACATCGTCGGTCAGCCGCAGGGCCATGTGGTTGAAGCCACCGTGGCCGTCCTTGCTCACCGCCGTCGTCGTCAGTTCCGAGAGCCGATAGGTGAGGTTGATGTCGGCGCGCGGGTAATCGACCGACCAGCCGCCGCCGTCGCCGTTCGGGTTCTGCTGGAACATGATCCGGCAGAACATGAAGGCGCCGTCGTAGGGCGGGTTCGGCGGGACCCGCATGTTGAAGAAGCCCCGGCGGCCGCGTTGCGCCGCGGCCGATCCGGCGAGACCGACGACGACAAGCAGGACCGCGATCGTGACGATCCGCGGTGACCGCGCGATCAGGCGGCGAAGAACACCCACCGGCACAGTCTACTCCGGTCCAGCACATAAGAGTCCTGGTAAAGCCGGACACTACGGGCGGGCGCCGAAATCCTTTTCCCCAACCGTTTCGCCGTTGCGGAATCGGATGAGATGCTTGATGTTGAGTTTGGGATTGATGAAGACGCCGGCGGCCTGCGTCTTCATCGACCCGTCCAATTCGGTCGCCGGCGGCACCTTGGGCACCGGCACATCATCGGGCCAGATCATGGCGCTGATCTGTCCGGAGCCGCCCGCCGTGATTTCCTGGGACGACAGCCGCTCCGCCACCTTCATCAAGTACTCCTCGTCGGAGGCTTTGGAGCGGGGGACCGAAACCGTGAACACCGACCCGTCGCGGCCGACCTGCGTGAATCCCGTCCCGCGGGTCGGATCGTTCGACGTTCCAGTCGGCGAACGGCGGACGAGCAGGACGAGCGCGATGCAGAGAACGACCGCCGCCGCCGTCGCTTGCAGCACCCGGGTCCGCCTGTTGTTGACAGGCGCCGGCGACGTCCCGGCCGCTTTGTCGCCGGTCCTTCGCTCTCTCCGACTTTGCCTGCCCATTCGGCCGGATTATAGCGCCGCGTCCTTTCGGACCCGCCGGGGGTATACTCTCGGCACTCGAAGAACAGGAGCTGTGTCATGAGAAAGAGCCTCTGGGCCATTCTCGCGATGGTTCTCGCGGGCGGGTGCGCGCAGGTGCCACCCGAGATGCAGGTCGTCGACGATGCAGCGGCCGCACTGGGCGGCAAGGATCGCATGCAATCGGCGAAGACCCTGGTCATCGAAGGGGAAGGGTCGGCGCCCAACGTCGGACAAAACACGATGCCAGACGGCGAGCTGCCCGTCTGGAAGGTGACGCAGTTCAAGCGCACGATCGATCTCGCCAACCGGCGCACGCGCGTGCAACAGGTGCGTACCGCGCAGTTCCTGTTCGCGAATGCCACGGTGCAGCGGCAGAACCAGGGCCTGGACGGCGATGTCGCGTACAACGTCGGGCCGGACGGCAAGGCGACTCGGGCCGGCGACGTAGCGGCGCACGATCGCCGGATCGAGCTGCTGCACCACCCGATCACAATCGTGCGCGCGGCACTGGACCCCGCGGCGAAGGTCGCCAATCTGCGTCAGCAGGGCCAGGAACAGCTCGTTGACGTCACAACCGCCAAGGGCGATACGCTGACGCTCGCCGTCGACGCCGCGACGAAGCTCCCGTCGCGCGTGAGGTCCATGAGCGACAACGCGAACATGGGTGACGTCGCCATCGAGACGACCTTCTCCGGGTACGAAGAGGTGAACGGGCTGAAGCTGCCGAAGCGTCTGACGACGAAGATGGACAAGTATCTGCAGTTCGATATGCAGGTCGCGAAGAACACGGTGGACGCCGACGCCGGCGATCTCGCGGCGCCCGAGGCGGTCAAGAGCGCTGCGGCCCCGGCGCCGGCCGCCGTCAGCGTGACGGCCGAACCGGTCGGCAAGGGCATCTGGTGGCTGGCGGGTTCAGGCAACCATCGCAGCGTGGTGTTTGAGTTCGACGACCATCTCACGCTGTTCGAGGTGCCGGTGAATGAAGCGCGGTCGAAGGCGGTCATCGACAAGGCCCGGACGCTCAGCCAGAAGCCGCTGGCGCAGGCGATTGTCTCGCATCATCATTTCGATCACTCCGGCGGCCTGCGCGTTGCGGTGGCCGAGGGGCTCACGATCATCACGCAGCGCGCCAACGAGGCCTTCTTCAAGGATCTCATCGCCCGCAAGCACGTCATCGCGCCAGACGCGCTGGCAAAGAACCCCAAGCCGCTCAAGATGGAGTTGGTGGACGACGAGCTCACGCTGAAAGACACGTCGATGGAGGTGCACCTGTATCACCTGCTCGACAACCCGCGCGAAGGCACGAACCTGTTCGCCTACGTGCCGCGCGATCGGATCCTGGTGCAGGCCGATCTCTACGACTCAACCTGGCAGCAGCACCTATGGGGCGAGAACGTGCTCTGGAACATCGAGCACCGCAAGCTGCGCGTCGACAAGGATGTTCCGGTTCACGGCCAGATCGAGCCGTTTGCCCAGATGGTCCGGACGATCAAGGCAAAGTCATCGATACCCGCGGGGAACTAACATCATCTGGTTATCTGGTTATCTGGTTATTTGGGTTATCTGGTTATCTGGTTATTTGGGTTATCTGGTTATTGACTTGATCAATCTTCCAATCAATAACGAGATAACCAGATGACCAGATGACTAGATTAACTATCTCACCAGGCATGGCGCCGGGTCCCAGCCCGATGCATCGGGCTGTTTTCTGAAATGGGTGCTTCTGATGAACGATCGCGTCAAATACTGCGGGTCCTCGACAATGGCGTCCACGATCAGCCATTGATCGCCGCCAGATTCCTTGACGACATCGAAGTGCTCGGTCATCACCGCCTTCCCGCTGTGCGGGGCCCCGTTGCTCTGCAGGTAGCCCGGCAGAAGTCCGGTGGTGACGACCTTCAACGCCCCGCGTCCTTCCCATTGCGCGGTTGAGTACCCTTGCCGCTGCGGCCGTCCGGCCGGCGCGGCCGGCAGGTTGAACCTGAGCAGTCGGACTTGCCGTCCAGCATCCGTTTCGATCTTCAACGCGGCATCGTCCGCCCACGTGATGTGCAGGCGGCCAGGCACGCGCATGATGTTCGGCGCGCCATAGGCTTTGCAGTGGTCGGCGGACGCTTCGTCCTTCGCCGGGTCCCACGAGTCGGCGATCTTCTTCCCTTCGGCATTGAGCGGGACGTCCGGGTAATCGCCTTTCGGAGCCGTCACCATGCGGAAGCGCCAATCCTCGCTGACAATCGACACCCAGTAGCCGGTCAAGTCGATCGGCGCGGCATCCTTGGGCGTCTTTGGCGCGGTCGGCGCGCCGCGACCCTGCGCCTGAAGATGAATCGAGAGCGCCAGCGAAAGTGCCGTCACGACGGTAGCCGTGGAGTTCATGGTATCTATCTCTTCGCGCGCAGCGTCTTGAAGACCGCCTCGACGAACATGTCTGTCGTCCAGAAACCGGTCGTGGCGCCGTACAGCGGGTCGTAATCGCGCGTGGGCCGCGCGGTCTTCACCTGTTCGAGCGTCATCCCTTTGTTGACCATGTCCTGCACGCGGTCGCGGACGATCGTCGCCATCTCGCGGTAGTTGATCACGTCGCCCATGTCGCACAGGCGTCCGTGGCCGGGAATGACGAGCGTGCCGCCTTCCTGCCCGTACACGGGAATGATCAGGTCGATGATCTTGTTCAGGCCGTCGATGACGCCGTTGATCGTTCCGCCCGCCGCCAGATCGACGACCGGATAGTTCGTGGTCGTGAAGATGTCGCCGGTGCTGATCACATCCGACCGGCGGAAAAAGACGATGCTGTCGCCGTCGGTATGGGCGACCGGCTGATGGATGATGTGGATCCCCTCGCCGTTGAAGAACAGCTTCTTGTCGTCGCCGACGAACGTGCTGGTGGGCCAGGCCGCCGCCGGGATTGGCGGTTGAACGGTCCGGGCGCTCATCCGCTTGAGGACGTTGTCGTGCGCGATGATCTGCGCGCCCTGCGCGGCGTCCTGGATGTCCAGCGAGACGTTCCCGCCGGCAATCGTGCTGCCGGCCTTGCGGATGTTCTCGTTCCCGCCGGTGTGATCGGGATGCACGTGCGTGTTGATGATGTAGCGGATTGGTTCGGTCGAGAGCGTGCGGATCGCCGCGAGAATCTTGCCGGAGAGCGGCGCGTACTGCGTATCGACGAGCAGCACACCGTCTTTCCCGATCTGCAGCGTGACGTTGCCGCCTGCGCCCCCTGCGCCGCCTGCGCCGACGAGCATGTAGACGTTGCCCTGCGCAGGCAGCACCGTGATCTCGACGGCATCGAAATTCGGCGTCTGCCCGCCTTCGCGGCCGGACTGCTGCGCCGACGTGGCGAGCCCCAACGCCAGAATCATGGAACCACAAAGGGCACGAAGAGCACCAAGCTTTGTGGCCTTTGTGATCGTTGTGGTTGTCATTTCTGGGCCCCGCGGATCTTCTTCCGGTACTCGGGATACATCGTCTCGGCACCGCCTCTGGCCGCTTCAGGAGGCACGCCGTGCGCGGCCGCGTAGGCACCGAGGAACGGGTTGGTGCCCGGCAGGTGGTGCGGGATCTCGCCTTTCGGCCGGATCACTTCCTCGACCGGCTCGCACGGATACGGCCCGATCTCGCCCGCCACCTCGTACTCGTAATCGCGGCTGCGGATGACCGGCTCGGTGTAGTACGCCGGGTCGGTGACGATGGTGACGAGCGTCATGTGGTCATCGTGCCGGATGAAATGCTCCGTGACGGTGGCCCGGTCGCTGCGCGCGAGGCCGTTGCGTCGCACCCAGCCTTCTTTGAGATGGGTCGTCGTGACCGTCAGGATGTCCTTGTCCCATGTGCCGGTCGAGAAGCCCATCGCGGTGTGCAGCGCGTAGTCGGGCGGATGGGGACGTCCATCCATCCAGATGCTGCGTTCCGTGCCCCACGCAAAGTGGTGCGTGTGGATCGCGATGAGCTGCTGCGACGCCGAATCGCGCTCTTCCCAGATGCGCATCCCGGCGAAGCTTGGCACATAATCCG
Source organism: Acidobacteriota bacterium (assembly GCA_023265175.1). Taxonomy (GTDB): domain Bacteria; phylum Acidobacteriota; class Vicinamibacteria; order Vicinamibacterales; family CAVVIG01; genus JAHFUI01. Next base: position 8,374 of record JAHFUI010000163.1, read on the forward strand.
ACGGGTGCACGCGGCACTGGTACTCGGGCAGCGTGATCAGCGACGCGTCCCACGTGTCGGCACGGAGCCGTAACGCGTCGGTGACCGGCAGGCCTGCGTAGTCGCCAAGCTCCGGACCGAACAGGCGATCGGGCCAGTCCTCGTGCAGAATATTGAGGTTGTTCCACACGCCCGACAAATTCACCTGCGCGTGCGCCGGCACACACACAAGGAAAAAGACGACAGGCAACAGGCAAGCGCGAAGTCTCATGAGGGACTATTGTCCTCAAAAATGTAACCGGGGACAAATGCCGTGCAACACCGTTGATGCCGCCGGTCTTCGATATATGATCGAGCACAACGCCTTGGCTGGAAGCACGATGTCCAGTGACAGCGGGATCGATCGGCTGCGCGAATGGATTGGACGCTCCGAATCGGGCGTGGGCACCGTGGCGGCCGCGCCGGTCGCCGCGTTGTCGGCCACGCTGGATCGTGACGATCCGGTTCCCCGGCATGGAGATCCGCTTCCGATTCTCTGGCACTGGCTTTACTTCCTGCCGGCGCACCGGCAGTCCGAGCTCGGCGTCGATGGGCACGCGCGCCTCGGCGGATTTCTTCCGCCGGTGCCGCTGCCGCGGCGCATGTTTGCGGGCGGCCGCATCGAGATGCTGCATCCGCTGCGTGTCGGCGACCCGATCGCGCGCGTGTCGCGCATCGCCGATGTCAGCAGGAAAGACGGACGGACGGGCCCTCTGGTGTTCGTGCGGCTGCGTCACGAGATCAGCACTGAGGGACGCTTGGCGCTGACCGAAGATCAGGACATCGTCTATCGCGGGAATCCCGGGGCGGACGACCCGCCGCCGGCCGTGGAGCCCGCGCCGGACGATCCGGCGTGGACGCGTGAGGTTCATCCCGACGAGGTGCTGCTCTTTCGCTACTCGGCGCTGACATTCAACGCCTTCCGACCTCATTACGATCGGCGGTTCGCGACCGAGGCTCAGGGCTATCCGGGCCTCGTCGTGCACGCGCCGTTGATCGCCACGCTGCTGGCCGACCTGGTCACGCGCAACCTGCCTCGCGCGGACGTGACCGGGTTTTCGTTCCGCGCGCGCAAAGCGCTGTTCGACACGAGTTCGTTCTTCCTGTGCGGCCGTCCGGCCGAGGACGGACGATCGGTTGCGCTCTGGGCGAGAGATTTCAGCGGTGCGCTGGCCCTGGATGCGACCGCGACGCTCATCAGGCCAGTTCACGCATTATAACGGCATCCGATATAATATATCCCGTGATACGATCGTTTGTCGATCGGGCCACCGAGGACATCTTCGACGGGGTTGAGAGTCGACGTGCTCGGGTAGCTTGCCCGCCTGCGTTGTGGCGGGTAGCGCGTCGCAAGCTCACTCAGCTCAATCGGGTGCGAGACCTTCGCGAACTCGCCGTGCCGCCGGGCAACCGTCTTGAGCGGCTCTCGGGCGACCGCGCCGGTCAACACAGCGTTCGGATCAACGAGCAGTATCGGGTGTGCTTTCGCTGGGAGAATGGCCATGCGCACGAGG
>JAHFUI010000164.1 GCA_023265175.1 Acidobacteriota bacterium
GAAACTGCTCCAGCCGGAGGAGATTGGCGTCTGCCTCACGGAAGGCATGATGATGGATCCCGAGGCGAGCGTGAGCGCGCTCGTGTTCCACCATCCGGACTGCACGTACTTCACGGCCGCCGTGGCCGGCGCGCCTGTGCCGGCCTGACGAGTCGGCTCGCTGCTCGTTAACATCCCGGCCACGAAAGCACGAAAGCACGAAAAGGAAATACGATAGTTTGTTTCGTGTTTTCGTGTTTTCGTGGCAAGCAAGCCTTCTCACTCAATGAACCCGGTTCGCCGGCAGCAGCTCGACGACGCCCTGGCTGCCCGCATCCTCATTCTCGACGGAGCGATGGGCACCATGCTGCAGGCCCATCATCCGACCGCGGCCGACTACGGCGGTGCCGATCTGGAAGGCTGCAACGAGCACCTGTGCCACACCCATCCGGAATGGGTTCTCGGTGTTCACCGCGCCTATCTCGATGCAGGCGCCGACATCGTCGAGACCAACAGTTTTCAGGGATCGTCGATCGTGCTCGCCAGGTTCGGCCTCGAGGGAAAATCCCACGAGCTGAATCTCACGGCGGCGAGACTGGCGCGCCAGGCCGCGGACGAATTCTCGACCCCGTCGAAGCCCCGGTTTGTCGCCGGGGCGCTCGGGCCCACGACGAAGTCGATCACGCTCCGCGGCGATGTCACGTTTGGACAGTTGCGCGACAGCTACTCCGTCCAGGCGAGAGCGCTGGTGGAAGGCGGGGTCGATCTACTCCTCATCGAGACGGCCGTCGATACGCGCAACGTGAAAGCGGGGCTGCTCGCGATCCGGACGCTGGAGCGTGACCTCGGAATACGCATTCCGCTGATGATCTCGGCCACCATCGGGCGCTCGGGGACGATGCTCGCCGGGCAGACCGTGGAGGCGTTTTACGCGTCGGTCAGCCACGGGGACCTGCTGTCGATCGGACTGAACTGCGCGACCGGTCCGGACCTCATGTCGGATCACATTCGCACGCTCGCGCAGTTGGCCACGACGCGCATTTCCTGCCATCCAAACGCGGGATTGCCGAACGAAGAGGGCCAGTACCCGGAAACGCCCGATTCGCTCGCCAGGCAACTCGACACATTCGTCCGGCATGGGTGGCTGAACATTGTCGGCGGCTGCTGCGGCACGACGCCGGCGCATATCCGCGCGCTGGCGCAGATGGCGGACGGCCGACCGCCGCACCGCGTGAATCCGTCGGGGGTCAGATCTTGATTTTTGCGGTCCGATGAATCGACGCAAAAATCAAGATCTGACCCCCGAACACACGACGAGTCGGGCTGGCTCACCAGTGCGGCCGACGACGACCGCGAGTTGACCGAATTGTCGCCCGAGCGCCAGAGCATCGTCTGAGCGGATCCCCAGAATCAAGAGGCTCGGCTCGGCGGGCCACGCTCCGTCGTCAGCGACGGCGTCGCCTTCGAAAAACGTCAGGCCTCGGTTCCGAACCGCTTTGATCAGTTCCAGTTGGCGTTTAGCGTTGTCGTTCTCGGAGAGGCGCCTGGATTGCGGGTTGTACGCCGTCACGTACGCCCATTCACAAACGCCCCGCTCGTTCAGCAGCACGTCGAGCTCTGAGCTCAGGCAGTCCGGATTGATCCGAATATCGTCTTTCCCTGTGTGCGCGACGTAGGTTGTTCGGCGGTATGCATCCCACAGGGTCGTCCGCTCGGTATTCACCAATTTCATCAAGTGTCCAATGAGGGATGTACCACGCGCGCGGAATTCTGCCAAGTGGTGGGGAGTCAGCGGTGGGGAGTCAGCCCCGCAGAAGCTGCCATCCACCCCTGAGGGCGGCGGCGATGAGACCATCGATTGCGGCCACTCCGTGTCTGATGAGCCTTGACAGCCCTGTGATGCAGCGTTCATGATGAGCGCCATTCTCGAAACGGAGCATCGCAACGACATTGGTCTGAACGGGCAGGCGACTCACGTCTGCATCTGGCCGACGCATCTCAGGGAGCATCGATATGAAGATCATGGGAATCGCGTCGCGTGCGGCACTGGTGGTTCCGATGCTGCTGTGCGCAGGGCTCGCGGTGGCGGCGCCGCGAGGTCAGACTCCGGACACAGCGCTCAACGAGAAGGGCAGGGGCACGTACGAGTACTGGTGTGCGACCTGCCACGCTGCGGGAATGCCCGGAACCGCCGCGCTCACCTTGAAGTACAAGGACGGCTCACGCCCGGCCGTGCTGCAGGAGCGCGTCGACCTCACACCGCAGCTGCTCCGGTTTGTTGTGCGAAACGGCTCGTCGATCATGCCGTATTTCCGCAAGACCGAGGTCTCGGACGCGGATCTCGAGGCGATAGCGGCCTATCTCACGCGCAGGCGGGTGAAGCCATGACAAACCGTAGACAGTTCTTGGGGATTGGAATCGGGGCTGCCGTTTGGCCCGGTCTGATGGCGACGGTCGGACGATCTTCCGTGACGCGCGCGCCGGCGGAAGAGCCGGCGCATCTGCCGCTGTTGTATAAAGCCATCTACGACACGGCATACGCTCCCGCTGTGGAATTCGCTGCGCAAATGCAGCGCCGCGGCGTGGCTATTCATGCGATCGAGCGAGACATCACCGGCGTGTGGTTCAACGACCTGGCGCTTCGGTGGCGCCGGAGTCCCGTCGCGATTGCCGGTCTGACGGCGCCGGAGGCGTTGTTTTGTCTCGAGCAACTGGCCTGGGACCACAGGATGCGAGTGGTGTTCCGAGCGACCCATCGGCGCGGACCAAACGGCGCCATCGAGCACCAAGTCCGCGCGCCGCAACGGCTGCTGCGGCGCGTCGAAGACTCACTCGACGATGGGCCGGGCTGGGGCGCATCGATGGCGGACTTGGCCATTCACTGTGGGCAGGGCCAGACGTCAGGCGCTCGGGAGTTGACCGCCGGCACGCGCGCGGGCGATGCGTACGGGCTGCCGCTGGTTTCATGGGTCATCGCTCCGGTCGATAGAGCGTAGGCCGGGGCGGAGAGTTTGGAGTTCCGATGGGGAGGCCATCATGACACGACCACCTGGCGTGGGCCAACAAGAGTTCTCCGATGCGATTCGGCAGTTCGAAGACGCGGTAGGCAAGGAATGGGTGTTTACGAGCGCCGAGGACCTCGCGCTGTATCGTGACGCGTACTCGCCCTTCTGGGGCGAGGAAGAAGAGCGGACTGCGTCTGCAGCGGTTGCACCGGACACCGTCGCCCAGGTGCAGCAGGCCGTGCGGATTGCGAACCGCTACCGGATTCCGCTGTACTCGATCTCGACCGGCAGGAATCTCGCTTATGGCGGCTCAGCGCCCGTCTTGTCCGGAAGCGTCGTCCTCGATCTGAAGCGCATGAACCGGGTCTTGCAGGTGAGCGAGCAGAACGCCTACGCGCTCGTCGAGCCCGGGGTCAGCTATTTCGACCTCTATCGTTACATCCAGGACCGGGGACTCAAGCTCATGATTGACGTGCCGACGCCGGGCTGGGGCAGCCCGCTCGGCAACGCCCTCGATCACGGGGGCGGGGTGACCCCGTTGCGAGATCACTTCAGCACGCAGTGCGGCATGGAAGTGGTGCTCGCCGACGGTGAAGTGCTCCGAACCGGCATGGGGGCGCTCCCGGGTGCGCAGACCTGGCAACAATTCAAGTTTGGCATCGGACCGCACCTGGACGGCATCTTCTCCCAGTCGAATCTCGGCGTGGTGACGAAGATGGGCATCTGGTTGTTGCCCGAACCTGAAGTCGTACGCGCCTTGCGCGTCACGGCACCGCGGCATGACGATGTCATGCAGATGGTCGACATCATGACCAATCTGGCTTATTCGGGCGTGGTCGACTCGCAGTTCGCGCTCACGAGCCCGGTGCTCAACGGCCCGCGCGACGCGGAGCTCGAGGCGCTGGCCTCGCGGCCGGACGGCGGCGCGGCTGCGGATTGGGATGACTATGCGCGGCGAAAGAATCGTGATTTCTGGAGCGTCCGTTTTACGTTCTACGGACCTGAACCGATCGTCGATGCGCGCTGGGAGTACGTGCGACGGCGATACTCCGTGATCCAGGGGGTGCAATTCGAAGACGGCCCTACCTACCGTTTCCCGATGACCGCCAAACAGCGCGAGGAAGCGCCCGACAAGGGAATACTCGGGATTCCGAGCCTGGTTAATTTCGCGGGCCGTAACCCGGACAGTCCCGTGCCGGCCGATGGCCACATGGACTTCTCCGTCGTCGTGCCGATGACGGGCGGCTCGGTGCTCGAGGCGCTGAAGGTGATCGGCCGTACATTTACAGAAGGAGGCGTCGGGGCGCGATTGGGCATTGTCAGCTCGTTTCACCTGCGGACATTCATACTCATCTCGTCGTTTCCCACCACGCGCTCGAACCGGGAAGCGAACCGCCGGGCGCGGGCGGCCTACGAACGCGCGGTCAAAGTCACGGCACAGCACGGTTGGGGCCAGTATCGTTCGCACGCAGGCTTCATGGACTTGGCGCTGTCTACCTATTCCTTCAACAACAACGCGCTCTCTCGGGTCCATGCCACGCTCAAGAATGCGTTGGACCCCAATGGGATTCTGTCCGCGGGCCGATACGGCATCTGGCCAAAACGATAGCGGCAGCCGGCGCGAGCCGGATCGCTCGCGCCGCTTTCGCGGCCGCATCCCTCCGAGCCGGCCCGGCACACTGGCGGCACGCGATCGACGCCTGTCAACTCGCGATCGATCACGACGCGCACCGCGCGGTCACGGTCGTGCACCAGGCTGAAGGGCGAGACCCCGCTCATGCGTCCTATCTGCACGTCCGGGATCATATTTGCGCGCCGCCGGACGGGAATGTTATTGTCAAGATGCCGCGACGACTGCGGTACTATCGAGGAGATGTTTTCGATGAATGGGCGTCGTTCACTGATCGTCGCTGCCTTGCTGGCGTTGTCCGCGTCGCTGTTTGCTCAAGGCTCGCGTCGCGACGGCAAATGGGAAGTGCAGGTGACGATGCAAACATCGGGGGAGAGGAAGATGTTCGGTGCGTCGCTGGCGGTGCAGACGCTGACGCAATGCGTCACCAAAGAAGAAGCCGCCGATCCCTCGAAGGCGATACCTCGGAGCGATAGCGATGCGTATTCGACCGAGTGCAAGGTGAGCAACTACAAAGTCGACGGGAACAAAGTCACCTGGTCGATGACGTGCGAAAAAGACCGCGTAACCGGCACCGGCGAGTTCGTCTACGCCGGAGAGACGTACACCGGCCGCATGACCATACAAAGTATGAACGGCGTGGGTCAGCCGGTGAAGCGCTTCTACACCGGCAAGCGGCTGGGCGACTGCACGAAATAGTCGTTAGCCCAGTAGCGTGTCTGAGAAACCGGAACACGCTCCTAGTAGGCCGGCTTCGCCGGCAAAAAGGGCAATGATTTGGAAGGAACGCGCGCGTAGCGCGCCTACTAGGAGCCCGTTTCGGTCATTACTCGGACGGGCTCCTAGGTCACGGCGATCTTGAAGATCCGTTCCGCGTTGCGGTGACAGAGCTTCTCGCGCTCTTCGTCGCTCACCGGCGCCGAATCGATCCACTGCACGGCCGGAGCGGTCGGCTGATACGGATAGTCGATCGCCCACATGACATTGTCGATGCCGAGCTTGTCGATGGAATAGCGCAACGCAAGTGAATCTTCGACACCGCTCGTCGTGATCGCGAAGTTCTTCTTGAAGTATTCGCTTGGCAACAACTTCTGCGGGGTGCGTCCACGGTTCGGGTTGCCCATAAAGTCGAGCCGCCAGAGCCAGAACTGCACGGCCTCACCCATATGGCCGAGCACGATCGTGAGATTCGGAAAACGATCGAACACGCCGCTGAAGATCAGCCGCACGGCGTGCGTGCTGGTTTCCATGCCGTAGCCCCACACCGCGGCGTCGAGCCGATAATCCCGAAACGGCGCCGCCATGCCGTCTGAGGGGGCGCGAGGATGGATGTAGATCGGTGCGCCGAGCGCTTCGGCGGCCTCCAGGATCGGCCAGTACTTCTGCTGATCGAGATACTCGTTGTTGGTATGCGAATTGACGATGAAACCGTTGAGCTTGAGTGTCTTGATCGCGCGTTCCATTTCGACGACGGCACGCTTTGGATCCTGCGGCGCGAAGGTGGCGAGGCCGGCGAACCGCGTCGGATGCTTGCGCACGGCAGCGGCAATTCGATCGTTGGCGAGCGCAGCGAGCGCCGTCGCCGAGTCGGCATCGAAGAGCTGCACACCCGGCGCGGTCTGCGACAGCAGATGCACGTCGACGCGGTTCGCGTCCATGACGGCGAGGCGGCCGGCGTCGATATCGAGCAACTGCGGCAACAGCGGGCTCGGCGTACGGGGCGGCGCGTTGTAAATGCCGCCCACGAGCTTGAAATCGAGGTTCTCCCAGAGGCTGCGGGACAGCTGCGCGTAGCGTTCGGCGATCTCAGGGATGCAGCACGCCTCTTCGGTGGCGACTTTCCTGACGCGCCGGCCGGGTCCGCGGTCTTGCGCCTGCACGGTGGACTCGCTTGCCGCGAAGCCGGCGACGGCAACGCCTGTCATCCCGGCGAGGAGATCGCGTCGATGGATGGTCATGTGAAGTCCCCCTTGAGTTAGTTCAGCTGGTAAGTTGGATAGTGTTGGCCTCGACGAATGCGATGCTCCACGGATGGAAGAGGCCCGTAGCGACCGTCACGAGCGTTCCCCTTGACTCATCTTCGCAGTTGTCCCGGCGGCGCACGACCCAGAGCAATCTGTACCGCGTCGCCCTGCCGCGCGACGCAGTCTTTGCAAGGTCATTCTACACGGCTGTGACGTGCGCGTTCGGGGTGGCGCGTTCAATCAATCCAGCCGATTCACGTGGATCTGAGGGTTGAACACGCCCGTTTTGTTGCGGTTATGGTATTCCATGACATTCGCGAGATCGAGCGGCGCATTCAGCTCGCGGCAAAGGCGTCGAGCGTGGATCCGACGCTGCTCGAGCCAGCGGGCGTGCCGGATCAATTCGATGAGCACATCAAGCTGCAGTTCGAGCTGACGGCGCTGGCGTTCCGCGCCGACATCACGCGTGTCGCCACGCTGCTCGGCGCGCGCGACTTGACCAGCCGGAGCTATCCGTTCCCGAAGAGCGATCTCTTCCCGCAGGGCGGCACGAGCGTCGGCTTCCACGGCGGATCGCATCACCAGGACGATCCGGCGCAAATCCGCCGTTATGCCGACCTCAATCGATATCACGTCTCCACGCTGGCGTACTTCGCGGAGAAGCTCAAGGCGATGCCGGACGGCGACGGCACGATGCTCGATCATTCGCTGATCCTCTACGGCACCAACATGGGCAACTCGAATCAGCATCAGCACTACGACGTGCCGCACATCCTGGTCGGCGGCGCCAACGGCCAGCTCAAAGGCAACCGTCACCTGGCCTACGAGCGAAAGACGGTCCCGACGGGCAATGTGCTGTTGAGCGTTCTGGACTTGTACGGCATTCGCAAGGACAAAACCTCGCGACCGATAACCGCAACATTGAGGGCGGCGATTATCCGGTGCCGAAGCCGGACATGGATCATCTGGACTACATCAAGATCCTGCTGGACCACGGCGCCGACCCGAACGCGCGCGCCAAGGACAACACGTTGAGCCGGACGATTTTCACCATGCAGTGGTTCTTCGAGCGGGGCGCCACGCCGTTCGTGCGCGCCTCGCAGTCGAGCGACCTCGCGCTGATGAAGCTGCTGCTCGAGTACGGCGCCGATCCGAAAATCCCGACCGATTACAGCGATACCGCGCTGACGGCCGCCGCCGGCATCGGATGGGTCGAGGGCGTCACCTACGAGCACTCGGTGAAGGACAACCGGGAAGCGATCGGCATGCTGCTGGATCTCGGTTTCGATCCGAACGCGGCCAACGCCGACGGACGCACGCCGCTGATGGGCGCGGCGATGAAGGGCCGAAACGAGGTCGTGCGGCTCCTGGTGGATCGCGGCGCGAAGCTCGAGACACGGGATCACGGGAGTCGCGACAGCGACAAGGCCGGCTCGCTTCTGGCCGGACACACGTGGGAGGCGCTGGATTATGCCGACGGTCTGGTCCGGGTCGGCGTCCAATCTGCCGTCAACCGTCCGGAGACCGCGACGCTCATTCGCAAGCTGATGACGGCGCGCGGACTGCCCGTGCCGCCGCCCAACTGCGTCGTGGAGTCCATCTGCATCGTGGAGATCTGCAAAGAGCGAACCTCGGACAAGTAGGTCGCTATTCCTGCGGCTTGAAGTTCTTCGCGAGATAGTTCAACACGACAGGGAAATCCTGATCCGACAGCGGCGCGCCTTCGTTGAGCATGGCGCCGAGCGTCTGCTCCCACTCCTCTCTCGTCGCGAGATTCCGCCGCACCCGCTTCAGGTCGTGACACATCGTGCAGACGTTCAGCACGATGTTCTTTCCCGCGCCGTCCGGCATCGGCCCGTGGTTCGTGACGAGATAATCAATCAGCACCGGCAGATCGTCCTTCGCGACCTCCGAGCCTCTCGCCACCATCGAATCGACCATCGTGGTCCACGTCTCTTTGTCGAGCGCTTGCACGTCGATCAGCCTCGAATCGTGGCAGCCGATGCAGCTTGCGTTCAGGATCTGCTCGCCCTTGTCAGCTTCTCGAGTGGTGTCCTGGCCGGCGGAAAGGGCGACCGTCGCCGCCGCGATCGTCGCCCACACGAGCAGTCCGGTTTTCCTCCACATGCCGTTGATGTTATCAGAACGGCTTCCGCGCCCCCGAACGCGCGCTACGGCAGCCCTTCCGTCAGGTCGAAGTATTCCGCGAGTGCGGTGATCAACGGCGCCATCCTGGGCCGCGCCGGGATGAGGTCGGGCGTGACCCCGAGCGCCTGTAGCGCTTCCGCGCAGACCGGTCCGATCGCGGCGACGATGACGTCGCCGTTGAGCGCGCGGGCCAGCGGATCTGACAATCCGAGATCGCCGGCGACGCGGAAGAGATGTCGCGCCTGGATCTGGTTCGTGAACGCGACGGCATCAACAGCGCCGTCGATCATATCCCGCACCATCTGCTTCAGCGGTCCGACATCGGCGGGCAGCATCCACTCGTAGAGGAACAGTTGTTCGAGCCGCGCGCCGCGAGCGGAAAGCGCGGCGGAGAGCGCCTCGTTCGGTTCGCCGTAGTGAACGAGTGCGACGGCTTTCGCATTGACATCGATGGCGGCCAGCGCATCGAGCAGCTCTTTCGTCGTGTAGGGCTCCGCCGCCAGGACGTGCACCGGCACTCTGTTCTGTTTGAGTACGGCCACCGGTTTCGGACCCCGGCACACGATCGTTGTGCGCCGCAGGGCGGCCAGCGCCTCGTCCAGGCGATCGAGACGCCCGGCCTCGCGCAACAGCGCGGTGACGCCGACGCCCGTCAGAAAGATCGCCGCCGTCACGCCGCCGGAGGACAACGTATCGATGAAGGGACCAACCTGCTCGGGATGCACGATGTCCCGGACGGCCGGCACCTGGTAGGGAATTCCGCCGAGGCGTCGCACGAGCGTCGCCGCTTCCTCGCTCATCCGAGCTTCGAGGAGCGCAACTCGCCGGCCTTTCAGATTGGCCATACGCCATGATCTCTCAAGTCTGGCCGGTCGGGTTAGTCGATCTGCTCTTCGAAATCCGGCGCAACTCCGTGGGGCCCCAGCTCCGCGGCGCGATCGACCCGCTTCGTCACCCCACGCGGATTTCGGCGCCTCCGGGACGTCTTTCCGTCTGTCGCGTGTACGGCCCGCTCCGAGGGTTTTCTTCGCGAACGGCCCCGAGCCGGTCCGACGATTCATACTCCGAATTTCCGAAAGGTTTAGGCTGACCGGTATTCGCAGCGAAGGACTCGGGTCCGCGACTCGCCCCACGCCATGCTAGCTA
>JAHFUI010000165.1 GCA_023265175.1 Acidobacteriota bacterium
AACGTCTCGAGGATCTGGAGCTGTTACATCCCGAGCGCGTCGTGTCGCGCGTGCTGGGGATGGGCGACGTGCTGTCGCTCATCGAAAAGGCCGAAGGGGCCATCGATCACGACGACGCGGCGCGGCTCGAAGCGAAGATCCGGTCCAGCGAGTTCACGCTCGAGGACTTTCGCGACCAGCTCAAGACGATCCGGAAGATGGGTCCGCTCGAGCAGATTGTCGGGATGCTGCCCGGCATGGGCAACATCAAGGCGCTCGCGGAGAACAAGCCGGATGAGCAGCAGATGTCGCGCGTGGAGGCGATCATCAATTCGATGACGCCCGACGAACGGCGCAAGCAGCACATCATCAATGGCAGCCGCAGGAAGCGCATCGCCAAGGGCAGCGGCACGTCGGTGGAAGAAGTGAATCGGCTGTTGAAGCAGTTCGTGCAGATGCAGAAGATGCTGAAGTCGCTCGGCGGGATGGCCGGGCTGGCTGGCGGCGGCAAGAAGGCACGCCGCCGCGCCATGGAGATGTTGCGCTCACGCGGGTGAAATTGGAGGAGTAGACGATGTTAGCGATCCGTTTGCGTCGGGCCGGTTCCAAGAAGCGTCCGTTCTTCCGCGTCGTGGTGGCCGATTCGCGCGCCGCCCGCGACAGCAGCTTCGTGGAAATCCTCGGTCATTACAACCCGCGCTCGAAACCGGCGATCGTGGATGTGACCCAGGAGCGCATCGACTATTGGCTCGGCAAGGGCGCGCAGCCGTCGGACTCCGTGCGCACGCTGATCGCGCGTCATCTGACGCCGAAGCCCACGGCCGCCGCGCCGGCGGCCACGACATCGGCGACACCCGAGGGTCTGTGAGCGCCGTCCGGGACGTCGTCGAGGTCCTGGCGCGCGCGCTGACCGACCAGCCCGATCAGGTGCAGGTCCGGGAATCGCAGCACAAGGGCACGACGCTCGTCGAGCTGTACGTCGCTCCGGGCGAGCTCGGGAAGGTGATTGGGAAGCAGGGTCGCACGGCGGCGGCGCTGCGCACGCTGGCCTCGACGGCGGGCGAGAAAGAGGGCAAGCCCGTCACGCTGGAGATTCGCGACGGAAAGCCCTAGGGCGCATTTCAGGCGCGCAGCTCGTTTCGTTCCGGCCGCCGAGGAACACGAAGGACACGATGGACACAAAGGAAACCTAAATGGCCTTACCTTCGTGTCCTTGGTGTCCTTTGTGGTGCCTCAGCGCTGCTACGCACAACGGAAGATCGCGTTAGCGGAATCCGACGTGAATTGGGACGACATGGCGGTCGTCGGCCGGATCGCTCGAACGCATGGCCTTCGTGGTGAGGTCATCGTCGACCTCGAGACCGATTTTCCGCAGGAACGGTTTTGCCCGGGCGCCGAGTTGTTCGTCGACCGCCGCGGGGCGATCGAGCCGCTGACGCTCACGCGCGTACGATTTCACCGGGGACGGCCAGTCATCGCCGTCGTCGGCGTCGAAAGCATCGACGCGGCCGAGGCCCTGGCCGGCATCGAGCTGCGGGTGCCGGCAGAACGGCTCGTGCGGTTGCCGGCCGGAACGTTCTACCGCCACGATCTGGTCGGGTGCCGGGTTGAAACGACTGCGGGGAACGCAGTAGGCATCGTGAAGGCCGTCGAAGGGACCGCGGCGGTGAGCCGGCTGGTCGTCGCGGCTGGTGATGAGGAGATCTTGGTCCCGCTCGCGTCGGAGATTTGCACGTCGATCGACGCGGACGGGAAGCGGATTGTGATCGAGCCACCGGCGGGGTTATTGGAGTTGAACAAGTGAACCACAAAGATCACGAAGGCCACAAAGGCCACAAAGGCTGATGTCTTCTTTGTGTTCTTCGTGAGCTTTGTGGTTCCAATGATCATGATGGTATGAAGTTCGACATCGTCACGATTTTTCCGGCGATGGTCGAGCAGCCACTGGCGTCGGGGATTCTCAGGCGGGCAATCGACCGTGGTACGCTCGACGTGAAAGTGCACGACCTTCGCGATTTCACCACCGACCGGCATCGCGTCGTCGACGATGTGCCGTACGGGGGTGGACCGGGGATGGTGCTGAAGCCGGAGCCGATCTTCCGCGCGCTCGATGCGATCGAGGCCCAACGCGGCCGGCCTGCGGCGGTGGTGCTCACGTCGCCGCAGGGTACGCGGTTCTCCCAGGACGAGGCGCACCGCTTGAGTCGTCTGGCGCACATCGTCTTCGTGTGCGGGCGATACGAGGGCGTCGACGAGCGCGTGCGCGACCGGGTGACCGAAGAGCTGTCGATCGGCGATTACGTGTTGAGCGGCGGCGAGCTGCCGGCGCTGGTGATGATCGACGCGATCGCGCGGCTCGTGCCCGGCGTGGTCGGTGACGAGCGATCGGTGGAGGAGGATTCGTTCAGCCGGGGGCTGCTCGATTTCCCTCAGTACACGCGGCCAGCTGAGTTGGCGGTACGTGGGCCGGATCCCGAGATCCCGGCGGAGAGGTCCGCCGGGACGCTGAAGGTGCCCGACGTGCTGTTGTCCGGGAACCATGCGGAGATTCGGCGCTGGCGGAAGCGGGAAGCGCTGACCCGGACGCTCGACCGGCGGCCCGACCTGTTGCGCGGCGCGAGTTTGGATGAAGAAGAAGAACACATACTTCGGGAATTGCAGGATGGCAGGATGGCGGGATTGCAGAAAGGGAAGGTTGGAAGTGAAGGCGCTTAGGGCCTTTCCTTCCTGCAATCCTGCAATGCTGCGATTCTGCAATTTCGATTGGGGGCATCATGGGCGCGATTGAGCTGGTGGAACAAACACAGCTGACGGAGCGGCCGGCGATGAAGTCGGGCGACACCGTTCGAGTGCATGTAAAGATCCGCGAGGGCGACAAGGAGCGGATTCAGATCTTCGAAGGCGTCGTCATCGGCTTGCATCGCGGCGGGACGCGCGCGTCGTTCACGGTGCGCAAGGTGTCGTTCGGCCAGGGTGTCGAGCGCATCTTTCCGCTGCACTCGCCGACGATTCAGAAGGTCGAAGTCATGCGATCGGCCAAGGTGCGTCGCGCGAAGCTGTATTACCTGCGTAATCTGAAGGGCAAGGCCGCCCGCATGAAAGACAGCGGCAAGAGCCAGTAACAGGTCGGGTATGTCGGCCAGACCCACGAGAGCACATGATCCGAGTCCCCGCGATGCGCACGCTGGAAAACGCGCTGCGCCGCGTCGGGTTTGTGTACGTCGCCGGGGTTGATGAAGTCGGGCGCGGGTGTCTTGCCGGACCGGTCGTGGCGGCGGCCGTCGTGCTCCATCCCGACAAGCACATTCCGGGCGTGAGCGATTCGAAGACGGTCCCCGCCAACGAACGCGAACGCCTCCACGACCGGATCGTTCGCGACGCCATCGCCTGGGCTGTTGCCTCCGCGGATCCGACCGAGATCGACCAAATCAATATTCATCAGGCGTCGCTGCGCGCCATGCAGCGCGCGATCCTCGCGCTCGCCCCGCTCCCCGACATCGTGCTGATCGACGCGTTTCGCGTGCCGGACCTGCCGATGGCGCAGCGGGGCGTGCCGCACGGCGATCGTCGCTGCTCCGCCATTGCCGCGGCCTCGATCGTCGCCAAGGTGACGCGCGATCGTTTCATGCGCGACTTGCACGCCCGCGATCCGCGCTACGGGTTCGATCGCCACAAGGGATACGCCACGTCGGATCATCTCGACGCCGTGGCCCGATTTGGTTACTCCGACGCGCATCGCCGCTCGTTCCGACCCCGACGCTGTTTGATACCATTGACTAGCCGTGCCTGTACGGCCAGATGCGTATGACATGTGTAAGCCTCACAGCGCAAGGCCGGCTTAGCCGCGGCCGCGTCGCGGCCGCGCTAGTAACGAAGCTCCGCTGGTCGAGCTTTCAAGGCAAAGCTTCGTTACGTGGCCATTGATCGCCCCGCCATCCTGCGCAACGCCGAGAAGCTGCTCCGGCAGGGGAAGCTGGAATCCGCCATTGCGGAGTACCTCCGCGTGGTCGAGGACCAGCCGCAGGACTGGAACACCGCGAACATCCTGGGCGACCTGTACATGCGCGCGGGACAGAGCGACAAGGCCGTCGAACAGTTTGCCCGCATTGCCGACGGCCTGCTGCGGGACGGCTTTTTGCCGAAGGCGGCGGCGCTCTACAAGAAGATCCTCAAGATTCGGCCGGATGATGGGCACGCGTTGCTGCAGGCCGGCGAGATTGCCGCCACGCAGGGGGTGCTGGTCGATGCGCGCACCTATCTGAACGCCGTTGCCGAACGCCGTCTGGCGCGCGGCGACCGCCACGGCGCCGCCGAGATCCGCGTTCGCCTCGGATCGCTCGATCCAGCGGATTTCGATGCGCGGCGCATTGCGGCCCGCGCGCGGATCGAGATCGGCGATGGGCCGGGCGCCCTGCGTGATCTCAAGGCCATCGCCGCTGACCTCGCCCAGAAGGGACGCGGCGCAGACGCGATGGTCGTCCTCCAGGAAGCGGCCGAGCTCAATCCGACCGACGAGGATCTTCGCGGCCAGCTGTTTACGGCGTATGTCGCCGCCGGCGATCTCGAGCACGCCGAAGCGTACGCGACGGCATCCGATCATTTCCGGATTCTCGGCGGGGCGTACGTTGAGCGTGGTGATTTCACGTCCGCCGCCAGGTTCCTGACCGCAGAAACCGCCGCCGACAATCCCGAATTGCTGTTGAAAGTCGCCGAGGCGAAGCTTCGGACCGGTGCGCTCGATGAAGGCCTCGCGATCGTGAGACAGTTGCTCAACCAGGAGCCGGCGCGCGGGCCCGCGATCACGCTCCTCGGCTGCGACATCGCCGGATCGGTGCCGGAGGCAGGCTTCGCCGTGGTCGAAATGGCCGCCGAAACATCGGTGATTGAAGGCGACTGGCCCTCCGCCGCCGCCGCGCTCGAGGAATTCGTGACGCGGGTACACGATCACATTCCCGCGCTCATGCGGCTGGTGGAGATCTGCTTCGACGGCAGCCTCGAGGCGACCCTTTACACGGCGCAATCGCAATTGGCGGATGCGTATCTCGCCTCGGGAGGCGCCGCGGAGGCCCGGGTGATTGCCGAGGACCTGATGGTCCGCGACCCCTCGGAGTCGTCGCACATCGAACAGCTCCGCCGCGCGCTGGCGATGCTGGGTGAGGAAGACCCGGACCGGATCATCGCTGAGCGGCTCAGCGCCGCCGCCGAGGATATGAGCGCCATCCCGGATCCGTCGACGGACCTCTCGTTCAGCGCGCCGGCCGACGAGCCGCCAACCTTTGTCGCGCCCGCCGTCACACGCGCGCCCGTCCACGAGCCGCCGCCGCTTATCGCGCCGCCGGAAGAAGAAGAATTCACCGCGCCGTCGAAAACCGAGGCGCCTCCTGCCGTCGAAATCGATCTCAGCGACGTGCTCGCGGACTTCCACCGCGCGTCGGCCCCGCCGCCGCCGCCCGAACGGCCGCCGGTCGCCGCCGAACCGGCGGCGGCGCACGACCTCGACCAGGTATTCGAACAGTTTCGCGATCAGGCGTCGCGCGCGTCGGAGCATTCCACGGCCCGATCCGAATACGAGCGGGGCGTCGCTCTGCGTGACGCCGGGCGGATTGACGAGAGCATTCGGGCTTTTCAGACGGCGTCGCGCGAGCCACGCGTGCGATTTCATGCCGCCGCGGCGCTCGGCCGTCTCTATCGGCAGCGCGAGGCGCTTCTCGAAGCCGTCGAATGGTTCGAGCAGGCGGCCCAGGCGCCGGCGCCGACGCCCGACGAGGCACATGCGCTGTTCTATGAGCTCGCCCAGGCGCTCGAAACGCTCGGGGAAGTCGAGCGCGCGCTGGCCATTTGCCTCGAGCTGCGCGCCGACGCCGGTGAGTATCGCGACGTCTCGCTGCGCATCAATCGTCTGGCGAAAGTCCAGACGCGAGGATAGCGTTCTGGTGCGGCGGCTCGTGTTCGTGGCGTTCTTCCTGGAAGTCGGTTTGCTCCTTCTCGTGGTGCCGTGGTCGGCCTTCTGGGATCAGAATTACTTCATCTCGGCATGGCCTGGACTTCGGCCGATCATCACGAATGACTTCGTCCGTGGGGCCGTCACCGGGCTCGGCGTCGTGAACCTGTTGGGCGGACTCGCGGATCTCGCGGGCCTGTTTTCGATCCGGCAACGTCACGATGCGCAGTGAGCGTCCGATCGTCTGCCTGGTCACCGATCGCCGGCGCCTCGTCGGTGACGACGGCGGCTTCCACGTGGCGCGCGCCGCGCTCGCGCGACTGGCTCGCGACGCGGTGAGCGCGGGCGTGGATCTCATTCAAGTTCGCGAGCGCGACCTCGACACCGCGCAGCTGGTCGACGTTGTCGCCGATTTCGTCGAGATCGCTCGAGGGTCGCCGGTCCGCATCATCGTCAACGATCGGCTCGACGTCGCGCTGGCGTGCGGCGCGGGCGGGGTCCAGCTCCGGTCCGACTCGGTGCCGCCTGCCGCGGCGCGATCGGTCACGCCACCCGTGTTTCTCATCGGCCGCTCGGTTCATCACGTCGACGAAGCCGTTGAAGAGGCGCCGGCCGTCGACTACCTGATCGCGGGTACAGTGTTTCCGACGATGTCGAAGCCGCCAGGGCATGCGCTGCTCGGTGCCGGCGGCCTGGCGCGGATGGCGCAGGCGGTCCGAGTCCCAATTCTGGCGATCGGCGGTGTGACCCTAGAGCGCGTGCCGCAGATCGCCGCCGCCGGCGCATCGGGGGTCGCGGGCATCGGCCTGTTCCTGCGATCGGGATCGACGATGATCGATGTGGTGGCCAACGTCCGGCGGCAGTTTGACAGGGTGAGAGCGGCTTCCTAACATACGGCCGGGCCAGCATGTCAGTAGAGCGCGTATCTGGCGATCTCGGCAAGAAGCTTCGCGAGGCCCGCGAACGTCGCGGTGTATCGCTGCGTCAGATCGCCGACTCCACGAAGATCGCGGTCAGCGTCCTCGACGCGCTCGAACGCAACGACATCTCGCGGTTGCCGGGCGGCATCTTCGGCCGCGCCTTCGTCCGAGCGTTCGCGACCGAAGTCGGGCTCGATCCCGAAGCGGTCATCCAGGAATTCATCGCACAGTTTCCGCACGATTCGGTCACTGTTGGACATCCAACCTCTGTACAATTCGACGACAACCAGACGATCGAAAGCGATCGGCGGATGGCCTCCACGTTTCTCCGCCTCATCGCCCTGAGTATTCCGATCGCGGTCGTCGTCGTGTACTTCACCATGGGTGGACGACTGGGGAAATCCTCGGCCGTTGATCAGCCAGCAGCCCCCGTCGCCCCGCGAGCAGCGCCTGCCGAGACGTTGGACGCGCCCGCGTCGCGGCCCCTCGTCTCGGACGAGGGACGCGCCGCTGTGCCTGCTGCCGATACGCGGCCGGGCGCGGACGAGTCGGCTCGCGATCGTCTCACAGTGACTCTTTCCGTCACGCGCCGCTGCTGGGTGTCGGCCACCGTGGACGGCCGCAAGGAGATCGAGCGCCTTCTTCAGGTCGAAGACCGGCCGACGCTCGACGTTCGGCGCGAGCTTGTGCTGAGAGCCGGCGATGCGGGCGCCGTTCAGATGTCGATCAACGGCGTCGCCGCCAAGTCGCTCGGCAAGAACGGCGAAGTTGTGACGGCGCGTCTGAACCTTGCCAATTTCAGAACGTACCTGCCGGCGCCGTGAGCGGTCCCACTCCACTTCTGGACTTCTTCAAGCGCGGCGAGGTCGCCCGCGACGCGCGTCTGCTCGCCGCGCAAGGCGTAATCGCGCCGCGCGCGCTCGAACAGCTGGCGATTCTCGTTCTGCTTCTCGACGATCCCGACCCGGAGATTCGCCGGACCGCCGACGACACGCTGAGCCGCATCCCCAGAGAAGCGCTGAGGAACTTCCTCGCGCGGTCCGACATCCCCATCGGATTGCGCGAGTTCTTCGCCGATCGCGGCGTTTTTCCGAACCTGGTGCCGCCGATCGACATGCCGGAGGATCTCGATCTGCCGTTGATTGAGACGGCCGCTGAAGACGACCCGCTTGCCAGTGAGGAAGACGAAGGCGATCGGACCTCGGCCGTCCAGCAGCTCGCGGGAATGAGCTTCACGGACCGTTTGAAGACTGCCGTCAAAGGGTCGCGAGAAATGCGCGCGATACTCATCCGCGACACGAACAAGATGATCGCGTCGGCGGTGTTGAGCAGTCCCAAAGTGAGCGAGCAGGAGATCGAGAGCTTCGCGAGGATGCACAACGTCTCCGAAGATGTCCTCCGGACCATCGGCAACACCCGCTCCTGGATCAAGAGCTACAACATCATGGTCGCGTTGACCAAGAACCCGAAGACGCCGATCACCATGTCGATGAACTTCATGGCACGGCTGAATGATCGGGACGTGGCCAGGCTCTCTGTCGATCGCAACGTGCCGGATCCGCTGCGGATTGCCGCCAGGAAGAAAGTGGTGGCGGCGACATCACGGAAGTAAACCTCTTACCTTTGACCTTTGACCTTTGACCTTTTCACTTTCCCTGACCGTCCCCATTCCGACCGCATTTCGGCGAGCCCTTCCATGTACACGGTCGCCCGTTCGCGGTCCTCTTCGGACGCGATGGACTTCAGGAGATCGAGCGCACCCTCGAGATCCTGCTGAATCGTCCCTCGCGTCGTGGTGAAGTACAGCCGCCTGATCTCCGCCAGCTTCTGCTCCGTCGTCAGCATGTTCCAACCTTCAGCCCTTCCATCTCGATGCGGTACTCGAGCAGCTGGGCGCCGCCTTCGCTGAGCGCGGCGGCAATCGCCGATCGAGCATGCGGCGGTCCGTAACAGAACAGACAGCCGCCGCCGCCGGCCCCGCAGACCTTGGCGGCCGTGGCACCCGCCGCCCTCGCGCGACTGATCAATCCGTCGATGGTCGGGGTCGTCACGCCCGGCGCGAGGCGTTTCCGATTGTCCCATTCGGTCGCGATGTGACGCCCCACCTCATCCCAGTCGGATCGGGCCAACGCGTCGCGCATGGCCACGGCCGTGTCGCGAATGCGCTCGAAGCAGTCGAAGATATGTCGGTCGCCGTCGATGTGGCGCTTCGTGATGTGCCAGTTGTTCGTGCCCGAGTGGCGTGGCGCTCCGGTGTACGCGATCACGATTCGGCGCTCGAGCTCGCGGGGGTCGACATCCAGCGCGACGCGACGAATGCCGTCGGCGCGAAGCTCGATGGCGGCAATCCCGCCGTAGAGCGCCGGACGGTAATCCTGTGCGCCGGTCGGGACCCCAATCGCCTGGCACTCGAGGTTCATCGCGACATGGAGGAGGTGCTCGGAATCGGCGCAGCCACCGGCCCAGCGCGCGAGCGCGGCACACGCAGCGATCGTCAGGGCAGACGACCCAGCAATCCCCGCTCCTGTCGGCGACTCGCCGCGCGTCGTCAACGTCGCGTTTTCCAGCCGCCAGTGGCGCGCGAGCCGCGCGAGAAGGGCGAGATCGCCCGATCCGTTCAAGTCCGACCACTGGTCAACGTTGATGCGCCGGTTGGTCTCGGCGGAGTGCAGTTCGACGCGGCCGTCAGTGCGCGGCTCGATTGTCGCGTGCGCGCGAAGGCTGATCGCGGCGTTCAGCGTTGATGCGCCGTCGTGGAACAGATAGAGCGGCCAGATGTCGATCGTGCCACCGGCGAGGTCGATGCGAGTCGGTGCGGAGAACACGATGTGCACGGGGAGAATTATAGACTCGAAGGATCTACGCAGCGGCCGGCCCTAGGAGTGAGCCACCCTCGCCTTCAGGCGAGGGTGGCTCACTTCAGAACATTCCCAATTGTAGTTTCGCGGCGTCGGACATCCGTTCGCGGCTCCAGAGCGGATCCCAAACGACGTCAACCTTCACATCGGTCACACCCGCAATCTGT
>JAHFUI010000166.1 GCA_023265175.1 Acidobacteriota bacterium
CTAGCTCCTGAGGCTAGCGCGTCTGCCGTTCCGCCACTTCCGCAAGTGGCTCGCCAGCCGAAGCTCGCGACAATCGTCGTGCGAGCGCAGGCCTGGCGAGAAATCCGCCGCAGGCAGGAATTTCCAGTATAGCGCAGGACTCCGGCGAGGTCCGACGAAAGCCGGACGCCACCGACGAGATGCGGTGCGACTGAAGGCGGGCGCGCTGTACGCCGTGCAGCTATACTCGGAGGCGTAGGTGACGGGCGTGTGCACAACCCGTCCAGCTCGTTGAGGAACGCTATGGCTCGCCGCGGATTCACCATCATCTTCACCCTGCTCGCCGTCGCGCTGATCGTGTCGATTGCCGGCTTCGCCTTGCTCTATCTCGTGCTCGGTCGCGAGCCCGCGGTGCCCGGCAACGCGGTGCTCGTGCTGCGCGTCGGCGGCAATCTGACCGAGCTCGCGCCCGCCGATGTCGTCGGCTACCTGCGCGGCGTCAAGTCTCCCACCGTCCGATCCATCGTCGACGATTTGCGCAAGGCGAAGGTCGACCCGCGCATTCGCGCCGTGCTCCTCAAGCCGACCGGATTCGACTCGCCGTTCTGGGGCAAGGTGCAGGAGATTCGCGATGCCGTCCTCGACTTCCGGAAATCGGGCAAGCTGGTGTACGCCTATCTCGAATTCGGCGGCGACCGCGAGTACTACCTCGCCACGGCGGCCGACAAGGTCTTTCTGATGCCGTCGAGCACTGTTGACTTGAGCGGGGTGGCGACCTACGAGCTGTTCCTGCGCGGCACGCTCGACAAGATTGGCGTGTATCCCGATCTCCATCACATCGGCGACTACAAGACGGCGAGCAACACGTTCACCGAGAAGGGTTACACCGCGGCGCACAAGGAGATGGACGAATCGCTGAACCGCGACATCTACGAACAGCTCGTGCGCGGCATCGCCGACGGACGGAAGAAGAACGAAGCCGAGATTCGGCGGCTGATCGACCAGGGACCGTTCTTGCCTGAAGAGGCGCTACGCGGCGGTCTGGTGGACGATGTGGTGTACGAGGATCAGGTGAACGACAAGTTGGGGATCGGCCGCGACGACCGCCACGTGGACGGAGACGATTACGCGCGCGTCAGCCTGTCGTCGGTCGGCCTCAACAAGGGACCGCGCATCGCGGTCATCTATGCATCGGGGACCATCAACAGCGGCAAGAGCGGCTACGATCCGGTGAACGGCGCCATAGCCGGCTCCGACACGCTGAACGAGTACATCCGCCAGGTGCGGCGCGATCGCTCGGTCCGCGCGATCGTGCTGCGCATCGACAGCCCGGGCGGATCGGCGTCCGCCTCGGACGCCATCTGGCGCGAGCTGATGCTCGCGCGCAACGAACGCTCGGATCGGCCGCTGATCGCGTCGATGTCGGACCTGGCGGCCTCAGGCGGGTACTACATCGCCATGCCGGCGCAGGTGATCGTCGCGCAGCCCTCGACGCTGACCGGGTCGATCGGGATTTTCGGCGGCAAGTTCGTCACCGGCGGCGTCTACGAGAAGCTCGGCGCGCGAATCGAGTCGACGAGCATCGGCCGGCACGCGGAAATCAGTTCGCCGGCCCGCCCATACAACCCTGAAGAAGTGAAGAAGCTCGGTCAGCAGCTCCAGGCTTTCTACGATCAATTCGTCGAGAAGGTGGCCGATTCGCGTCACACGCAGCCCGAGAAGATCGACGCCTTGGCGCAGGGACGGGTCTGGACGGGGCGCCAGGCGAAAGAGAACGGCCTGGTCGATCAGCTCGGCGGTCTCGACCGCGCGATCGCCCTCGCCAAGCAGCGCGCGAAGATTCCCCTCGACAGCGATGTGGAGCTGGTCGCCTATCCGCCGCGCAAGAGCTTGTACGAGCTGGTGTCGGAACAGTTCTCGGGATCGGGCGAACAGCTGGCCGTGAGCACGTGGATGGCGGCGAACCTGACGAAGGGGGAGCTGGAGGCGCTGCGGATGCTGCGCGGTCCGGAGGCGATCTTCCACCGCGGCGAACCGCTCGCGCTGATGCCGTTTACGTTCTTACGATGAAAAAACAAATGCAACCACGAAGACACGAAAACACGAAAAAGAGTAGGTAGTCTTCGTGTCTTCGTGCTTTCGTGGTTGCATTTTAGCTCACCACCCGCTGCAGCGTCTCGCGGTTGACCTCGATCTTCATCTTCTGCTTCGCCTTGACCATGTAGGCGCTGAAAAAGCGGTTGCGGCGATCGGCGAGGAGCTCGTCGCGGAACTTGTCCTTCGCGTTGGCCAGGTCCGACGGCGTGACCTCCTGCTTCTCGATCACCTTGATGACGACGGTGCCGTTGTCGGTCGCGATCGGGTCGCTCGTGGATCCGACCGGCAGCTTGAACGCCGCGTCTTCGACCGCGGGCGCGACGCCCAGATCGGGCAGCGGTGATTCCCGCGTGATGAGCTCGGTCGTCTTTGCCTCGACCCCGGCGGCCTTTGCGGTCTTCTCGAAATCGGGCGCGTTCTTCAACTTGACGGCGAGCTCCATCGCTTTCTGCCGACTGAGCTCGCGCGCCTTCTGTTTGATCACCTCGTCACGCACGCGATCTTTGACTTCCGTGAGCTGCGGTACGTAGGGGTCCTGCTTGCCGATGAGCGTCATGAAGGCGACCCCGCGGGACGTCTGCACCGGTCCCTCGACCTCGCCCTGCTTCATCTGAAACACGCGTGACGCGGCCTCGGGCGAGGTGCCGAGCGCGGCGGTCGGCTCGTCGCGCGCGAAGAATCCCGATTCTTGGACGGTCATGCCGCGCGCTTTGGCGACTTTGTCGAGATCGGCCGGCTTGCTGATGTCCTTGGCGAGATTCTGGGCGAGGTCGGCGGCTTGTGCCTGCGCGCGTTCGGAGGCGAGCTGATCGCTGATCTGCTGCCGCACCTCGGCGAGCGTTTTCGCCGTGCCCGGTTTCTTGTCCACCAGCTTGATGATGTGATAGCCGTACGACGTCTTGACGAGATCGCTGACCTGTCCCGGCTGCAGCGCGAAGGCGACCTGCTCGAATTCCGGGATCATCCGGCCACGCCCGAAGTAATCGAGGTCGCCGCCGTTTTTCGCGCTCGCCTCGTCCTCCGAGTTCTTCTTGGCCAGCTCCGCGAAATCGGCGCCGCTCTTCACCTGCTTGAGCAGTTCTTCGGCCTTGGCCCTCACCGCCGCATCGTCCTTGCCCTCGGTCTTGAGCAGGATGTGGCTGGCGCGGATCTGCTCGGGCGTCGAATACTGCTCGATGCTGTTGTTGTAGGCGCGCTCGATGTCGACCGCCGGCACGACGGTCTTCGCGCGCAGCGCGTCGACGTCGATGAGCAGGTAGCGGATTTTCCGCTTCTCCGGCATCTTGAAATCGGCTTTGTGCGCGTTGAAGTGGGCTGTGATGTCCGCGTCGCTGGCCGTGACCTGCGCGCGGAACGTCTCGGCGGCGACGCTGACGAGGGCGAGCTTCACCTTGTCGTTGCGGCGCCGGTACTCCTGCTCGATCTCCTTGTCGGGGACCGAGATCCAGTCGGTCAGCGACGCGCGCAGCTTCTCGACCGTCAGCGTCCGCCGCACGTTCTCTTCGAAATCAGCCGGCGTCATCGCCGGCCGCTGCGCCCGCAGCAGCTGCGCGTAGCGCTGTTCGCCGATGAACTGCCCGTTCTCCTGAAACGCGGGAATCGAGAAAATGCGCTGCCGGACTTCCTCGTCGCTGACGCGGATGTTCAACCGATCCGCCTCGGCCAGCGACGCGCGCTCGTCGACCATCTGCTGGAGGATCTGCTGCTCGATACCGAGCTGCTTCAGCAGCTGATCGTTCATCTGGCCGCCGTACGCGGACCGGTACGCCTGGACCTGCGCCTGATACATGCGGCGGAACTCGCCGGCGCTGATGTCCTGGCCCTCCACACGCGCGACCATCTCGCCTGATGCCGCATCCGCCCCGGTCCCCCGCAGGAAATCCGGAATGTAGAACACGACGAACGCCAGGCACACGAGGATCAGGCTCCACTTGAGCCAGTTCTTGTGTCGGCGCATCCGGTCGAGCATCGTCATTGGAACACCTTCAGGCTCCTGTCAAACCTTCATGCTATGCCATGAACTTACGGCGTGGCAAGCAGTTACCAGCGGGCCGCGAGAGCCCGCTGTGATATATTCGCTGAATAGTTTCAGGCGAAGCTTCGTTACATGCCATCAGCCAGTCGAGCGGCGACCATCCGACGCGACGTGACCGAACGGGAACCGAGAACCGGAGCTTTGTATCGTGCAGTCGGTCCGGCCGACAAACGCGGATCGAAACTGCGCCGCGGCGCTGAAATCTCGCTCGCCACCACCGCTCTCGACCTTTCCACGCGGCTTCGTGTATTCCAGCGCGCGTTGCGCGGCCGCGTCGAGCGGCGCGACGCGCTGCTCGATGTCGTGCGCGCGGTCAACACGACGCTCGAACCGGAACGGCTCGCCGATCTCGTCGTCGAGCGCGCGGCGACGTGGGTGCCCGCGCCGTGCTGGGCGCTGGTGTCCGGCGATCTGACCGGCCAGTTGACGATGCTCGCCGATCGCGGCTTGACGCCGGAGATGGGACCCGCCATCTACGCCGTGGCTACCCAGGTGATGCAGAGCGGCCGCGAATTCGCCACGGCCGATCTGCGCCATGACGAGCGCGTCTCCGATCAGTCGGTGGGCACCGTGCTCGCGTTCCCGCTCACCAGCCGGGGCCGCCGCATCGGCGCGCTGATCGGCCTGGATCGCGCCGCGTCCTCGCGCGAACCGCGGCTCGCGCCGAGCGTCCTGCGCGCGGTCAGGATTCTGCTCGAGCCGGCCGCGACCGCGCTCGACAACGCGCTGCTGCTCAAGCGCGCCGAGGCACTCTCGGTCACCGACGATCTCACGCACCTGTACAACTCGCGGTATTTGAACCTGGTGCTGCGCCGCGAGTCCAAGCGGGCGTCGCGCAGCGGGCGGCCGCTGTCGGTGCTCTTCATCGATCTCGATGGATTCAAGTCCATCAACGACGCGCACGGCCACTTGTTCGGCAGCCGCGCCCTGGTCGAAGCGGCGGCCGTCGTGCGCGGCAGCGCGCGCGAGACCGACGTCGTGGCCCGGTTTGGCGGCGACGAGTTCGCCGTCGTGCTGCCCGACACCGGCGGCGAGGGTGCGTTTGCGGTGGGCGAGCGCATTCGGCAGCACATCGCCGAGCACCGATTTCTCGCCGACGACCGCCTCGACATCCACCTCACCGCGTCGGTCGGCGTGGCGACGCTCCCCGATGTCGCGGCGTCGCCCGAGGAGCTCATGCAGGCGGCCGACATGGCGATGTACGAAGTCAAGCAGTCGGGCAAGAACGGCATTCAGGCCGCGATTGCGCCAGCCGATAGTTAGTCGTCAGTCGTCAGGCATCAATCGTTAGTCGTCAATCGACAGTCAAGCGTGCCGAGACACCTTAGGAGTTCGCGTTGAGCCTTCGTTCGATGCTCTCGTTGTTTTCGTGTGATCTGGCGATCGATCTCGGGACCGCCAATACCTGCGTCTATGCGCGGGGCAAGGGGATCGTCGTCAACGAGCCGTCGATCGTGGCCATCAACAAGGTCAACGGCCGGGTCGAGGCGGTCGGCAAGGACGCCAAGGACATGCTCGGCCGCACGCCCGGGAACATCGTCGCCATCAAGCCGATGAAGGACGGCGTCATCGCCGACTTTGAAGTCACCGAAAAGATGCTGACGTACTTCATCAAGAAGGCGCACAACCGCAACGTGTGGGTGAGGCCGCGGATCGTCATCGGCGTGCCCTCCGAGATCACGCAGGTCGAGAAGCGTGCCGTGAAGGACAGCGCGTACCGTGCGAAGGCGAGCGAAGTCCACCTCGTGGAGGAAGCGATGGCCGCCGCGATCGGGGCGGGCATGCCGATCACCGAGCCGTCGGGCAACATGATCGTGGACATCGGCGGCGGCACGACCGACATCGCCGTCATCTCGCTCGCCGGCATCGTCTACAGCAAGGCGGTGCGCGTCGCAGGCAACGAGATGGACGAGGCGATCATCCAGTACATCAAGAAGACGTACAACCTGCTCATCGGCGAGCGCACGGCCGAGGCCATCAAGATAGAGGTCGGCTCCGCGTTCCCGCTCGAGGATCGGATGACGATGGAGATCAAGGGGCGGCATCTGATCGAGGGCGTGCCCAAGACGCTCACCATCACGGACGAGGAAATCCGGGAGGCGCTCGCGGAAACCGTCAACGTCATTGTCGACGCGGTGCGCGTCGCGCTCGAGCGCACGCCGCCCGAGCTCTCGGCCGACAT
Organism: Acidobacteriota bacterium; assembly: GCA_023265175.1. Lineage (GTDB taxonomy): Bacteria > Acidobacteriota > Vicinamibacteria > Vicinamibacterales > CAVVIG01 > JAHFUI01. The sequence goes on from JAHFUI010000166.1 coordinate 6,294, forward strand.
CGTCGACCGGGGGATCGTGCTGACCGGCGGCGGCTCGCTGCTCAAGAACCTGGACAAGAGACTGCGCGAAGAAACCGGCCTGCCGGTCGCCATGGCCGAGGACCCGCTGTCCTCGGTGGTGCTCGGCGCCGGCAAGATGCTGTCGGACTTCAACCTGCTGCGGAAGATCTCGATTGACTGATGGGGCTCACCTTGGCCACGAAAACACGAAAACACGAAGAAGACCTTTTGGATTTTTCGTGTCTTCGTGTTTTCGTGGTTGCATTTTGACCGTGGCGATTCTGGACATCCGCCAGCGCGCCGGCTACCTGTTCGTGGCCGTGATTCTGGGTCACGTCATCCTCATCTCCGCCCAGGTGAATACGCGAAGCGGCGTGCCGATCCTGGAAGCGGTGACCTTCGGCGTCTTCGCCGAAGTGCAACGCGCCGCCTCGGTGGGAACGTCAGGGATCCGCCGCGTCTGGAGCGGCTACATCGGCCTGCGCCATTTGCAGACGGACAACGAGGAGCTGAAGCGCCAGCTCGCTGACGCGCAGATCGAGCTGCAGCGGCAGCGGGCGTTGGCCGATCGCACGCGCGGGCTGGAACGGTTACTCGCGCTGCGCGATCAATCGAAGTTGATGACGATGGCGGCGGAGATTATCGCCGCCGGCGCAACGCCGGATTTCCGCACGGTGACGATCGACAAGGGGACACGCGACGGGCTTCGCCCCGACATGGCGATCATCGCGCCGGCGGGCGTCGTCGGCCGCATCGTCATTCCGAGCGTGCGCGCGGCGAAAGTGCAGTTGCTCATCGACCGCAACGCCGCGGCCGGCGCCATCATCGAGCGATCGCGCGCGCAAGGCGTCGTCGTCGGCGGGGTTGACGAGCGGTTGCAGATGCAGAAGGTGTCCGAAGCCGCCGACATCGTCACCGGCGATCTGGTGCTGACCTCGGGCATCGAAGGGATTTATCCGAAGGGCTTCATCATCGGCCGCATCGAGTTGGTGGAGAAGAACGGCCCCAGCTACAAGCGCATCATCGTGCGGCCGGCGGTCGACTTCACGAGCCTCGAGGAGGTGCTCGTCGTGCTGACCCCTACGCCCGCGCGCGCGGCGGCGCAGGGGAACAGCGAGTGAAGGCGGCCGGGGTCATCCTCGCGATCGTGGGGGCGCTCGGGCTTCAGACCGCGCTCGGCCGCTTTGTCAGTCGCGGCACCGTAGCCGTCGACCTCGTGCTCGTCGTCGTCCTGTACGTGGCGCTCACATCCGGACCGGTGACCGGCCTGCTTTCCGGCGCGGCGGCTGGCCTGGTGCAGGACGCCCTCTCGAGCGGGGTCATCGGGATCGGCGGGCTGGCCAAGACGCTCGTCGGATTTCTGACCGGCATCATCGGCACCCAGTTCATCGTCGCTCAGCCGTTTCCGCGGTTCGTCGTGTTCTTCGCCGGGACCGTCGTGCACGCGATCGTGTTCATGGGGCTGTACGTGCTGCTCGAACTGCGTCAGTTTGGGACGCCCTATGGGGCGGTCGCCGGGCAGGCGTTCGGGAACGCCGTCGTCGGCGTGTTGGCATTCCAAGTGGTTGAGCTTTTGCCTGGAGTACTCGAACGCCGGCGGGGCCAAAGAGCTAGAATTCGTAGATAGGCATGGCCTTGATCGAGGATCGGCGGAAGGTCTCGCTGCGGCTGACGGTGCTGCGATACGCCATCACCGTCATGTTCTCCGTGTTGGCGGTGAGCTTCTGGGTGCTGCAGGTCGTGCAGCACGCGAAATACGCCGAGATGGCGGAGAACAACAACCAGCGCACGCTTGCGCTGAGAGCGCCGCGCGGGCTGGTGTTCGATCGCGACGGCAAGGTCCTCGTCGAGAACCGGCATTCGTACAGCATTTCGATCGTCCGAGAGCACACCAAGGACATCAACCGTACCGTTCGGCTTCTCGCGTCCGTGCTCGGCATGGAAGAAGGGGACGTGCGCGAGATCGTCAACCGGCACCGGCGCGAACCGGCCTACCGGCCGATCACGATCGTGCAAGACGCGACGCTGGCGCAAGTCGCGGCCGTCACCGCTCACCGGCTCGACTTCGAGCTGCCGGACGTGGTCGTCGAGCAAGTGCCGACCCGGCGATATCCGGAAACGCTGGCCGCCCATCTGTTCGGCTACGTCGGCGAAGTGAATGATGCCCAAATGGCCGACAACGACAGGCTGAAGAGCGGCGCGGTCGTGGGCCAGTCGGGAATCGAGAAGGTGTACAACGCGCTGCTGATGGGCGAGGACGGCGCGAGGCGCGTCGTCGTCAACAGCGTGGGCCGGGAAATCCGCACCCTCGAGGAAGAGGCGCCGACCGAGGGCACGCGCCTGCAGGTGACCCTCGACTACGACGTGCAGAAAGCCGTCGAGGACGGGTTCAAGGAGTCAGGGTTCAATGGCGCGTCGGTGATCCTCGATCCCAACACCGGCGACGTGCTCGCCTTCACGAGCGTGCCGAGCTACGACCCGAACGCGTTCGCGGCCGGCATCGACCGGGCGACCTGGGCATCGCTCAACACCGACGGGCTCAAGCCCCTTCAGGATCGGGCCATTCAGGGCCGCTACTCGCCCGGTTCGACCTTCAAGATGGCCGTCGCGACCGCCGCGCTCGAGGAAGGGATCATCACGCCCGACTTCAAGGTGTCCTGCCCGGGACACGCGGTGTTCTTCGGGCGCAGCTTTCAATGTTCGCTCCCCAATGGCCGCGGCCATGGCACGCTCGACTTACGTCAGGCGATCCAGCACTCGTGCAACGTGTACTTCTATACCGTCGGCAACATGGTCGGCATCGACAAGATCCACAAGTGGGCCACGGCGCTCGGTCTTGGCGAGAAGACCGGTATCGACCTGCCGAACGAAGTGCAGGGGCTTGTGCCGTCGCCCGAATGGAAGCGGGCGACGACCAAGACACACGAGAAGTGGTACGCGGGCGAAACGATTTCCGTGTCGATCGGGCAGGGCGCGGTCTCGTTGACGCCCGTGTCGCAGGCGGTGTACATCTCCACGATCGCGAACGGTGGGACGCGCATCACGCCCCACCTGCTCAAAGCCGTTGACGATGGCAGCGGCTGGAAGGCCGTGCCACCGCCGCCACCTCACTCGGTCGTGGAGCTGAAGCCGGAGACGATTCAGACGATTCGCGACGGTTTGTGGCGGGTGGTGAACGAACCGGGAGGTACGGGCGGGCGGGCCAAGGTGCCCGGGTACGATGTCGTCGGGAAGACCGGCACGGCACAGGTCATTTCCATCGAAGGCGCGAAAGCAGCGAAAGGCAAGACGGAGAAAGACCTGCGAGACAACGGCTGGTTCGTGTTCTTCGCGCCACGCGACCATCCACAGATCGCGGGCGTGGTGTTTGTCGAGCATGGCGGCCATGGCGGCGTGACGGCCGCGCCGATCGCCAAGCACGCCATCGAGACGTTCTTCGCGAAGCGGGAACGCCGGCCGCTGCCGCCGAAGCCGGCGCTCAAGCCCGTGCTCACCGGCTCCCAATGATCGCGCGCGAGTAACAGATGTTCGAACGCAGGCTGTA
>JAHFUI010000167.1 GCA_023265175.1 Acidobacteriota bacterium
CGGCCGGAATGACCTCGCGGCCGATCCCGTCGCCCGCGATCACTGCGATACGAAATGAAGGCATCAGGAGACTCCGATCGAATTAGGCGACTGGCAACCCGGATTATTCATGAATGGCGATACGATTCGGCACATTCGCTTCGAACACCGAATTCCGCAGCCCGGAAAAACGCGGCTTCGACTCGCTGTCCTGCCGTTGGCGCGGCGGTCAGGGTTGTTGCGACATCCGCGCACTGAAGAGCCGCGCGTCGGCAACGTCCACCGTTCGTACCGTAGCCTCGAGACCGCCGCGGACGACTCGCTTCGCCGCATTTTTCGTGCGACCGCGACGGGCTGCTCCAACGGTGTTCTGCACGAACGTACCGAATCGCTTCATCTATTCGTGAATAATCCAGGCGTTAAGCTTATAACCCACGCCGCGATTGCCGCCAGCAGGCCGCCGAGGGCGGGTGTGACCGGTCCCCAGCCGCTGCCACCGCTGGCCACCTGCATGATGAGCATGATCGCCACGCCGGCCACGATCGCCGGCCGCACCTCACGTGCCGTCGTACGGGCGACGTACAGGCCTCCGACGATGGGAACGAACAGGGTGACGCCGAGGAGCGTGTAGAAGATCGTCAACACGTCGACGATGCTGGCGGAGGCGATGGCGAGCGTGACCCCCAGCCCTCCGCTCACGACCGTCGTCCACCGCGCGATCTGCAGCACGCGCCTATCGTCCGCGTCGGGGTTGACGAACCGTTTGTACAGGTCCTGCGACAGTGACGTCGTCAGCATGAAGAGGGCGGCGTCGGCGGCGCTGATCTCCGCCGAAAAGACCGCGGCCAGGCCGATTGCGCCCACGATCGGCGACAGACCATGAATCAACAGCATGGGGAGAGCGAGCTTCTCATCTGGAAGGGCCGGAAATCGCGCGCGGGCGACAATGCCAAGAAGCGCCGGCACCCCGGCGTACAGAAACAATCCAAGCGCGTTCAAGCCGACGCCGGCGCGCACCGCGCGATCGTCGCGCGCGCCGAACGCTTTTTGCAGGAGCCCGGGCGAGAGAAAGAACGCCGGTCCCAGCAGCGCGAGGTACATGACGCCGGGTGTGCCGGGACGCCAGAACGTCCAGTACGCGGGTTCCGGCGCGCGCACCGAGGCAACCGCCGGCCATCCGCCGGCGCCGGCAAGCGCCAGCGGCACGGCGACGGCGAATCCGCCGAGCTTCACGGCCAGCTGCACGACATTCACCCGAGCGGATGTCAACAGTCCACCAGCCGCGAAGTAGACGACGATCACCGCTCCGCCCATCGCACAGCCCAGCGCGAAAGGCAGATCGATCACGGCCTCCAGAATCGTGCCGATTGCGATGAGCTGACCGGCGAGAATCGCGATGGTGCCGAACCACAGCAGCACGGACACCGCGCCGCGCACGTCGCGGCTGTAGCGAAACTCGAGGTAGTCGCCGACCGTGTGGAGACCGTGCGCGGCCGCCACCCGGCGCATCGACGGACCAACCCAGAGCGCGAGCACGACCGATCCCAGCGCGGCCGAGCCCACCCACCACCATGCGGACACGCCGTGCGAATAGCCGATGCCGGTGGCGCCGACGGTCGATCCCGCACCGATGTTCGCCGCGAGCATCGTCGAAAAGACGAGACCGGGCCCGAGACGCCGGCCGGCGACGAAAAAGTCGGAGGCGCCCCGCACGCGGCGGCCGATCCAGAGGCCGAGCGCCATCAGCGACAGCGAGTACAGCCCGAGAACAAAGACGTGAACGGCCATCGCTGTCAGCCTCGAGTCTGAGGTCTCACGTCTGCCGCGTTCGAGCACTCTTCAGACTCGAGCCTCGAGACTTTCACTTCTTCAGGTCGCGTGCGGCGGGGATTCCGGCAGCGCTCGTCGCCTGGGTCGCCGCCCGGACGATGGCGTCGGCCATGGCTTCGGCGGCCAGCGCGCCGACGACGGTGACGTCCGCCTCACCGGCCCACCGGCCGGTCGCCAGAGCGAACACGGTGTCCCCATCGCCCATCGTGTGCGACGGATTGATCGCGCGCGCATACCCATCGTCCGCCATCAACGCCATGCGATTGACTTGGGACTTGGTGAGTTTCGCGTTGGTGGCGACGAGGCCGATCGTCGTGTTTTCACCGGGCCGCGACGGCCCCGCAGATTGGCCGGCGCGCAGAATCTTTCGCGCGTCCGCAAGCGTCCCGTCCGCGTTTCTGACGCCGGCGACAACTTTCCCCGTGGCTGGATCGATGATGTCGCCGACGGCATTCACGGCCACGATGGCGCCCACGATCAAACCGTTCGGCAGCGCGATCGCCGCGGAACCGATCCCCGCCTTCGTGGGGAGCAGTCTCCCGGCCGGCGCAAGAAAGCCGCCCAGCTTGCCGACCGTGGCGCCCGCGCCGGCGCCGACGCTGCCTTCGGTGACGGCGTTCGCGCTGGCGGTCGTTGCCGCTCTGTATCCACAGTCCGCTGTCGGCCTGATCTTCGGGTTGCCGCCGATCGACAGGTCGAAAATAGCCGCCGCTGGGACGATCGGCACTCTACCCGAGGAGGTCGGAAAGCCGATGTTCCGCTCTTCGAGCCAGCGCACGACGCCGCTCGCGGCGTCGAGACCGAACGCACTTCCACCGGTCAGCACGACGGCGTTCACCTTGTCGACCATGTTCAGTGGTTGCAGCAGGTCGGTTTCGCGCGTGGCCGGCGCGGCGCCGCGCTGCGACACGCCGCCGACGGCATCGCCATCGACGACGATCACCGTGCAGCCGGTCGGCCGCTCCGGCAGTGTGTAGTGGCCGACCTTGATGCCGGGCACGGCGGTGATCGTGGTGTTCGGACGCGGCCGCGTCTGGGCTGAAAGCGATGCCGCGATTTCCAACAGGACCGCGACGCCGATGGCTGGTGACCGCATGAGCGTGTCTCTCCGGGAAGACTCCACCACTTTACGGCATAATCAACGAGCCATGAGAGTACGTGCACTTTTGCTCGCCGTGTGCATCGCGAGCGCCGCCGCCTGCTCGAGCGCCAAGCCTTCAGAACCAGCAGCGGCACCTGCGACCTCGGATCGGCGGGTCCCGATTGGACAGATGCCGGACATCGACATGGGCGCGGTGCTGGCGCATACGAAGACGTTGTCCTCGGACGAGTTCGAAGGACGTGCGCCCGGATCGAAGGGCGAGGAGCTGACCGTCAACTATCTGATCGATCAGTTCAAGAAAACCGGACTCAAGCCGGGCAACACCGACGGGACGTATGTTCAGAAGGTGCCGCTCGTCGGCATTACACCGACGCCCGTGCCGCTCGTGCTCAAGAAGGGTGCTCAGCAGACGCGTCTCCAGTGGAAAGACGATGTGGTGGCGTGGACCAAACACGTGGCGGAGAACGCCAGCCTCGCGGATTCGGAGCTGGTGTTCGTCGGCTACGGCGTCGTCGCGCCGGAATACAACTGGGACGATTACAAGGGCGTCGACGTGAAGGGCAAGACGCTCGTGATGTTGGTGAACGATCCGCCGGTCGCCGATCCGTCGAACCCGTCGGAGCTCGATGCGAAGACGTTTGGCGGCAAGGCGATGACCTATTACGGCCGGTGGACGTACAAGTACGAGATTGGCGCGCAGAAGGGCGCGGCCGGCGTCCTGATCATCCACGAGACCGGACCAGCCGGATATCCGTTCGGCGTCCTGCAAAACAGCAACAGCGGCGAGAAGTTCGATCTCGTCACGCCCGACAAGAACCGGGGGCGCGTCTCGATTGAAGGGTGGATCACGCTCGACTGGGGCAAGAAGCTCCTGAAGATGGCCGGCCACGACTTCGACACGTTGAAGCAGCAGGCCGCGACGCGGGACTTCAAGCCGGTTCCACTCGGGATCACGGCGTCGATGACCATCAGCAACAAGCTTCGGACGATTGACTCGCGGAACGTGATCGCCAAACTGGAAGGCGCCGATCCGAAGCTGAAGGACGAATACGTCGTCTACACCGCGCATTGGGATCACCTCGGCATCGGCCCGGCGGTCGACGGCGACCGCATCTACAATGGGGCGCAGGACAATGCCGTCGGCGCCGCCGGTCTCGTCGAGATCGCGCGGGCGTTTACGAAGCTGCCGGCGCCGCCGAAGCGGTCAATCCTCTTCCTGTCGGTGACTGCCGAGGAGCAGGGGCTTCTCGGATCGCAGTACTACTCGGTCGCGCCGATCTATCCGCTGGCGAAGACGCTGGCCAACATCAACATGGATGGTCTCAACGTGCACGGGCGCACGAAGGATCTGATCCTCGTGGGACTTGGCGCCTCGGATCTCGACGATTACGCCATCGACGCGGCCGGCGAGCAGGGCCGCGTGATTCATCCCGACGCCGAGCCGGAAAAGGGGTTCTACTACCGCTCCGATCACTTCAATTTTGCGAAGGAAGGGGTTCCCGCGCTCGATCCGGACGATGGGGTCGAGTACGTCGGTAAGCCGGCGGACTATGGCCGGCGCGTGCGGAGCGACTTCACCGAGCATCGCTATCACAAGCCGAGCGATGTGGTGCTGCCCGACTGGGACCTGAGCGGCGCGCGCGAGGACCTCAAGGTCTTCTTCACGATCGGCTACCGCGTCGCTCAGGCGAACACGTATCCCGAGTGGAAGCCCGGGAACGAATTCCGCGCCAAACGCGAAGCCATGCTGAACAAATAGATGCAACCACGAAAACACGAAGACACGAAGCGCGGATCCGGGAGGGATTCGCGATCATCGACCGCGGGTTGGAGATGACCGATCGCGCGGTGCGATGACGACGGTCAACCGAGACTCCGCAGAAGCACGCGGAAACCTGAATCAGCCATGAGCCGCCTCGGCGTGCAATCTCAATCCCAAGGCACTTACCACCTTGAGGATTGTGTCGAAGCCGGGACTACGCTCACCGGAGAGCGCTTTATAAAGGCTTTCGCGAGACAGGCCGGCATCACGAGCCACCTGCGCCATGCCCCTAGCGCGTGCAATATCGCCCAGCGCCTTGGCGATGAAGGCTGCATCGCCCCTTGCCTCATCAAGACAAGCCTCCAGATATGCCGCCATTTCCTCCGGGGTTCGAAGGTGCTCGGCGACATCGTAGCGAGTAGTTTTTGTTTTGCGCATCATGCACTCCTATAGGTTGCGTGCGAGGCGTAAGGCAGTTTTGATGTCTGCGGACTGTGTGCGCTTGTCACCTCCGGCCAACAGAATCACCACTTCGCGACCGTGCTTCTTGAAATACACTCGCTAACCGGGGCCGTAATCGATCCGTAATTCGGAGACGCCCTCGCCAACTGGCTCGATATCTCCTGCGTTACCTGCGGCGAGGCGCTCGACTCTGACCTGAACCCGTGCCCGCGCGCGAACATCGCGCAGCCCGTCAAGCCATTGGGCGAAAGTCTCCGTCTTGCGAATCTGAAACACGCGCCACTGTAGCCCAGTGGCTACATGCTGTCAATGCGGTGCGTGGTGCCCGCGAGGCGCTTTCCGATAACCGGAACGCGCCATCTGTCTGCGCCGAACGCGCGCGTCCAGGCGCCGCTCAGGCCACACGACCGCCGTTCGCGGCCTTGTGCGCGCCGAACAGCGGACGGTCAAGTGACACGGCCAGTTGCGATCAGGGTTCGAATGGATTGACGAACTCAACGCCGGTCCGAGCGACGTCCTTCACGTTGCGCGTGGCCAGGGTCAGCCCGTGAACCTTGGCCGACGCCGCCAGCAACGCGTCGATGACCGGAACCGGATTTGGCACGCTGAGACGCCCCCACTCCTCAGCGGTGGGAAGATCGACCGGCAGAATTCGGTCGCTGTGCTCCGCGACGAGCCGTCGGAGCCATCGCTCGAGCGCGCGCGCCGAGGCGGCATCGCGCCGGCGCACGCTTTCAATGCCACGCCGGATTTCGCCGACCGTCAGGACGCTCAGCATGATGTCATCCGGAGCGAGCGCTGCAAACCACGAGCGCACAGAGCCGTTCGCCCGCGATCCCTTGCGCAGCTCGGCGATGACGTTGGTATCGAGAAGAAATCTCACAATCGGGTCTTCCGCCCGAAATCTCTCAGCCGATTGAAGTCGCGGTCGTCGCCGCCACAGGGCATCTCAAGCAGCAGCTCCTTGATGGTCTTGGCGGCCCGCGCCGGCCTCAGGGCGCTCCGAAGGATCTCCCGATGTTCCGCCTCGGCGGAGCGCCCCCTGTCGGCCGCCCGGAGCTTGAGCGCACGAATCAGCTTGTCATCGACGTTGCGTACGATCAGCTGGCCCATCAGCCGTCACCCCCGAATTGCCATCAATGATAGCAATGATATCATGACACAGCGGCTGGAGCCGACCGCGGCTCTACGGAAGACGCCTTCTCGGACCCCACGGGACGGACGTCAACGACGCGATCCTCGCGGCCACGGCTGCGATCACAGGCGGGAAGATCTACACGCTCAATCTGAAGCACCATCCCATGCCCGACGTCGCCGTGCTCAAGGCGTGGTGAGCTGCAGGCGATGATTCGTCCCGTCAGCGGAACGTGGCTTTGACCCGCTTCGACCAGAACAGATAGGCGAGCCAGGATCCGTGGTACGTCAGCGACGCGAGCACGAACAGCGGCGTCTCGCCCGGCGCGCGATGGTTTGGAAAATACGGCGTCAGGTAGACGAACAAATCGGTCGCGGCCGATGCCACGAGCGCAAACTTTGTCAGTGCCACGGCACCGGACCGTTGGCCGAGCAAAGCGAGTCCGGCGCCCACGCCGAGTCCGGTGACCAGGATGCGCAGGACGAGGATCAGCGCCACCGGGAAACCGCGGGCGGCCAATCGGTCGAGCGCGCTGGAGGCGACCAGGCCCGCGCTGATCGGCTGCCAGATCAGCAGCATCGCGCAGAGGACGAGGAGCCAGCCGCCAATCTCACGATTTGGTAATCGGGAAATTTGGTAATCTTGCAATTGCAATGGGCCAATCCAATTACCAAGTTACCAGATTACCCAATTACCAGATTCAACCGAGGAACTCATGACTCCGGGGATGATTGCGCTGACCTTGACGGCGGGCGGACTGATGGTCGCAGGGATCGCGGCGGCGCCGGACGCGTCGCATCGTCAACAAGTCGAGAAATGGCGCGCGAAGCATGAAGCAGATTACCGGAGGGAATACGTCGGCCTTGCGGGTCTCTTCGCGTTGAAGCCGGGCGCCAACAGCGCCGGCAGCGCCTCGTCGAATGCCATCGTCCTGCCGAAATCGACGCCTCCCATTGTCGGCCGGTTCATCTTGAACGGTGACCGCGTGCGATTCGAGCCGCAGCCGGGCGTGAAGGTCGCGATCAAAGGCCAGGCGGTCGGCGGTTCCATCGATCTGACGGACGACGAAGTCAAGGAGGGTCCCGACGAGCTCGAGGTGGGCGGCATCGCCCTGTGGGTGCATCTCAGTGGCGCGCGACGCACGATTCGGATGCGCGACGATCACGGCGAGATCGCCCGCTCGTTCGCCGGCTTCCACTGGTTTCCCATCGACGGGAAGTACCGCGTGACCGCGCGCTTCATCAAAGATCCAGCCGCGCAGAAAGTACACATCCCCAATCAGTTGGGCGACGATGATGTATATACGACCGAAGGGGTCGTCGAGTTCACGCTGAACGGCCAGACCGTTCGGTTGCGCCCGATGACGACCAGGCCGGGCCGCTTGTTTTTCGTCTTCCGGGACCAAACGAGCGGGAAAGAGACGTACGAGACCGCGCGGTTCCTCTACTCCGATCTCCGCAGCGACGGCACGACGGTGCTCGATTTCAACGAAGCCTATAATCCGCCGTGTGCCTTCAATCCGTTCACGACGTGTCCGCTGCCGCCGCAAGAGAATCGCTTGAAGGTGCGCGTTCTTGCCGGCGAGAAGGCGTACGCCAGTCACAAGCCGCAAGCGTGAAGCTTGAAACTTTTTCTAGTCCACCACGCCGACGCGGTCGGTCCTGAGGTCGATACGCGCCGGCCGCTGTCCGCGCTTGGCGAGGCCCAGGCCGCGCGTGCGGCCGATGAGGCCGCGGCTCGCGGCGCCCGTCCCGCTCTCGTGTGGCACAGCGGCAAGCTCCGGGCTCGTCAGACGGCCCAGACGTTCTGGCGTGTCTGCAACGCGCTGGCCGAATTCACGGCATCGCCCGATCTGCAACCTGACGATCCGCCGTCGCGCATCCACGATCGACTCCGCGGCGAGACGCGCGACATCCTGATCGCCGGACACTTTCTGCACCTTCCGCGCCTGCTCTCGCTCCTGCTCGGCGGCCGCGACGAACTGGCTGTTGCGTTCCCGTTACACGGGGTGGTCGCGCTCGAAAGCGATGACAACGGAGCGACGTGGAAGGAGCTGTGGCGGATAGAAGGGACGGTCTGACGACCGTCCCTTCTATCGCGGTGTGGATGCGTGCTCCTGCAACAGCTCCCATGCCCGCCGGACATGCCGCTCCGTGATTCCAGTCGCTGGCGAACTGCTTCAGCCCAGACCTACTTTTCGATCGTCACCGTCACGGGCGACGTGAGGCGGACCGTAATCGGTTCGCCGCGGTTCAAGGTCGCGGAGTCGCGTTCGCCGGCCATGACGACGCCAGTGCCGGCGCCGGCGCCGGCGGCCGCGCCGATGGCGGCACCCTTCCCGCCGCCGAGGATCGCGCCGAGGATCGCACCGCCGACTGCCGCGCCGCCAATCTTGGACGCGCTCTCCTTGCCAGGCGCCTCGCCGTCGCGAAAGATCGTTTCCGTCGTGATCGGCAGACGCGTGCCGTCGGCGAGCACCAGCGTGTTGAAGCGGATGCCGAGCCGCGCCGCCTGCTTGAACTTCCCGCCCCGGTCGACCTGCACCACGGTGCCTAAGGCACGCGTGCCTGCAGGAATGGCGACCGTGTCGTGGACGCGGACGTCACGCGTCACGCGCGCTTCGACGCGATCTTCGACCCTGGCGCGCTCGCTCGACAGCGACGTCTCGGCCTGGAGCCCGATCACTGAATCAGCCGAGACGACAAGCTCTTCGAACGTTTTCTGTGGAACCTCTGGCGCACGCGGCGGTTCCTGTTGCGCGGCGCGATCCTCGGGCCGCGGCGCCGGCGAGCTGGCCTCAGCGGACGGAGTACCCGTCGTGGCGCTCGGCGTGCCGGCGGATTGAGCTGATGGCGTGTTGGTCGTCGCGCCCGGCGGCCACGAACGATCGAGTGTGGGCAGCGGTTCGACACGCTTCGCCGCGGGTGGTTGTGCCGCGCGAGCCGTTGCCTGCGGGACGCTTCGCGCCGGCGGCGGCGTCGAAGTCGTGTCCCCGACGACCGCTTCAGTTTCCTGAACCGGCGTGGCGGTTGAGCCTGTGGCCGGAGCCGGTGTGGGGACCGCGGGCGAGGCGACCGGCGCGGCATTTTGATGTGACGCGAGATAGCCCCCGCCCGCCGCAGCTCCAATGCAGGCGACGGCGAGTGCGGCGAAGGCGAGACGATTGGACAGCATTGCGGTATTTCTCCTTGAGAACTCTATCATCGTAACGCAAGCGACGTGCCTGGACCGCGTCGAGTCTGCGCGTACGAAGTCCTTATAGAATGGCGGTTTACCAGGGACGTGCGGGACCGCCAGGATGTCCCCTTCACATGAATGTGTCCTGCGCCGAGAGCAGCCGAGCCGGGATCCGCGCGCTTTCGGACTAAGGGCCAGCGAAAGATTAAGATGCACATCGTGGCCGCCGATGCATCCCGGGGTCCCCAGCGCGGCAGCCGCGCTGGGGGCCCCATCCCCCGCCGGGCTGCGGCGCTCGTCGCTTACATACGCCCGGTATGGTGCAGCGATGCTAG
>JAHFUI010000029.1 GCA_023265175.1 Acidobacteriota bacterium
CGCGAGAGGCCCGACGGGCGCTTGGTGGCGGTCCCGCGACGAGATAATATTTGACCAGACATCTTCTAAAGCCCAGGTCCTTGCGAATGAAGCAAGTTTCGGCTTTAGAAGCTGTCTTAGGGCCCGGCAAGGAATAAGGTGACCATCTGGCCGAGGCGATTTTCGAGCGAGACGAAGAGCGAGGACGACGGCGTAGCCGCAGTGCTACGTCGAGGACGAGCGATGAAGTCGCAGCCGAAAATCGCCCGGCCCCACAGGGGAGACCCCATCTTTGGGCGGCTGCGTCGTTGCTTCTCGCTCACAATGCGCTGGCATTGCATCGCTCGGCGCGCCTTGCAGCCGCCTCAAATCTGGGGTCTCCAGATGGTCACCTTATTCCTTGCCGGGCCCTTAGCGGCGGCCGCTGAGCGGCCGCCTAGTAACGAAGATTCACCGTCGCTCTCGGGGTCCTTACTCGCCGGTTTGAGGCGAAGCTTCGTTACTAATTTAGCGACGTTTTTGATCGCCGATTTCTGAGGGCTGATCCGGAGATCGGTGATTCGCAGAATCGACCCAGTACACGTGTAGTGAGGCGCAGGCGTCACGCTCGTTAACGGGCTGCTAAGGCCGGGATGCGCCGGTGGAGGACCCGATGGCTTTTCCGATGACAAACTGGGACATCCTGCAACTTCTGAGGACCGGTGATGCGGAGCAGCGTTCGGGAATGTTGGGCGAGATTCTCACGATCTATGGGCCGCCGCTGTTTGCTCTTGCCCGCCACGAGTCCCAGGGCGCCCTATCCTGGCAGGATTGCGAAGATCTCGTGGGAGACTTCTTCCTCAAGTGCGTCCAAGGGGACGTCATCGAGCGGGCGGACCCGGCCAAAGGCAGATTTCGCAATTTTCTCGCCAGATCCTTCAAGAATTTCATGCTGAATTGGATCCGCGACAAGACGGCCCGGGTCCGGACACCGTCCGGTGGGATGGTTTCCTTACACGAACTGGTCGATAAACACGGCCGCGCTCTCGAACCGCGGGCCGGAGAGTCGGGCGAAGAAATACTTGACCGCGTTTTTCGCCTTGCGCTGTTTGAAAACGCCCTCACCGCGTTTGAGAAGGCCTGCCGTTCCGCCGGCCAGGAGAAGAAATATCGTCTGTACGTGCGACGGGAAATCACGCCAGAACGCGAAGGAACCCCTGCGCCCTCCTATTCAGCTCTCGCGGACGAGTTTGGCTTGCCGTCCGAGGACGCGGTGGGCCGTGTCGTTCGTGCTGCGCGAGATGAATTTCGCTCGCTGTTGCTCGCGCTGATCAGGCAGGACTCCGTGTCGTCGAGCGAAGCCCAGATTGAAGTCAAACTGGTCCTTGCGACGGGCCTGCAACCATGGAGCTCCACCTCGTCCGACTCGCGATCTGGATGGTTTGCGCGGTTGACTGGCATGGTCCGCCACTCGACACGATGAGCGCGCATCGCAAAATCTGTGACTGCTGTGTAATCGCGTCCCAGATTCTGGCGCTTGTTGCTGCGCGCCAAGTTGCCCGGTGTCAGGCTCTCGAAGCCGACGAAGAGGCTCTGGAGCCCGGCAGCGGCCGCGCGCTCGATCAGATCGTCGCGGAGCACCGAATCGACGGTCGCCGCGCCTTGAAACAGCCGGTCCATTCCTCGCATGCCGTCGAACAGCGCGCCAGCGAATCGTCTGTCGCCCAGCAGATGGTCGTCGAGGAAGTACAAATGCCGTCCGGGCAGACGCGCGATTTCGGCGAGGGCGGCATCCACGCGTTGTGTGTAGAACGATCGGCCGCGCTCGAAGAACGCATCCTTGTAGCAGAAGTCGCAGTGTTCGGGGCAGCCGCGCGTCACCACGATGGAGTTCGGGACCAAGTAGCGGCGCCTGGCGATCAGATCTGTCGTGGTGCATGCCAATCTGGAACGGGATCGTGTTCAGCGAGCCAACCGAGGAGCTCCCGGCCGGTGTGTTTGATCGAATATCGTGTGGAGGCACTGGTAGGTGCGATCAACGACGTCGACCATCAGCTGTTTCATTTCCTCATCATTGAAGCGGGTACGGGGTGGAATTTGTGACGCTTGCCGGTGAGACCGTCGCTATCGTCACCTTGCTGCCGACGCAACTGCGACCTTTCACCCGTCGAGATCTCGCTCACGCCCGCGAACTGCAAAGCGCCTGAGCGCCTTTCAGGCGGCAGTCATTCAAACCGTCCCGTCATGATCGCGGCCGAGACCACGCACCAGGCGCACAGGGCATTGGCCCGCGGTCTCGTTCGGATCCACATTGACTTGTTGATTTACATGCTGTATCAACATCAGCATGTACAGAACCCGCTTCCTCGAACACCCGTTCTTCGGGACGCACTCCCGTCACAAAATTCGCCTCCTGTTCGGAGCCCGTCAGACGGGCAAGACGATGCTGCTTCGCCACGGGCTTCCGCGCGACTGCACGCGTGTCTTCAATCTCCAGGAGGGAGACCTCCGGCGGCGCTTCGAGGCCGATCCAGCGGCGTTCCGTCGTGAGGTCCTGGCACTGCCCCGACACATCACCAACGTCGCGGTGGACGAGATTCAGAAGGTTCCGGCGCTGCTCGAGGAGATCCAGGCGCTCTACGATGCGGCGCCGCGCGCTCGCCAGTTCTTCCTCACTGGCAGCTCGGCGCGGCGCCTCCGCACGCGGTCGGCGAATCTGCTGCCGGGGCGCAGCCACGCCTTTCGAATTCACCCGGTCTGCGGCTGGGAGATGGCCGGGCATGAGGAGATCGAGATCCCGCCGGCGGCCCGGCCCGGCGTTCGCGCGACCGCGGTGCCCTTCCGCCAAGGTTCCCTGGATCGGACGCTGCGTTTGGGCTGCCTCCCAGGTGTCCTTGGCGAGGCGCCGCCGCGGGCCGCTCTGACGCTCGCCTCCTACGTCGAGACGTACCTCGAAGAAGAGATCCGCCGAGAGGCCCTCGTCCGCGACATGGGGCCCTTCATCGTCTTTCTGCGGCTCGCGGGCGCGGAATCGGGACGCCAGCTCAATCTGGCGAAGCTCTCGCAGGAGACCGGCATTCCGGCGAGCACGCTCAAGATCTATTATCAGGTCCTCGTCGATTCCTTTGTGGGGCACTGGCTGCTCCCCTACGCTCGCCGCTCGCGCAAGCGCTTGCTCTCGACCCCACGCTTTTACTTCTTCGATCTCGGGGTGCGGAACGCCGCCGCGGAGTTGCCGCTCGACGCGCCCGTCGCGAGCGAAGGCGGTGGCGTGCTTCTCGAGCACTGGGTCGCCCAAGAGCTCGTGGCGCGGGCCAGCTACGCTGGCCGAGGCTACCGTGTGAGCTTCTGGCGCACGAGCACCGGTGTGGAGGTGGACTTCGTGTGGGAGACGCCCAAGGGCGACCTGCCCATCGAGGTGAAGTGGACCGAGCGACCGCGTCCGCAAGACGCTCGACACCTCGAAAAGTTCCTCGATGAGTACCCAACGCGCGCTCGCCGGGGCCTGCTCGTGTGCCGCTGTCCCGAGCCGCAACAACTCACCGATCGTGTGCGCGCGATCGGCTGGGAGCGGCTCTGATCGGCGCCGCGCCTTTCCGATCGTTTTCCGGGTTCCAACCTGCAGGATCCTGACGA
Source organism: Acidobacteriota bacterium (assembly GCA_023265175.1). Classification (GTDB taxonomy): domain Bacteria; phylum Acidobacteriota; class Vicinamibacteria; order Vicinamibacterales; family CAVVIG01; genus JAHFUI01. The sequence continues at coordinate 3,595 of JAHFUI010000029.1, forward strand.
CCCGGCCGGCCTCCAGTACGGCGTCACCCCGGTAGCCGACAACTACGGCACTGTACTGGACGCTCGTTGGACTGACGCCGACAGCGACCTCGTCGGCAAACCCACTGCACGTGGCGTGGACCTCCACCGCCGCCGCTTCGATCGTCGTGAACCGTCCCGGGAACACCCCGCGCAACTGGGGCACTTCAACACGTGGTTGGAGCGCCAGCGCATCCCCGTCCATGAGGTCGATTCGTCGACGCTGGAACGATACGTACGTTCCAGACGGCCGCCCCTGCGCACCTTCCCGGTGGGACACCGCGGCCCTCTCGCGACTGTTGGGGATGCTTCGACGCGACCACGCCGAGCCTCCCTCAGTGCCTCCGACCGCCACCCAAGTCGTCCTACGGCGGTTTCAGGAATCACCGTGCAGCGGCCGTTGACTTTGGCCGGAGCGCGACCTACAGTGCGTCTCCGGACGGCGACCGCATGTGACGACTTCGGTTCGATCCAGACTCGCGTGTTCTGCGACAGCGGATGTTGTGGTGTATGCCGGTCTGGTCGATCTCCTGCACGGCCTGCTGGATTCCCGTCTCACGCGGGACGTACCGCGGATCGTCGATCTTCCCGATCCTTCGAGTGCGCCGGCACTTTCCGGACGGCAGCCTGCCGTCATGCTCTTCGGCGCCAATCCGGACACCGAGACGCGCGTGCTGGACGGGGTGCGCGCAATCCGCCGGCGTGACGCGCACGTCGCGATCATTCTGGTGAGCACTCGGGGATCTGAAGCGCTGGCGGTGGCGGCCCTCCGCGCCGGCGTCACCGACTACTTCGCGTCGCCGATCGCCGGCGACGAGCTGGCCGAGCGCGTGCGGCGCGAGCTATCGCCCCGGCGCGCGGTCAACGCGCGGGTCGCCGCCGTCGCCGGCCCGCCCCTCATCGGCGCCAGCGCGGCCATGCGGGATTTGCGCCGCGACGTCGAGCGCATGGCCGCCAACGATCTCAGCGTCGTCATCACCGGTGAAACCGGAACCGGCAAGGAAGTCGTCGCGCAGCACCTGCACGGGCAGAGCCCGCGGCGCCACGGACCGTTCGTGCCGGTCAACTGCGCGGCGATGCCGGACACGCTCGTCGAAAGCGAGCTGTTCGGGCACGAACGCGGCGCCTTCACGGGCGCGGTGGCGGGCCGTGTCGGACACATCCAGGCGGCCCACCGCGGCACGATCTTCTTCGACGAGATCGGCGACATGGGCGCCCAGGCCCAGGCGAAGATCCTGCGCGTCGTCGAGAGCGGCGAGGTGACGCGGCTCGGCGACCGGCGTCCGGTGCCGGTGAACGTGCGCATCGTCGCCGCCACGAACCAGGACCTCGATCGTGCAATGACGGAGGGGCGCTTCCGCAAGGACTTGTATTTCCGGCTGAATGTCGCGCGGATCGTTCTGCCGCCGCTGCGGGAACGGCGCGACGATATCCCGGGGCTTCTCGAGTACTACGCGTCGCGGGCGCACCCGCGCGGCGAGCGCGCCGAGCGCGTGTTCACGCCGGACGCGCTGGATCTCTTGGGCGCGTACGACTGGCCGGGCAACGTACGCGAGCTGAAGAACCTCGTCGACCTCGCGCTGGCCGATCATCCCGCGGGTGTCATCGGCGTGGCCGATCTGCCCGAGTCGTTCCGGCGCCGCATGGCCGGATCGGCGTCCGGCGGCGAGCGGCAGCGCCTGCTGCACGCGCTGGCCGAAACCGACTGGAACAAGAGCCAGACCGCGCGCACGCTGCACTGGTCGCGCATGACGCTCTACCGCAAGCTCGCCAAGTACCACCTCGTCTCCGGCGGCGATCCGGCGAAGTAACAGGTGTCACACTGTCACAACGCGGTGTGACACTGATCCCCGCGCAAGAAGCGGGCGACTGTCACACGCGCTTGTCACACCCCTGCGCGCGAGATCGCGCGCCCACGCCGCCGCCGCCGGCTGCAACGTTCTGACCGTCAACGACTAATCGCGATGCGAAGCCGGCCGCTCGGCACCGCGGTACGCCTCGTGCCTGCTGTTACGACGTGCCGGGTCGGGTCGGCGGAAGCTCGGAACACGCAAACACTCCAAGCGCCAAGTACGCCAACTACTTCAAGGTCGGGTACAACGCGTTCGAGTTCCTGATCGACTTCGCCCAGGACGAGGGCGGTGGCGGCGGCACGGATCCGGAGAGCCACACGCGCATCATCACGAACCCCAAGTCGGCGCGGGCGCTCCTGGACCTGCTGCGTCAGTCGATCGAGCAGTACGACCGGCGGTACGGCGGGTCGGAATCCGTGTGAACGGGGATTACGATGGCCACCTCCGCAGGAATCGCCGGAGTCGCAAAGAGCATCGAGCGGCTGTTGAAGCTTCGCTTCGGCGAGGAGGAGCCGACGACCGGCTCGACGCCGACGAAGGTGAAGCTGGTGACGACCGAGAACTTCAGGCGCGTCGATCTGCCGGCGCTGACGATCTACCTGTTCCGCATCGATCTGAATCGCGTCATGCGGCCGGCGTGGTCGGCGGCCGGGTACGAAGACGGCCGCGGACATCTGCCGCTCGACCTGCATTTCCTGCTCACGGCGTGGGCCGCCGATGCGGAAGACGAATACCGCATCCTCGGGCGCGCGATGGAGTGTCTCGAGGCGTCGCCGATTCTCACCGGCCCGCTCCTCAATTCGCTCAACGCCAGTATCTGGACGGCCAGCGACTCGATTCAACTGCTGGTCGACGAGGTGCCGAGCGAGTCGATCCTGCGGCTCTTCGATCTGCTGCCGGTGAAACACAAGCTGAGCGTCACGTATCTCGCTCGCGTGCTGCGCCTCGACACGCGTCCGGTCGTACCCGACATGCCCGTCGGCACGATTGTCGAGGGTCTCATCCCGTCGGTCGGATCGATGTCGTGACGAACGCCTTTTTGCCGTCGCGGTATCTCGAGCGCGTGCAGCGCGGCGCCGTCGCGCTGCAATTGTGGGACGGCGCGCGCGATGCCCGCCTGCGCGACGCGCTCGACGTCCTCATCGAGCATGAGCACAAGCTCGAACCGCAGTGGGCGCGGCTCGAGGCGCCTGGACGGCCCGACGATGTCGACCCGGATCACGGGTGGTACCGGTTTCCCAAGCGCCGCACCGATCTGCACGCGCTGCTGTACCCGACACCGCGTCCGAGCAAACCGAAAACGTCGCTCGAGGTGAGAATCTTCGACCGCCGGTGGCGCTACAGTCCGCGTCGCGTGGACGTACCGGTGCCCGCCGACTTCGATCCCGACTTCGAGAAGAGGCCGCGGGTCCGCCTCCGCATCCGGCGCACGGCGCTGTACCCCGGTCCGGCGTACGGCGTGATGTCCGGTTCCACCGGCATTCGCGGCCGCGTGACGCTCGGCGGCGTGCCTGTGCGATGGGCGCGCGCCCGCGTCGCGGCGGCCGTCGACGAGGATCCGCCGATCGCCGTCGCCTACGGGGACGACCGCGGCGAGTTCCTGCTAATCGTGCCGGGCGCGCGGTCGACGCTGTCCGGATCGACCGGCACCTTCCAGTTGTCGGTCGAAGTCTCGACGCCACCGCAACCATCAGCGGCGATGCTGAAAGCCATTGCGCGCGATCCGCTCGCCGATCTCGCCATGGAGCCGATGGACGCGGCGGTGGAGATCCACGATCCGCATCACGGACCCATTTTCGAACGACCCGATCCCAAGGCCATGGGGTGGACGTGGCCGGCGGCGTACAGCGTCGCGGAGACCCGGACGGTCACGTTCACCGCAGGAACGATTCACCGCGAACGATTCGAGCTTTGACGCGCCGCGGCGCGCCACAAGGAGTCTGCGATGCCCGAGTATCTGGCGCCTGGAGTCTTCGTCGAGGAAGTGAGCTTTCGATCGAAGTCGATCGAAGGCGTGCCCACGAGCACGACCGGGTTTGCCGGTCTGGCGCGCTTCGGGCCCGTCTGGTACCAAGGCGGCCCCTCGTCGTGCGAGCCGCGCCTGATCACCAGCTTCACGGAGTACGAGCGCGTCTACGGCGGGCTCGAACCGCTGTCGGTCGGTGAGCCGGTCGGCACCGAGCGCTACGCGTTCATGGCGCACGCGGCGCGCGCGTTCTTCGCCAACGGCGGCAAGCGGCTCTACATCTCGCGCGTGTTCAGCCCGCGCACCATGGGCGCCACGCCGGCCGACAACGCCGGCGTCGCCGCGCAGCCCGTCGCGGTGCCGACTTTTCCGTCGGCGGCATGGCGCGCGCGCTGGCCAGGCTCGCTCGGCAACGTGCACGTCGCGGTCTCGGCCGTGCGCACGAAGAACGTCGCGTTCACGTTCCCGGCGGGCGATGCCCGCGCCGCGTGGGGCGCCCAGGCGCGGCAGGTCAAGCAAGGGACGGTCGTCGAGATCATCAACCCGGCGCCGGCGCCGCCGCTGCCAGGTGCGCCACCGCCGGCGGCTACGCCTCCGCCGCTCGATCCGATCACGCTCTACGTCGTCAATGTCCTGGCGAGCGGGCAGCAGCAGTTCATCAGCGTCGCCGGCGCCGTCACGGCGTTCCCGTCCTCGCCGCTGCCGCTCATCCAGATCGTGGAGCTCAGCGTCGCCGTCACCGTGGACGCCGAGCGCGTGGACCACTACGACCGCCTCGCCACGCATGTCGATCAGGTGCGCTATATCGGCAAGATTCTCGATCGCGATGATCCGGCGGACGAGAACGCCGTGGTGTCGCTCGAGATCGACGAAACGCCGTTCGCCGCCAACATGGGCTACGCGGCGGCGCTCGCGGCCGCGCTCGAGCGCAATCCGAACTCACGGCTCGTCGGCGGACACGATGGCGTGATGCCGCCGATCGACGCCACGCACGACAGCCTCGCCGGCCGCGATGCGAGTCCGGACATCGCGTCTGAAAAGGCGACCGGCCTCGCCGCGCTGGCCGAGATCGACGACATCGCCATCGTCGCGCTGCCGGACGGCGGCACGTATCCGTCGGTCGACAAGTGCGCGGTCGCCGCGGGCGTGCTGATCACGCACGCCGAAAACTGCCGGTACCGGATTGCCATCGTGGACGCGCCTGCCGGATCGTCGATGACCGAGATCCGTCATTTCCGCGGAAAGTTCGACAGCAAGTACGCGGCGCTCTATCACCCGTGGATCGAGATCTTCGATCCGCTGCAGCGGCCCGCACAGGGCGCGCCGCCCGATCGCCTCGTGCTGCCCGCGTCGGGGTTCGTCGCCGGCATCTACGCGCGCAGCGACATCGAGCGCGGCGTTCACAAGGCACCCGCCAACGAAGTCGTCCGCGGCCTGACGCGGTTCGAGGCCAACATCAACCGTGGCCGCAACGAAGTGCTGAACCCTGAGGGAATCAACGCGTTGCGCTTCTTCGAAGGGCGCGGCAATCGCGTCTGGGGCGCGCGCACGCTCAGCTCCGACCCGGAGTGGAAGTACGTCAACGTGCGCCGTCTGTTCATCTATCTCGAGCACTCGATCGACAAGAGCACGCAGTGGGCCGTCTTCGAGCCGAACAACGAGCGGCTCTGGGCGAACATCCGGTACACCGTCGAGGACTTCCTCTACGTCGCGTGGCGCGACGGCGCGTTGATGGGCGAGAAGCCCGAAGAGGCGTACTTCGTGCGGTGCGACCGCACCACGATGAGCCAGAACGATCTCGACAACGGACGCCTGATCTGCCTGATCGGCGTCTCGCCGACCAAGCCGGCCGAGTTCGTGATCTTCCGCATCGGCCAGTGGACGGGCGATGCAAAGCGGAGCTGATAACAGGAGCGCGACATGCCGACCAAACGTGACAATCCGTACGGCGCCTTCAACTACCTCGTCTCGCTCGGCGGCCAGACCGGCGACGGATCGCCGGGCGTCGTCGTCGGCGGGTTTTCGGATGTCAGCGGCCTGGGGGTGGAGATCAACTACGCCGAGTACCGCAACGGCAACGAGCTGGTGAACACGGCCCGCAAAGTGCCGAACACGCACAAGCAGGACGACGTGACCCTCAAGCGCGGGCTGATGGGATCCGACGATCTGTTTCAGTGGCTCAAGGGCGTGCGCGACGGGATCCCCGAGCCGCGGCCGGTGACGATCACGCTGATGGACGAGGCGCGCCGGCCCGTCGCCGCGTGGCGCATCCGGAACGCGCAACCGAAGAAATGGTCCGGACCGACGCTTGCGGCCAAGGGCGGCGGCGACGTGGCGATGGAAGAACTGCACCTCGTCCACGAAGGCATCGAGTACGTCTGAGGTAGCCGCGCGTGTCACCAGCCTTCGCCGGTCCCCCGGGCGTCTACTTCGAGTCGGCCGCGCCGCTCGTTGCGTTCGCGCTCGAGCGCATGGACGTCTGCGCGTTCGTCGGCGTCTCGCCGCGCGGGCCGTCGCGCGTGCCCGTCGCTGACGACGAGACGATGCGAGGGCGTCCTCTCGTCGATCCCGCGCGGCGGCACCGGCGATCCGTGGCCGTCGCCGTCGAGAGCTTCGACGAGTACCGACGGCACTACGGGGGGTTCGAAGGCGCGGGGCTCCTGCCGTATGCGGTGCGGACGTTCTTCGAACAAGGCGGACGCCGCGCCTACGTCGTCCGGATCGTTCATCAGTACGGGGACGGGCGCGATCGCGGTGGTGTGGCGCACGGCACGCTGCCCGGCATCACCGCCGCCGGCGCGGGCGTCGAGCTGCACGCACGCGATGAAGGCGAGTGGGGCAACGCGCTCACGGCGAACGTCGCGTTCAGCGTCAGGCCGATCGGATTCGACGAGGCACGCAGCTCGATTGCGGAGCTCGTGCTGCCGGCGGACGCCCTCCTGCCCGCCGGATCCACGCTGCGTGCGACGCTGGCGCCGGGGATCCGCCGGCTGACGGCTGTGAGCGCCGTGCGGCTGGTGCCGCGGGAGGACCGCCCGGGCCGCGAGCTGCGCGCGACGCTGGTGTCGCCACTGCCCAGCGCGGCGACGGCCGCGGAGGTCGTCGACGCCACGCTCACGATCGACGACGGCGCCGGGGGGCACGAGGTGCACGAGGGGCTCGGCCTCCATCCCGAGCATCCGCGGTTCATCGCCACTGTCGTGAGCCAGGAGTCCGAGCTTGCTTACCCGGATCCCGCGTGGGCGGACATCGATCTCGCACCGCTCGACGAGCGCCTGCTGGTCGGGGTCGCCAGCCATCCGCAGTTCCGGGACGGCGCCGACCGCTCGAGTGACATCGTCCCGGACGACTTCTTTGATGCCGGCTGGACGCTCGGCAACGACGAGCCCGGAGACGGCGTGCACGCGCTGGTGCAGCTCACGGATCTCGCGATGGTCTGCGCGCCCGATCTCTATTCGCCGACGCCGCTGCCGCCGGTCGAATCGATCGTCGATCCGCCCAGCGTCGCCGGTCCGGAGTTCTCGCCCTGCGTCGACGTGAAGGCCGGCGAGCAGACGGCCGCGGCGCCGCCACTCGGTGGACTCTCGCTCGATCCTTTGATGCCGGCCGATCTGGCGCGCATCAGCGCGTACCAGCGTCAACTTGTCGAGCTTGCGGACACGCTGCGTACGTTCACTGTGCTCCTCGACGTGCCACCCGGTCTGAGGCCGCCACAGATTCTTCGGTGGCGCCGGCAGTTCTCATCGGCCTTCGCGGCCGCGTATCACCCGTGGATCTCGGTGGCGCCGCCTGACGATCTGCGCGACGCGCTCGTGCGGATCCCGCCCTCCGCCGTCGCCGCCGGCATCGTCGCCGCTCAAGAGCTGCGGTTCGGTGTGCCGCACGGTCCAGCGAACATGATCGCGCATGGCGCCGTCGCGCTCGATCGGCTGGTGACGGCCGGCGATCACGCGGCGCTGCACGCCGCGGGTATCAACGTGTACGTGCGCGACCCCGGCGGCTTCCGGCTGACGACGGCGCGAACGCTTAGCAGCGATGGGCGGTACCGCCAGCTGAGCGTGCGGCGGCTAATCACGCAGCTCGCCCGCACGATCGAGCGACAGACGCAGTGGATCGTGTTCGAGCCGAACACCGCCGCGTTGCGCGGCGATCTCACGCGGGCGTTGCGCGCGCTGCTGCGCGAGTTGTTCGCCGCCAATGCCTTCGCGGGCGACGCCGAGGAAGAGGCGTTCTTCGTCCGGTGCGACGGCGAGCTGAACGACTGGCGCAGCATCGACAGCGGCTGCCTGGTTGCGGAAATCGGCGTCGCGCCCGCGGAGCCGCTCGAGTTCATCATCGTCCGGTTCGTTCGCGGCCTGGACGGCCGCATCACGGTGGAGGCCTAGTGTCCTGTCCCAGTCAAACCTTGACATGTTCCGGGCGGGGCATCCCGGCTGACTGCGTTGCTCGTCGCTCACATGTTCCCGACATGCTCGCTCCTCCCGCCTTGTCAGCCGGGCGCCGCGCTCCGGAACATTGTCAACGCTTGACTGGGACAGGACACTAGCGTGGCCGACGGCCTGCTGCGCGCGTTCCGCTTCAGCGTGACGCTGCTTCGCAGCCCGGGGGCGCGGGCCGGCGCCGGCGCCACGCGCGCCGACACGGGCGCCACGCGGCTGGGCAACGGCGGCTTTCAGGAATGCTCCGGCCTCGAGCTCGAGCAGGACGTGCAGGAGTATCTCGAGGGGGGCCGCAACGACGGCATCATCCGCCGTATCGGCCGCGTGAAGTACCCGACGATCGTCTTGAAGCGCGGGATGTTTTTCGTCAAAGACTCGCTCAATCGCGACGTGTGGATCTGGCTGCAGGACATCGTCAGAGGCATACGGCCGGCCGCGCGCTACGACGGCACCGTCGACGTGTACCACACCGACCTGACGACGCCGATGGCGCGGTGGGAGTTCGATCGCGGGCTGCCCGTGCGCGTCAAGGGTCCGGAGCTCAACGCGAAAACCGGCGAAATCGCGATCGAGGAGCTCCACATCGCGCATGAGGGGCTGCGGCTCGCGCCGCCGGCAGGACGCTGATGGGTCTGACCAAAGCGACGCTGCAGAAGCTGCCGAGCGCTACGAAGGGCCAACCAGGGGCCGAGGTCGCGGTGCAGTTCAACCCGACGTCGCTGCGCGTCAGCACGACGAACCAGACCGAAAGCGGTCAGGCGCTCGGCGTGCGCAAGCGCGGCTATCTGGCGAGCGGCGCGGCGAAGCTCACGCTGCAGCTCGTGTTCGACACGGCCGACGAGGGTACGACCGCGAGCCCGGTGTCGGTGCGCGGCCGCACGCGTCTGGTCACGCAGTTTCTCGAGCCGGAGAAGCAGGGCAAGAAGCAGGCGCCGCCGGCGGTCCGGTTTCACTGGGGGGAGTTCATCTTCGACGGCATCATGGACAGCGCCACCGAGGACATCGATCTCTTCGCCTGGAACGGCACGCCGCTGCGCGCGAAGGTCGACGTCACGATCACCGGCCAGCGCGTGAAGGATCTGAAGCTCGAGTCCGGTCCGGGCGCGAGCGCGAGCGGTAGTCCGCCGGTGCCCGGCGAACCATCCAGTGCCGGGCCCGGCACCGACGGCGGGCTGCCGACCGATCAGACGGCGCAGGCCAACGGAGGCGAGAGCGCCGCGGCGTTCGCTGCACGGCAAGGTCTCGATCCCGCCGCGTGGCGCAGCTTCGCGAATCAGGTGGACGATCCGCTCTCGTTGCCGGCGGGACGCGCGATCGATTTCAGCGCGGCCGCCGCGACGGCTTCGGGGCTCGGGTCGGCCAGCGGCTTTCAGTCGGGCGTCGTCGCCGCCGCGGGAGCAGCCGTCGACCTCGCGCGTGCGGCCGCGGCGTCTCCGGCCGCGCTCAGCCTCGGAAGCCACGGCGGTCCGGGTAGTGACGGGGCGCGACGCGCCGGCTTTGCGCTCGCCGCCGCCGGCGGCGTCGTGCCTGCAGTGGAGGCTGCCCAGACCGAGCGCGCCGATCAGGCCGCAGCCGATGCCATCCGCAGTTTTTCGCCGTCTTCGTCGTCGGCCTCGCCCACGTCTCCGTCAACGCCGGCCCCGGCGTCGGCAGCGGCCACGCCCGCGAGTGGCCGTGCGGCGGGCGGCGGATCGCCCGTGCGCGCCAGCGTGATGGCCGATCCACGACAGCGCGCATACGGATTCGGCGTGCCGTTGCGTGCGCGGATCGCCCCTGCGGCTCAGGAGCGCGCGGCCGTGGTGTTCGGCTCGCGCACGGTCGGCGCGCGCACGCCTTCAATCGATCCGCCGACGACCGACGATCCTACTGTTGCGCCATGGGTGGAGCTTCCCGCGGATCGGCGTGCCGGGTCGAGGGGCGCGCGCCAGACCGCTGGGCGCCGTTCGTGCGGTTGCGGCGGCGGCTGCGGTTGCGGATGTGGAGGCTCGCGATGAGCGTGCGGATCGACGAGATCGAAACCGATATCGATATCCACGGCGACGCGCCGAAGGACAGCAGCGGATCCGGGTCCCCGCCGCCACTCTGGCAGGCGCTCGAACGATTGCGGCAGCTGACGGATCGCCAGCGCGAGGAAGACGCGCGCACGCGCGCCTGGGATCACGATGACTGACCAGGTCCTGCTGCAGGCGGCGGTGCCCGTGTTCACAGTGGACGGCTCCGCAAAAGGCGAGCTGGCGCGAGATCTGACGCGGCTCGACATCGACGAGGACACGGCCGGCCTCCGGCGGCTGCGCGCGCGGTTCCTGGCGTGGGGGCCGCGCGATGACAGCGACACGGAAGGCCGCCTGTATCTCGACGGGCGCACGCTCGACTTCGGCAAAGGCATGAAAGTGTCGCTCGGGCCATCAGGCAGCGATCGCACGCTCTTTGACGGCGCGATCACGGCCATCGAAGTGGATCTCGAAGAACACTCGCCCGGCGAAGTCATCGTCTTTGCCGAGGACCGTCTGATGGATCTGCGCATGACGCGGCGCAGCCGCACGTACGAGAAGGCCAGCGATGCCGACATCGCGCGCACGATCGCGGGCGACCACAACCTCACACCCGAGGTATCCGCCGCCGGCCCGACCTACGACCTGGTCCAGCAGTGGAACATGAGCGACCTGGCGTTCCTGCGCGAGCGGGCGCGTCTGATTCAGGCGGAGGTCTGGGTGTCCGGCCGGACGCTGTATTTCCAGACGCGGCCAAATCGACAGGCGACCGCCGTCACGCTGACGCTCGGGATCGATCTGCTCGACGTGCAGATCCGCGCCGACCTCGCGCATCAGCGCACGTCCGTGAAGGTCAGCGGCTACGACGCGCAGGCCCGCGACCTCATCGAGGAAGAGGCGGGAGACGATGCCGTGAAGGCCGAGATCGCGCAGGGCCGAAGCGGCGCCGCGACGCTGTCGCAGGCGTTCGGCGACCGCGTGTCGTTTCGCGTGCGCGAGGCGCCGCTCACCGCGGACGAAGCGCGCGCCTGGGCGCGGGCCGAGATGCTGCGGCGCGGCCGCCAGTTCGTCACGGCGACCGGCACGGCGCTGGGCGTTCCCGATCTCACCGTCGGATCGCAGCTGGATCTGCAGGACGTGGGTGCGCCGTTCGAGGGCGGCGGCTACGTCGTGACGCGCATGTGCCACAGCTACGACATTCGCGTCGGCCATCGTACGCGCTTCGAGGCCGAGCGGGCCTGGATTGGCGAGCTCAGATGAACGGCGACTTCCATCCCGACGGCTCCGCGCCTGGGTACTTCGGGCTCTATCCGGCGATCGTCACCGACATCGTCGATCACGATTCGCTCGGCCGCATCGAGGTGAGCCTGCCGTGGCTTGGAGAGGACGGCACGGCGGTGCGCGCGTGGGCCACGCTGCTCACGCCGTACGCCGACAAGGACCAGGGCTTCTTCGTGATGCCGGCGGTCGACACGCAGGTGGTCGTCGGGTTCGAGGCCGGCTGCCTTCGACGTCCGTACATTGTCGGGTCGGCGTGGAACGGAGTCGAGACGCAGCCCGAGAATCCGGCGAAGCCGAACAACAAACGGCTGATCAAGACGCGGGCGAAGAGCCTCCTCGAGTTCGACGACACGGACGGCGCGGCGAAGGTGACGGTCTCGATGCAGAGCGGGCACAAGCTGGTGCTGGACGACTCGGCGCAGGAGATCACGCTCACGCACTCGAACGGCTGCGAGATCAAGTTCAACGCGGGCGGCCAGATTTCGATCACGGCGAACTCGACGGTCGAAATCACCGCATCGGCGCTCAACGTGCACTGCGCGACGGCGACCTTCGACGGCATCATCAACTGCACGACGATGAACGCGAGCGCGGCGGTGACGTCGCCGTCGTACACGCCGGGCGCGGGGAATATCTGGTGACGCCGATGACGCCGCCCCGTCACAAATGGATGATTGTCGCGCCTGGGTATGCGATCGGGAGCGGCAAGTCGGCCCGCGCGTCCGTCCCCATCATCCAGAAGTACGACACAAGCGATCTGGTGAACGCGTTTCTGAAGGATCCGACCAAGTCGATGGCGTTCGACGACGCGGATGACGGCGAGGATCTGGTCCACCGTGTTCAGCAGAGCACGCGGGTCAACAAGTTTTTCAACCTCGACTACGTCGCGACCAGGACCCGCAAGCTGTTTCTCGACACGCACAAGCGCTTCTACCTCGTCGTGTGCGAAGTGCACTGCGACGCCTTCGGATTTCCGCGCGTCGATCGCGACGCCATCTGTGAGGCGGGGTTCGTGGTCCGGCGGTACGCCTGGCGCTTCTCGTCTGACGCCGTCGCCAAGGCGTTCGCCGACGAACGAAGCGACGGTTTCGGCGGGTTGGTGGAGCTGCGCGGCTCGGCGCTCGCGCGTGGCGCGACCGAGGTCGTGCAGCGGTGGCAGCCCGATCCCAAGACCGACGGTACGGGCGCGTGGACCGAGGTGACGTCGGACTCGAACGTGCCCGACGAAGCGGTCTACCCGCTGTATCCGCTGATTCCCGATCCGGCGAAGACGGACCATCCGGGCGCGGGCAGGACGATCTACTTCGGGCTCGTCCCGACGGCCAGCACCGAGCTGGACCGGATCGGCCAGGCGCGCTTCGACGATCAGGACGTCTACGAGGTCCGGACGTTCGTGCGGCAGCACCATTTTCCGTGTCCGAAGAAGGGCACGCGCCGCGACTGCCCGGGCCCGCTCGTCTGGAGCCAGCCGGCCGAGCCTTATCAGATCGCGCCGACATTCGACCTGATCGGCACGAGCTACCGGACGATCAACGTCAAGATGCCGCACTTGAAGACGTTGCGGGCGCAGGCCGCGCGCCCCAAGATCGGGTTGCGCGCGCCGGTGCGGTTCAACCTGCCGGCCAACTCCGGCGTCGAAGTGAGCGCGCCGAGTCTGCCCATCCCAGGTGGACCGAAACTGATGAGCGGCATCTGTTTTCGGAACATCCCGCTCACGACGATCGTCGCGATGTTCGCGTACAACATCCTCAAGCCGATCGTCGTGAACATCTTCCGGCTGTACTACCTCGAGCCGCTCGAGTTCTGCATCCCGTCCGCTCCGGCGGCAGAGGTCGCGAGCGTGCCGCCGGTGCCACCGAAGCCACCCCTGCCGATGGTGGAAGTGCCGTCGCCTCCCGGCGTGTTCGCTGAGACTCCTGGAGGACCGAGATTCGAGCTTGGCAAGGAACTCAAAGACCTCAAAGTGGATGAAGACACGGTCACGCTCGAAGATGTCGCAAACAAGCGCGCGGAGGCGGTCGCATGAGCGCCCTCGACTATCTCGGACGGGGCGTCGTGTTCCCGGTGCGGCCCGCGCGGGACGGCACCTTCCCGTACGCCGCCGGCCCCGACAAGGTGCAGCAGTCGCTGCAGATCATCCTCGACACCGAGCCGGGCGAGCGCGTGATGCGGCCGACGTTCGGATGTGGACTGCGCCGGTATCTGATGCACCCGAACACCGCGGCGACCCGGGCGCTGATCCGCCTGGACGTCGAGCGCGCCGTCGCCGCATGGGAGCGGCGGATCGACGTGCAGGCCATCGACGTGCTGCCGCACGACGACGAGCCGTCGCGAATCGACATCCACATCCAGTACGTCCACGTCCGTGACGGACGCCCCGGCAACCTCGTGTTTCCGTTCTATCTGAGCTGATCCAGGATGCCGCTCCCTTCTCCCATCCTCGACGATCGCTCCTTTCAGCAACTCAAGGACGAGCTGGTCCGCCGCATTCCGGTCTATACGCCCGAATGGACCGATCACAACGAGAGCGATCCCGGGATCACGATCCTCGAGCTGTTCGCGCACCTCGGCGAAACGCTGCTCTATCGCTTCAACCAAATTCCCGAGACCACGAAGCTCGCGTTCCTCCGTCTGCTGAAGATTCCGCTGCGTCCCGCGGCGCCGTCGCGCGCGATGGTGGCGCTCACGCCGAAGAACGGCAAAGGGCTCCTCGTCGAGCTCGGCGCCGAAGGGCAAGCCGGAAAGATCGGCTTCGAGCTCGACACCGAGGTCTACGCGCTTCCCGTGAAGGCGTTCGCGATCGCGAAGCAGATCACGCCGCTCGACCAGGACGCGGATCTCCTGGCCGCCATGCAGCGCATCGTCACCGCACGCGGAGCCATCCGGACCAATGAAGTGGCGGCGCCCTACCGCGCCGTCGCGCTGGACATCGAGCCGAAGCCGGACGCCGACGGCGTTGACTTCGCCGCCACCGTGGACGACATGCTCTGGATCCCGGTGCTGCGCGACGCCGACAAGCCGGACGCCGAGATCGTGAAGGAGCTGGCGGGCCACGTCCTCAACATCGGCGTCGTGCCGTTCGAGCCGGCGCCGCCCATGGCCAACATCGATGCGTGCCCCGGCACCGGCGTCTCGCCGCCGCCGCCGGTTATCGTCTGGCAGATCTCGGTGGGGCTCGATGACAAGAAGACGCCGCGCTTCCGCGAGCTCGTGCCGTGCGGCGACACGACGCGCGGGCTGAGCGACGCGGGCGTCGTCCGCCTGCGGCTGCCGCAGGACGTGCACGCGTTCGCGCCCCTGCGCGCCACCGATCTCGACGATGCCGATCGCGAGGGCTCCGACGATCTGCCGCCGCCGATCGAAGACGAGGAGCAGGCGAAGAAGGTGCTGTGCTGGCTGCGCGCGTTCCGGCAGGACGGCGGATCGCTGCGCCGGCTGCTCTGGGTGGGGGCGAACGCGTCGGTGGCGGTGCAGCTTCGCACGGCGCTTCCGGAATTCCTCGGGATGGGAACCGCGCAGCCGAACCAGCAGGGACAGCTCGTCAACCGATCGGTCGTCGCCGACAGCGTCCAGGTCGAGGTCGAAGAAACAGGCGGGTGGACGCGGTGGACCGAGGTGGTCGACTTCGAGGCGAGCGGCCGCGACGACCGGCATTTCGTCCTCAACAGCGACGCGGGGCTCGTCACCTTCGGCAACGGCATTCGGGGGCGCGCGCCGCAGATCGGCGAGCGCCTCCGCGCGCGGCATTACCGGTACGGCGGCGGTCTGTCCGGCAACGTGCCGGCCGGTGCGATCAACAAGCTCCCGAAGATCAGCGGTGTCACCATCGCGAACGTGCTGCCGGCGCGCGGTGGCGACGATCCCGAGTCGATCGAGGCCGCGCTCGACCGGATCCCGTCCGAGTTTCGCCGCCACGATCGCGCCGTGGCCGAGAGCGACTTCCGCGAGCTCGCGATGATGACGCCGGGAGCGGAGATCGGGCGCGCGGAAGTGTTGCCGCTCTTCCATCCGCAACGCGTCAACGACACCACGCCCGGCGTCGTCAGCGTCGTCGTGTGGCCGCGCGAGGATCCGCGGCACCCCGACGCGCCATGGCCCGATCGCACGCTGCTCTCGAGCGTCTGCCGCTGGCTCGACACCCGGCGTCTGGTGACGACGGAGCTGTACGTGATTCCGCCGACGTATCGAAAAATCGCCGTCAGCGTCGGCATCGAGGTGAAGCCGGGGCACGGCGTGGAAGCCGTGCGCCGCTGGGTCGAGCTCGTTATCCGGCAATACCTGGCTCCGCTCCCGCCGTACGGGCCGTCGGGGAATGGATGGCCGCTCGGCCGCCGCGTGCATGGCCCCGAACTGGAATCGGCCGCGCTGCAGGTGGAAGGCGTCGAATTCCTCTATGGATTGAATCTCGCATCGATCGACGACAACGTTCCGACCCAGCGGACGACGGTCATCCTCACGCCGTGGGAAGTGCCGCAGCTGACCGACATCACGATCGTGTCGGGCAAGAACCCCGATCCGGCGACCGTGACGATCGCGCCGGCGCCGCATCGGCCGAAGGGACTTGACGGACGACCTCTGCCGCTGCCACCGCCAGGATCCGGATCCGAGGATCCGATCGCGGTCCCAGTGCCGATCCCGGTGCCGAAGGAGGAATGCTGATGCCCGCGCGTCCATTCCTCCTCGTCCAGACCGGCGATCAATGGCTTCGCTCGTCGCACGACGCCACGGCGCTCGACGTGACGACGGGCATCGTGCAGCTTGCAGACTCGGCGGTGGCGGCGAACCCGCGCGATGTCGACGCCGCGGCCGGCCTCGCGTTTGATGCCGAATGCCGGCTCTATCACGGCGTGCCGGAACGGACGACGGGCAATCCACCCTCGCTCGAACCGGCGCGCGTCGATCGAGTCCTGTGGGCGACGCTCGCGGCCGCCGCACGCGAGGGACGCGCGATCGCCGTCCAGCCGCTCATCGACCAGCAGGGCGACCTATCAGCGGGAGACTTCGTGACGACGCCGGCCGCGAGCCTGCGCGACCCGCGCGGATTGGCCGTCGACGCCGACGATCGGCTGTTCATCGCCGACGCCGGCCTCCGGCAGATCGTCATTGTCGATCTTCGGCGGCGCCGAATCCTCCGCCGCGTGCAGCTGTCGGCGCCGGGTGGCGATCCGGCGACGCCGGTCGATGTCGCGAGCCGCGGCCTCGATACGTGGGCGCTACTCGACGCCGCGCCAGGCCTCGCGTTGTTTCAGTCCCGCCGGGCGGCACGGCGCGTCGAATGGCCCGCTGTCGCCGCCATCACGCGCCCGCGGCGCATCGCCATCTCGCCGGCTGGCGTCCTCGTCGTGCTCGACGGCACGGGCGCGGCGGCGCGCGTGATCTCGTTCGCGCCGTTCACCGACGGCCGCGTGACGATCACGGACGCACCGTTCGCGACGGACCTCGAGTTCGATGGGCACGGCGCGCTCGTCATCGCGCAACGGCCGGGCGAGGAGTGCCTGCGGTACGCGCAGGCCGAGCGGACGGAAGCGATGAGCGCGCTGAAAGCCGCCGACTACGACGGTGCAGGCATCGTTTGCGCGCCCGACGGCGAGATTGGGTACTGGGCGACCGATGGATCGTTCCGGCAGATGGTCGCCGCGCGCCCGCATTTCGTTCGGCTCGGGCACGTGACGACGTATCAGCTCGACAGCGGCGAGTACCAGACGGTCTGGGGACGGCTCTTTCTCGACGCCTGCGTGCCGGCCGGTACCGACGTCCGGTTCAGTGCCGTCGCGAGCGATGAGCCGCCCGAGGGTCCAACGAAAGCGGCGACGCGGCCGACCAACGTCCGCCCGTCCAAAGTTGTGCTTCGCCCCGATCTGTCGCCGCCGCTGCTGCCGCTGGCGCTCGACGTGGTGCCGCCCACGCAGCCACTGTTTCGCCGCCCCAACGGGCGTGAGCTGCCTTGGGCTCAGCAGCCCGCCGACGATCGCTTCGAGACCTACGAAGCCCCGATCGTCGCCGAGCGTGGACGGTACCTGTGGATCACGATCCAGCTGAGCGGCAACGGACGACGCACACCGCGGATCCGATCGCTGCGCGCCGAATACCCGGCGCACGACTACCTGCGCCGGTTGCCCGCCACCTTCTCGCGTGACGACGAGGCCGAATCGTTTCTCCGGAGGTTTCTGGCGCCGATGGAAGGCGTGCTCGGCGAGCTGGAGCGGCGCGCGCTGTTGCGCATGGCGCTTGTCGACGCACGCTCCGCACCCTCCGAGGTCCTGCCGTGGCTCGCCGGCTTCGTCGGCCTGATCCTCGACGAACGGCTGCCGGCCGATCGCCGTCGCCGGCTCGTCGCCGAGGCCGTGCCGCTGCTTCGCTTCCGCGGCACGGTCGGCGGACTGCGCCGCTTCGTCGAGCTGTCGATCGGGATTCCGGTCCACATCCTCGAGCATTTCACCTTGCGAGGCTTCGGCGGTCCGGTGCTCGGGTACAGCGCCGCCGACGCGCCGACGCGGTCGGTCCTCGGATCCGGCTTCCGGATCGGCGGCGCGATCGACGCGCTCGTGGAGCAGCCGCTCGCCGGCACACAGGTCGCGGCGGTCACGAAGCGGGCGCATCGCTTCACCGTCATCGTGCCCGGGGCGCTGTCCGAGGATCAGCGCGGCATTCTCGATCACGTGCTGCGCATGCATCGTCCGGCGCACACGATCGGCGGCTACTGCACGGCGGGCGCCGGTATGCGCACCGGCATCGGCCTTCACATCGGCCTGACGAGCGTCATCGGCAAGACCGCGACGTTCTCGCCGGCGCTCCTCGGGCGTTGGGCGCTCGGACGCGGCGCCACGATCGGCCGCGCCGAAACCGGCACGATCCCGGGCGCCGGACAGCTCGGCCGTGACACGAGGGTGAGCTGATGGACACGCTGCAGATCGGCAAGCTCGCCGTCCGCTGCCACCTCTCGTCGGCGTCCGAGAGCGATCGCGAGCGTCTCGCCCGGCTCTTTCACGGCCCGATCGGCGAGGCGCTCGAGGGCGCCCTGTCCGAGTCCGGGCTCGATCCGCGCGCCGAGATCTGCATCCGCCGGCTCGTCGTCCCCACGCGGCTCTGGCTCGGGCTGACCGATGCCGCGCTTCTTTCGGCGTGGGCGGCCGCAGCCATCGAACACCTGCGGCAGGCGCTCGCTGCCGAGCAATCCGACGAGGTCGTCCGCTACAACTCGATCGTCGACGCGGTGATAGACGCGATCCGTGGCAGCGTGCGAGGCCGCACGGCACGACGCTGGGCCTGGACGCAACTGGGTCTGCACTCGCACGACGAGCCCGCCGCGACTGTCGCGGCCCTGTTCATCGCGCACCCGGATGCGATCGTGCCGGCCTTCCGGACGCTCGTCGCCGACGCCGCATTCCGCGCGGTCGTCGAGCGGCTGGCCGACCCCACGTTCGCGTCGATCGTCGACGCCGCGCTCTGTCACGGCGGCCGCGCGATCACAGTCGAGGCCGTCGCCAGTCGAGCCGCGCAGAGGCCACAGCGGGTCGAAGACGGTGCATCGACGGATCAGCAGACGCGCGCGCACGCCGCGGGTCAGCGGTCGTCCGTCAGCGGGCTCGGCCGGATGACGCAGTCGCCGGTTCGCTCGTGTGCGCTGGCGCTGCTCGCGCTCCTTGACGCCGAGCCCGCGCTGCTCGCCGGCAGCCTCGACGAGGTGGCGCATGTCGCCGCCCTGATCGCGCGAGCGCTGACCGAGGACAGCTTCAACTCTAAAGCCGGCGCGGCAGACGCCGGTCAGCCATCGAGATGGAGCGATCCGCCCGCGCCGGCGGGTGCGCCACGCCCGCGCAGTCGCACGACGAGCAAGACGAGCGTGACGCCGCCGCAGCCTGATGCGGGCTCGCCGGCCTCCGAGGTCAACCGACCGGCGCAGAACGGTCGCGCCGATCGGGACAGTCGCGCCGAGAGGCGCGACGGGCGTGAGCGGGACGTCGACCTCGTGCCGGACTCTGCGGCGGACGACGACATGCCGCTCGATCTGAGGCGGCGTGCGTTCACCGACTGGGCCGGCCTGCTGTTTCTCGTACACGCGGCGCGCGATATCGACCTGGCTCGCCTCATCCTCGATGATCCGGCGCTCCGCGATCGGCCGGTTGCCTGGGTACTGCAGCAGCTTGCGATGGCGCTCGTGCCGGCTCCCTCCGACGACGCGGCGGTGCGCGCATTCGCGGGCTTGCCTCCCGCACACGGAGACGAGCCTCTACTCGACGAGCCGCGAGGAGACGAGCCGCCGGCGGTGCTCGCGCTCGCGCCGCTCGTCGTCGCCGCCACGTGCGCGCGTCTCGATCGGAGCGTGGAGGACGAAGTCCTGTACGAAGTGTGCGCGCGGCGCGGCGAGATCGTGGCGGATCCCGGATGGATCGAAGTCCGGGTGTCGCTCGATCATGTCTCGACAGACGTGCGCCGCGCGGGCCTCGATCTCGATCCGGACCACATCGACTGGCTCGGCCTCGTGATGAAGATCAAATATGTCTGAGACTCTCGAGGCGATCCGTCCCTCGACATTCGCCGACGCGGCACGGCCGCTCGCGCTGCGCGTCGCGGCGCTTGCGCGGCAGCTGTGCGATCTACTCGTGCGAATTGCGCCCTTGGGCGCGGAGGACGATCGCCGCGGATTCCTCGAGACCGTCGCACGTCAGTACGCGGAAGACGGGCGAGCGCTCCACGGCGCGGGTGCGAGCGCGCTCATCCGACTGACCGATGCGTTCGCGCTGACGGCCGCCGATCTCGACCTGCTGGTGCTCGCAGGCATGCCAGAGGAGCACGAAGGGTTCTGCCACGTGCTGCGGTCGCTCCATCCGCGCGGCGAGCCGCGTCCGACGGCGGCGCTGGCGGCGAAGCTGCTGGCAGAGTCGGCCGCGGATCGGCACGTGCTGACCGAGACACTGGCGACCGGCGCGCTCGTGCGCAGTGGATGCCTCCGCGTAATCGGCGACGGACCCGACCCCGAGCGATCGCTGGCGATCGCCGACGCGCTCTGGCCGGTCCTGCGCGGCCGCGACGTCTGGCCATCGGGGTTGCGACTCCTCGGGCGCGACGCGGTTCCGTCGTTCGACAGCGACTGGTTCGGCCGGCTCGACGTGCAAGGCGCCATCGAGCTGCTGGCGAGCGGGACGCGCATCACGCTCCTCATCCTGGCCGACGACGAAGATGCGGCCCTCGACTGGGGCGTCGCGCTGGCGCGGGCGGCGGATGTCGTGCCGCAGACGTTCGGCTGGCCGCTGACTCCCTCGCGCGAGCTCGAGCAGTTGCTGTCGGTCCACACGACCGCGCGCGGCCGCGTGCCGGTGCTGCGCGTGCAGGCCGCGGACGATCCGCAGCCGGCGCCGTTCCTCTCGCTCACCGACCTCTCCGGTCCCGCCATCGTCTGCACACGTGCCGGGCTTGCGGCGGTACGTGGCGCGCGCCCGGTGTTCCCGCTGGCGGTCAAGCCCCTGCAATCGATCGAGCAGCGTCGTCTATGGGCCGCGGTGCTACCCGAGCTCGAAGCCGACGCCGCCACGCTCGCGGCGCGGTACCGGATCGAGCCGCACCTCGCCCAGGAAGTGGCGCTCGACGTTCGGGCGCGCGCGGTGCCGGTTGGTCTCCAGGAAGTCGCAGACAGCGTGCGCGTGCGGTCGGCGATGCCCCTCTCGAGCGGAGTCGCACTGGTTCGGCCGTCAGCGACCTGGGATCATCTCGTCCTTCACCCGTCGCGCCTCGCGCAGCTTCGCGAAGCCGTCGCCCGGCTGCATGGCCAGGCACGCGTGCTCGACGAGTGGAAGTTTCTGGAGGGTCGTCCGGGCCGGCGCGGCGTCCGGATGCTCTTCGCTGGTCCGCCGGGAACCGGCAAGACGCTCTCGGCCGAAGTCCTCGCCTCCGCGCTCGGGACTGACCTGATCGTGGCGGACGTTTCTCGCCTCGTCTCGAAGTGGATCGGAGAGACGCCGAAAAACATGAGCCGCATCTTCGATCTCGCGGAGCGCTCGACGGCCGTGATCCTGTTCGACGAGGCGGACGCGTTGTTCAGCAGGCGCACCGAAGTGACCGACGCGCACGACCGCTACGCGAACCTCGAGACGGCGTATCTGTTGTCGCGCCTCGAACGTTTTGACGGCCTCGCGATCCTCGCGACGAACCTGCGCCAGAACATCGACACCGCGTTCCTGCGCCGCCTCGAGTTCATCGTCGATTTCGACGAGCCGGCGGCGGCGGAGCGCGAGCGGCTCTGGGACAAGCACATACCGAGTCGCACACTCGTCGCTTCCGACGTCAGCTACGCCGAGCTGGCCGCGGCGTATCCGGTCACCGGCGCGTTGATTCGCAACGCCGCCGTCGCGGCGGCGTTTCTCGCCGCTCCAGATAATAGCGTCATTACCCGCAGGCACCTGACGCTCGCGATGCGCCGCGAGTACGAGAAATCGGGGCAGGCCTTTCCCGGAGACCTTCCGAGCGTGGCGTACCCGCGCGAACACTGAGAGGGACACATGGCGAACGACACCATCAAAGACTTCACCGCCGCCGAACTGACCGCCGCCACCACCGCGCTGGGGGCGGCCGAAGCGGACTTGACCGACGCCGCCAAGAAAGCCGGCGATGCGGCCACGGAGGTGGACACGGTCGCCAAGCAGATCACGGGTGAAACGAGCACGGGTGCGGCCATCCGCCTCAAGCTGGCCACCGCGCCGACGGCGCCCGAAGTGGCGGCGCTCGCTGACGAGTTGCTGCAGCACGAGATTCGTCTGCACGTGCTCCAAGCGAAAGCGGCCGCGGCACAGTATCAGGCCACACTGGCCAGGGCTCGCGTCTCGCGAGCGTCCGCAGCGGTCGCCAGGGCCAAACAGGCCGCGACCGATGCGCAGCGGGCCAGCGACGAGGCCGCCGCGCAGGACACCGACTGGCAGAAGAACGTGACCGCCGCCGTTGTACTGCTTCGCAATCGGAACCCTGCGTTCAGCGCCGCCGCGATCGCGGCCAAAGCATCAAGCGCCTACGTGGACGCGCAGCAACGCGTCGAACAGGACGTCCCGCAGCCGCTGCGCGACGATGCGCGCGTGCGCGCAACCGCGCTGCGCGACGGCGTGACGCAGGCCGCCGCCGCCGAAACGATCGCGGAAACCAGCGCGGCCGACGCCTACAAGGCACACGAGGGCGAGAGCGGTGCCGTCGTCGCGGCGCGGCTCGACTTCGAGCGAAAACGCGCGCGACTGCTCGGCCTCGCCGATGCCGAGCGGCAGCTCGACGAGATCAGCGTCACCTTGCGCGGCATCGCCACTGCGCCGGCGTTGAGCAGCGCCGCGCGCAATCGGCGGGACAGCGCGAAACTGTCGACCGCAGCCGCCCTGGCTGCGTTCAACAAAGCCAACCAGGACGTCAAGGATCAGGAAAAAAAGATCGCCGACAAGCAGACCGAGATCGATGCCGCGGCTCCGGCGAACAAGCCGCCGCTCGAGCTGGAGAAGGCGGCATTGGTCACCGCACTGACCCCGCTCGCCGACGCCCTCGCCGCCGCCACCACGGCTCGCGACGCGGCGTCGGACGTGTATGAAGACTCGATCCCCGAAGAGACGTGGCGGCGTCTCTCCGCCTTCGACGACGCGATCTGGCGGCTGGACACGCTGATCGCGCTGACCAATGCCACTATCGACACGGTTCGTACCGACTACGCCAACGCCGAAAAGGCTTTGGCCGCGGCGCTCAAGAAAGAGGTCGACGGCCGCAGGGCGATCGCCGACGCGGAGGCGAAGCTCGCGATCGCACGCGACACCGCCGCGTCCGAGCGCGAGCGCGGTCAGACGCAACTGCTGGCCGCCCTGCGCGGCGACGTGTAAGGGGGCGCATCGTGGCTGACTCCGCCGTCCAATTCGAGCACTGCGTCAACCAACCGGATCTCATCGAGCGCCCGCTCGACGACGCCGATCCGTTCACGGCCCTGCGTTTCCACTTCGGCATGCTTCTCGGCGTCGCCGACTTCGACGCCGGCCAGGCGTACCACCGCGGCAAGATGCGGCTGCACAACGCCTGGCTGCACGGCGCGGGCGTCGTCTGGGGCCTCGATGTCCGCGCCGACGCCGCCAGTGGCGAGATCCGCGTCGAACCCGGTCTTGCGCTTGACGCGGCGGGGCACGAGCTGCACCTCGACGCCAGCGCCTGCGTGCACGTCGGCAGTTGGTACGGGAAGCGCGAAAAGGATCCCGAGGTCACCGCCGCCATCACGCCGGTCGCGGGCGGCGTGACCTTCGACGCCTACGTCGTCGCCAGATTCCGGGCGTGCCTGACGCGCGAGGTGCCGGCACTCGCCGAACCGTGTGGGGGCAGCAACACCGATACCGCGTTCTCGCGCGTCTCGGAAACGATCGAGCTCGAGCTCCACGCGGGACGTCCGGCGCTCCCAACGGCTGTTCCCTTCGAACGGTTGCGCGTTCTTTTCGGCCTGCAGGCGCCGCGCGTGGACGCTGCCGGCGCCGTCGTACCGGAGCATCAGGAAGTGCTCGACGCCCGGCGCGGGCTCGACGCGTTGCCGCTGGATCGGCGTGGCCCGGCCCGCGAGGCGATGCTTCGGCACTTCGCCGCCCTCGACACGATCACGCTCAGGCCGTACGCGGAGCCGGCCAGTTACGCAAGCCGGTTTCCCGCCGACGATCGCGCGCCGCTGCTGCTTGCAACGATCGAAGGCATTCAGCTGAAAGCCGTCGACGAATCGTGGGCACTGGCGAAGACGCCGACCGTGCATACGACTGTGCGGCCGTCGTTGCTGCCGACGCTGGCGATTCAGCAGCAGCTGGCCGCATGGCCGGAGCCTGGTATCGACGCTGGCGGTCCACGCTTCAAGATGGACGCCCCGACGGCCGCGTCGATCACGCTGACGGCGGACAAGCCGCTCGCCGACGCCACCGTGGCCGACGATGCGTTCACGGTCACCTCGCGCGCCGACGCGGCCGCAAAGTGGACGCCGCGCCCGGTGACGGCCGCGCTCGCGCCAGACAAGAAAACCGTGACGCTGACGCTCGTCGGCCCCGCCTTTGGGGCCACGGATCTGGTGCGCGTGATCGCGCGCGGCACGGGGCCGACGCCAATTCTGGGTGAGGACGACGTTCCGTTGGCCGGCGCGGTTGGTGATCCATCGAGTGGACAAGAGGGCCGCGACTTTGTGGCCATGCAGACAAGGAGCTGACCATGTCCCAGGTCTTCAGGCCATTTGATCCGCTCGTGATTGTCACCGCCGAGAACGGCAAGACTGAAATTCCGAGCCCGACGTCACTCACGCGGCTTCACTACTTCGACGGCAAGTTCCTGCGCGCCGACGATCTCAGCCTCGAACAGATGTACGTCCGCGCGCTCGTGCATCTCTCGAATCAGGCGGGAGGCAGCGGCGTCGTGCACGGTCTCGACACGACGCTCGGCGACAACGGCGATGAGATCGTGATCGGCCAAGGCATGGCGATCGATCCAGCCGGGCAAATCGTGCTGTTGCCGAACAAGGAATTTCGCTGCCGTATCGACGAACTGATCCCGCTCACGGCGCGCGCGGTGTTGCCACCGCGGCGCCGCTTCCTCGGGCCGGGCTCGTTCGAAGAATGCGTCGTCACCTCGGAAGCGCCGGCGGTGAGACCGTCTGAGGGATACAACTTCTACGTCATCACGATCGGGCACGCCGAAGCGCTGTGCGGTCAGGAGGACGTGTACGGAAAGATCTGCGAAGAGGCGTGCATGACCTCGACCGATCGACCGTACTACCGCGAGGGGATCATCGTCAGAGCCGAACCGCTGTATCTGACCAAGGCCATGCCGGCCTCGGGCGTGGTCGTGCTGCAGGAACAGCACCTGCGATCGCGGCTGGCGTCCGCCCTCTTCGCCGACGAAGAAACGCAGATCGGCTCGCTCATCTCCGGCCGGGGACTGCATAGCGACAGTTGGTGCCTCGGAGCGCGCCTGGGACGCGGCGGCCGCGTGCCGCTCGCGGTCATTGCGCGCGCGGGCCACACGACCGTCTTTCTGGACGCGTGGGTGGTCCGGCGTGAACGCATCGACACACCGCCGCGCCGGTATTGGGCGGCGCGGATGTCGATGCGGCCGTGGGATGGGTTTCTTGCCCAGGTCCTGCAGTTTCAGTGTCAGCTCAACGAGCTGTTGGTGCGATCAGGGACGACGCCGGTCTTCGACCCGTGCCGCGATATGCGGGATGCGGTCCGCGACGCGGCCAACACTCTTGGAGATCTCGTCGGCGCGGTCAAACGGCCGCTTCCGCCGCCGCGTATCGAACGGATCGATCCCGGGAGCGTGCCGGGGCTCGCGTCGCTCGCGATTCCGTTGACGCGCGTGTCCGACCTTCAGCTCAGGCTCAATACCTTCCTGAAACCTGGCCTCGTGCGGCGACGCGCCAGCGTGCTGATTGACGGCGGGATCGTCGAGCTGCCGCCAGCCGGCTACCTGCCGGTTGACGCGGCCGGCATTGTCAACGATCAGATCGTCGCCCTGCTCGGGAACGGCCTCGACCTTCGCTTCTGCGTCGTCACGCCCGATTTCGTGGCGCATGCGCTCGAAGAAGCCCAGCACATGGATCGCATTTCGTTGCTCCAGGGCCTCGAGCCAGGGGGGACTCGTCCACCGGTGGACATCCTTGTTCCCGACGGCGAGATCATCAAGCCGGTCGTACCGGCGCGCGGCATCGGATTCGAGGGAGAGCTGCACGTGCGGCCTGAGATTTCCGCGCCTGCTCCTGCTCCTGCGCAGCCAACCGGCCCCGTTCCGCCGCCAGGCATCGCGTTCGGCCCGCTCGAGCCCGCTCGCCCAATCGGTCCCGGCGTGCTGCCTGTCGATCGATTTGGGACGCCACGAGCCTCGATACGTCCTGCCATCGGCGAAATCGCTGACATCGCCGGTCTCGGCGACCGACTGCGTGACACGATTGACTTGACCGGCCGTCTTGGCGACGTGGTCATCCTGGAGCCGTTCAAGCCCAGACCAACGGCCAGCACGGTGCAGGCGCTCGGAGCCGGCCGGGCCGAACCGCTGGAGTCGGGAGGCGGCGCCTTCTATTTCGCTGGAATGGGCGAAGCGCCGCAGAGACTGAAGATCGCTGATCTCGTGAAAGGGCTGGCCGCCGTCGGCCGCGACGCGATCGATGATCTGAAGGTTTTCCAGAAGCTGCCCGTCGAGGAGCTCTCCGGCATCTCAGGCAGGATCGAACAGACGCTCTACGCCAACTCGAACATGATCGGAGGGCGCGCCACCCTGTTCAACACCGGGCTCCGCAGCAAGTTCCCGGGAATCGGCGACGACATCGTTCGGCCGCCCATCATCGATCTGCCGGATTTCAAATTCCCGACGCGGCCCGCCGAGAAGCGGCTCGTCACGGTCTGGACGAGCCTTCGGGCCGATCAGAATCCTTTCGAGCTCGCCATCGAGGGAACGACCCGGATTGACCTCAACGTCACCGTCGGCATGCCGGGGGCCAACCCCAGTTGGATCGACTATCGGGTTCAAGGCCAGCTCACGGTTTCGCAGTACCAGAGTACCGGCTCGATTCGGCATCTGAACGGCTTCGTGCACGACGGATTCGCGCATACCCGTTCCGTCGTGGATGGCGGCGCGCCGGTCGATTACCACGACACCGATGACATCTCGTGTTCTTGTCAGCTGGAGGACATGCTGCAGCGTCAGAAGCTCACCGTCCGCGTGCGTCACGGCAAGATGAATGCGTTCCGCATCGAGGTGAGCTGGGGAGGTGCGCCGCTGCAGGCGATTGTGGACGTCGTGCACGAACGGATCGGCGCGCTGGCCGAGACGTTGTTGGTCAGCGGCACGCTCGTCAGAAACGACGCCGTGATGGCTGCCGGCCATCCGCGTCATGCGGTTGCAGTGTCGGCCGTCAATACGACCGGGGCCCTCATCAAGCGGCCTGAGTTCGCCAACCAGGCGCTGGAACATTTGTTCCCGCCCGCGCCGCCGCCGCCGAAAGATATCCAGATTCGCGCGACTCAGGACTGGGTGCTCTTCCATCGGCGCCGCATCAAGCACTGCGCGACGATCGAGCGCGCCGCTCCCGTGCCTGCGCGCCGTTATCACATCTGGCAGCTGGAAGTGCCGGACGCCGTGTCCTCCGAGAAGGTGCGGCAAGCGCTGCTGACGAACGACCCCGCGCCGCTGCCGGCGCTGTCAGCCGTGACGCCCGTCGAGTTCGCGGCGGGCGTTCCAACGCTGACATCGAGCGTTGACGATCTCCGCCATGATTGGGCGCGCGCGCCGCGCGGGAACATTCTTCAGTACTCGCTCATCGCGTCGAACGGCACGCTCGATGGCGATGTGCTCGCCCGCAGTCGTATCGACCAGGTGCAGCATGCGCTCGAGCCAGCCTTCCTGCCCGACGCGCAAGCCAGAACCGACGTGCTGCCCTTCGTTCCTGCAGCACTCGCCGTTCCCGAGACCGACGGCGCGATTGTGCTCGTCACGAGGACAGAAGCGAAGACGACGTGTCACAACGTCTATCGCATCGTTCCGCACTACGAGCAGACGGCGCTCGAGTTGCTGAAGGATCAACGGATCGCGGAGCTCGCGGCGGCTCGCATGGCCGTGAACATCGGCCGGCTGGAATTCAAGGGCGATTCAGCCGAGTTTGTCAGCGGCCCGGCGGACCGCCAGCAGGTGCTGGCGAACTGGGACAGCCAAGGAGACGGACGACCCGGCCGGGTGATGGGATTTGCCAGCTCTGCCGATGCCGTCGCGAGCCGGGAGCCTCAGCTCACCGATCGTGTCAACGCGATTGCGACCTTGCTGCGCAACGAGCACGGTGCGGTCACGGCGCTCGCCGTTCCGGTGGCGATGCCAGAGGGCTGTGCCGGAGTGACCTTCGTCGTGCCTGCGGTGACCGAGCATCTCGTCGTGGCGATCGACAGGAACCTCGACGGGATCGCCCCATCAGTCCCGACGCTCTTGAAGACCGGCGCGTTGGGGGGAATCCTGAAGTACGCCAAACCGCTGGGCGATGCCGCGTTCTTGAGCGGCACCGCGACCGGTACCCTGACCGAGCAGTCGGTCAGTTCACCGCTGGCGACGATCTCCTCGGTCATCCCAGGTGCTACGGCTGAAGATGTGTTCATCTACAATCAGCCCGGCAGCACGCCGGAAACTGGTCTCACGCTGCAAGCTCAAGGTGCGGCCATCGCCGCCGCCGTCGGCGCACCAGGGCTTCCCGTCGGCGTGCCGGCGGTCACCCCCAGTGGGTGGCCTGACGCGAAATACCTGCACGTGACGGTTATTGCGGTGAAAACCGTGACGGTCACCAAACACCTGGTGGTCGCGATCGACACGAACGTCGGAGTCGAAGACGACACGGTGCCGATCCGAAACATGCTCGAGCCTGCGGCCCGGCCCCCCGAGATCACACGCCTCGCTGCGACCATTCTCAACGCGCTCCGTGACGGGGATCTGGGTGTCATCACGAAGAATGGCCAGGTGCTCGGCGATGCGTTGTTCCGAAGCGGCACGGACACTCCGGCGTCGGCGCTGACACTGGATCCGCTCACGACGGCGTTTCCAGGCGCCGCCGTGACCCGTGCGGCGGTTGCCATCTTCAGCGCGCCCGGCCAGACGCCGGACGATGCGGAGAAGGCGGCGGCGCAGCTTCAGGGCGGAGTGATCGCGACTGCCGTCGGCGTCGGCGGGTCGAGCGTCGGCATCCTGCCTGGGAAGAGTGGCTGGCCGGATACGGGTTATGCGTACGTCACCGTTATTGCCATTACGCAGCGGGCCGTTACGACGGGACCGCGTCTCGGAGATTTGACTCCGGATATCGAGCCTATTCCTGTTGATACCGGGCGACCTGTGGGAGGGGGGAACATCGGCGGGATTCTAGGAGGTGGAATCATTCGTGGCACGCCGCGCGGGATCACAGAGCCTGCGGCGGCGACAACCCCGAAGCGGCGACCGGCCTCGGTTCGGAAGCCGAAGCCGGCGCCGCGCGGCCGCAAGAAGCCGAAGCCGCCGACCGAGTAAGCGCGGGAGCCGAGCATGCTCGCTTCCGCGAGGCGGTCCTCTTCGGAGCCGGCTTCGGCCGGGCCGGCTCCGACACGCGCGTCTCCGGCTCCTGCCTCCGGACCGCTGTGGCCGTCGCTCGCGCTGCG
>JAHFUI010000168.1:0-2223 GCA_023265175.1 Acidobacteriota bacterium
CCGCGCACGACCTGCACCGGCGTAAACGCCACCGGCGTGGCCACTCCCGTCTGTCGATCAGCCCGCCGCAGCCAATACCGCAACTTCCGATGGGAGACGTGCTGCCGAGCAAACACCATCGAGTTCTCACCGCTCGCGTCCCAGCGCCGCACAAGAGCGGTCATGCGCCGCCGCGTCTCGTCACGCGTCACCGATCACCTCCGGCTCGCAGTTTCCCGGCTGAATCGTTGGGAATGAGCCGTCCGGGTACTGGAAGCGTCGCCTGCCACACAGTTACGGCAGTCACATCGGCGCGGGTCATCTCGTTGACGATGCCGTCGCCGTCGGGATCCGCGCCGACGCCAAATCGCTCGGTGGTCTGGATGCCGTGGTGCTGGTTGAACGAGGTATTCGTGATGTCTCTGAGCGAAACGACGCTCCCTGATTGACGCCACGGCCTGATGATCAGGCTCGGTCCGCTTGCTGCCGTAGCGACGACGACGCTCGGACGCGGCAGGCCTTGCACGCCTCGCGTCTCCCACGAACCGTCGCGGTGGCGCGCGAGCGTCCCAAATGAAATCCCTTTCGTGACGAGCGCTTTCGACTGACCGGTTAAATCATTGTACGCGCATCGAGCGGCGCTCGGTTGTCACCTCTCCGCGCAAACCTGGAGCGTCACGACGTGCCAGGCGAGCTTGAGAACTTCAAGTCTGGTAGCCTTCGACAGCGGACGACCGCCGCCGTCCTGGTCGATCCACTAGGAGCCCGTTCGGCATTACTCGGACGGGCTCCTAGTCGCCGAAGAAGTCGGCGACGCGGCAGGAGAATCCGGGCATGTGAGGATCTGCGCTCGCGGTGTCGGACTCACGAAGGAGAACCGGCGGGGCGCCTCGCTCGTACGCGCGCAGGCTCAACGTGCGCGGGTCGAGCACCCACACCAGATCGACGCCGGCGTCGTGGTACTCGCCGATCTTCAGTTCCATCTCAGACCAGGAGGTGTCGTCGCCGAGCACTTCGATGATGAATTCCGCTGGAACTTCGAGGAATCCGGTGATCTGCGTATCTTTCGGAAGACGCCGATAGGAGATGAACGCCACGTCCGCCCCTCGTACCGTGTCAGGTCCCCGACGAACGATGAAGCCTGCCTCACCCGTCAGCACCCGACCCAAATGACGCACGCGGTTGTGTAATTCAAGGAGAAAGCACGCCCTGCCGGTGATCTCGCTGTGCCGAAGTCCACCCGGCGACATCGGAATAATCTCTCCATTCACGAGCTCGCACGGCCCGAGCACTTCGGCGACACGCCCAAACTCTTCCGCCCGAAGCAGCGTTGACGTCCGCACGACACCATTATAGCGAGTCATACGACTGCTACGTGCCGGCTAAGGCTGGAGAAGGGAGACGGCTTATGGCCACAGTGTATCGCCGGCGATGGCCGCCAGGCATCGAGAGGCCAGACGTCGATGCCATCGGCGGCCTTCAGCCTCCGGTCACCCAAGTACACGAGTACCCGCCGGACCACATACGCGAAGTTTCCGCTGACATCGACGCTGTTGCCAGGCCCTCCGAGGTCGACGAACGACAGCGCCGTCGGCGAGAACGTGTGCACCGTTCCATTGGCTTCGGCGCTGAGGCTGCCCACGGTCGCCGTGATCGTGCAGTTTCCAGCTTGGCCTGCAAACACTCGACCGCGTGTTCCCGAGAAACAACTGATCCTCCGACGGCCCATCTGTGTCACACTACTTAAGGAGGAACCGACACCTTGGCTCCAATGAATCCCGACCTCAATCGGCAGTTGCGGGCCCTGTTCGATGCCCACGACGAGGCGTTCCGCGCGCTGCGAGTCGCGAACACGGAAATGGGAACCGCGAACGCCGACATGGGAACCGCGAACGCCGCGATGGGTCATGCGATTCAAGCGCATGACGAAGCGATCCAAGCCGCACTGGCGGCCAATCGCGCCGCCTTGGCTCTTCTCGAATACCTCTCCAGCAGCAGTCAGCAAGGCTGACGCAGCACTACGGCTGCTTCCCCAATTCCGCGCGCTTCGCTGCCGGCACGGCCTCGATGTACTCGGTGAGCTTCTCGAGGCTTGGAACGCCATCGATGTCAGGGGTAAACGACGCCGATGATCAAAGAACTTGACCTTGTCGTGTTGACGACGGACCATCCCAGAGGAAGGCTTGGAGTGTGCCCATCGCCCGGCGGGACTGGAGCGACTGCTGCCACCTCGGAGAGGGCGAG
>JAHFUI010000168.1:2323-9658 GCA_023265175.1 Acidobacteriota bacterium
GGCGAGTGAAGCCGGTTACTCCGCCGTCCGAGACTTCAGCGCTGGATGAAGGGGTTCGGCACGTCGGTGGACGTGGAGATCCAGACGGATTTGGTCTGCAGGTATTCCGCGATCATGTCCTTACCGCCCTCGCGCCCGAACCCAGACCGCTTATAGCCGCCGAACGGCGACATGTAGCTGTTCGCGCGGTACGTGTTGACCCACACGGTCCCCGCCTGCAGCCGATCCGCCATCGTCAGCGCGCGCCGGATGTTCTGCGTCCACACGCCGGCGGCCAGACCGTAGACGACGTCGTTGCCGATGGCAACCGCCTCCTCTTCGTCCTTGAACGGCATGATCGAGAGCACCGGGCCGAAGACCTCCTCCTGGGCGATGCGCATGCTGTTCTTCACCCCGGTGAAGATGGTGGGTTCCACGAACCAGCCGTCGCCGCACTCGGGCCGTGACGCGCGCGTGCCGCCGAGTGCCAGCGTGGCATGCTCGGACCTGGCGATGTCGATGTACTTCAGGATTTTCTCGAGCTGGGCCTTGTTGGCGATCGGACCGACCTGGGTCTCGAGGCTCATCGGATCGCCCATCCTGGCGGTCTTGACGAAGGCGATGAGCTTCTCGACGAATTCATCGTGCACGCTCTGCTGCACTAGCAGACGCGAGCCGGCCACGCAGGTCTGGCCGGTGGCCGCCAGAATGCCGGAGACGACGCCCTTCACCGCGTTATCGAGATCCGCATCGTCGAACACGATATTGGGCGACTTGCCGCCTAACTCCATGGTGACGCGCTTCAACCCGCGGGCCGCCGCCTCGTAGATCCGCTGCCCCGTGGCGTCCGATCCGGTGAATGCCACCTTGGCGACGAGCGGGTGCTCCACCAGCGGCATGCCGACTTGCGCGCCGAAACCGGTGACCACGTTGACCACGCCGGGCGGAAACCCCGCGTCTTCGATCAATTTCATGAACTCGAGAACGGACGCGGAGGTGTATTCCGACGGCTTGATGACGACGGTGTTGCCCGCGGCCAGCGCGGGCGCCAGCTTCCACGTCGCCAGGAGCAGCGGCGAGTTCCAGGGCACGATGGCCGCCACCACGCCGAGCGGCTCGGAGCGTGTGTAGTTGAACATGTCGGGCTTGTCGACGGGAATCACCGAGCCTTCGATCTTGTCGGCCAGCCCGGCGTAGTAGTGGAGCCACGGCGCCATGTAGGCGGTCTGACCGCTCATCTCGGCGTAGAGCTTGCCGTTGTCGCGCACCTCGATCTCGGCAAGCGCTTTCGACTTCTCGGTGACGAGGTCGCCGAGTGTGCGCAGCAGCACGCCGCGGCGTGACGCGTTGAGCTTCGGCCAGTCGCCGGCTGTGAACGCCGTGCGGGCCGCCTGCACGGCTCGATCGACGTCGGCGGCGTTGCCGCGCGGAATCAACGCCCACGGTTTGCCGGTGTAGGGATTGTCGCTCTCGAAACGACCGCCGCCGTCGGCGTCCACCCACCGGCCGCCGATGTACATCTTGTATGTGTGCACGTAGGTCCTTGGCCGCTAGCGCTCAGCTTCGTCGTTCAGCCGCGAATCTTGACGCCCGCCCACTCCTCGACGACCCTTGCGATGCAGGTGAAATCGGAATCGGGGCCGAATCGCGCGTTGG
Organism: Acidobacteriota bacterium; assembly: GCA_023265175.1. Classification (GTDB taxonomy): domain Bacteria; phylum Acidobacteriota; class Vicinamibacteria; order Vicinamibacterales; family CAVVIG01; genus JAHFUI01. The sequence goes on from JAHFUI010000168.1 coordinate 3,959, forward strand.
TGACGGCGAGCATCTGGCGAACGGCGGAACCGACGACCATCGGCACGCCGAGCGATTCGGCTTCGTCGATGCACAGCCGCACGTCTTTGTACGAGAGGGCGGTGGCGAAGCCGAAGTCGAAGGTCCCGGTCAGAATGGATCGCGGGAACTTGTCCTGTGTCGCGCTGTTGCGGCCGCTGCCCGCGTTGATGATATCGATCAGGACTTTCGGATCGAGGCCGGCCTTGACGCCCATGGCCAGCACTTCCGACGACACGACGAGCGCGGCGGCCGCGAGCAGGTTGTTCGCGAGCTTCGCCGTCTGTGCGAGGCCGGGCTTCTCGCCGGTGTAAAAGAGCCGGCCCAGATTCTTGAGAATCGGCTCGACCTCGGCGAACGCCGGCTTTGGACACGACACCATGACGGCGAGCGTGCCGGCTTTCGCGCCGGCGACGCCTCCACTCACCGGCGAATCGACCAGCGTGATGTTCCGTTCGGTCAAGCCACGGGCGACCATCGCGGCCACGCCTGGGCCGGTCGTGGAGAGATCGATGAGCGTCCGTACTTGCGTTCCATGGACGACGCCCCGCTCTCCGAGCGCCACCTCTTGCACGATGGTGGGGGTCGGAAGGCTCATGAAGACGACCGATGCCTTCGATGCGACGTCCGCCGGCGAGGCAGCCACCTGGGCGCCCCGCGCGGCCGGCGGCTTGACAGCCTCCGCGTTCGTATCGAACACGCACAATGAATAGCCGGCGTCGAGCAGCCGCGACGACATGGGGCCTCCCATGCGTCCGACGCCGACAAATCCGAGCAGCTGACCGTCCATCCCGACTCCTTCGCTGGTTAGGGCCCTCACGGCTTGACGACGGCCTCCCACGGCGGGCACTCGCGCTGCGCGTCGGGGATGTCGGCGTCCTTGTAATTGGTGGCGTCGATGACAGCCGAAGGAAAGGCGATCTCCTTCGGCACGACCAGTTTGTGCGCGTACCGGATCGCCGCCATCATGCCGACGCAGCCCTGCAGATAGCCGGCGAAATCCGCTGTTGCCAGCAGCTTCCCCGATTTGACTGCGTCGATGCCTTCCTTCGTGGCGTTGATCCCGACGACCAGCGCCTTGCGATTGGCCGCGTCCAGCGCCTCGATCGCGCCGAGCGCCATCGCATCGTTCGCCGCCATCACCCCGTCGATCACCGGGTGCGCCTGCAGCAGGTTCTCGGTGACCTGCAGCGACTGCAGCCGCTGGAAGTTCCCGGGCTGCGACGCGAGCAGCTTCACCTGCGGAAACGCCTCCAAGGCTTTCTGAAAACCGCGCACCCGCTCCATGCTGCCGTGAGAGCCGCGCACGCCCTCGATGATGATGACGTTCCCCTGCCCCTTCAACTTCTCGAGGAGGTAGCGTCCGGAGACCAGACCGAGGCCGTACTCGTCCGAGCCCACGTAGCTGACGAGATCTCCACCTGCCGAGTGATCGGTGATGTTGATCACCGGGATCTTCGCCGCGTTCATTTTCTGCACGCCTGGAACCATCGCCTGGGAATCCACGGGGATGAACACGATCGCGTCGGGACGCTTCGTGATCACATCCTCGATCTGGCTCATTTGCTCGGGAATGCTGTCCGGCTTCGTGGGCACGTAGTGGATGACCGTGGCCTTCATCTGCTTGGCCGCGTTGTCGGCGCCAAGACGCACGGACTGAAAATACGGATTCGTCTGGTTCTTCGTGAAGACCGCAATCCTGTCACCTGTGCTTCTCTTCTCGCACGACAGGCTCAAGCACATGCCGGCCGCCATCATCACGTTCACCAGCCGTGACCGCCTCATCACTATCTCCTGTGGCCGTCGCTTGTAATGCACAACGTCAAATGCCGAATGCATTGTGCATTTCGCATTGTGCCCCTTGCATTGTGCATTGTGCATTTCAGCGTCAGTTCGTCAGTCGACTCCAAACGCGAGCAGCACGTTCCCTGCGCGCCCCGCGGGCCCGCCGTACCCTGAGCTTACGTAGACCATGCCGTCGACGATGGTCGGACCGGCCGCTCCGCCGATGGAGGCCCCCTTGGCTTTGACGCCGTTGACGGTGTCGAATTCACGGTTCGTGTCGAACTCCCAGATGACCGATCCGTCCCGAGTGGAGTAGCCGCGAATCGCGCCATCGAACGATCCCGAGAAGACCACGCCGGGAATGACCGTGATCGCTCCCGACTGCGCAGCCGTGCAGCCGGCGCCGGCCGCACACTTCGGTGGCGGCGGCGGCGCGAACCAGACACGATCGCCCGTATCGAGCCGCACCGCATGCAGGCCGCCGGGCTGCTGTTCACGCGGGTCCGAATTGGGGAAGTACGCCCGCTCGCCGTCGACAGCCGATCCCCATTCCATCCCGCCGAGCGTGCTGCCTTTCCCGGCGCGGTACTGCCACATGACGGCGCCCGCCTTGTCGGGGTCGAGCCCCCAGCCGATTCCAGACTTCTGGCCGATCACAATCATGTCGCGCCCACTAGAAGCCGCCAGCATCGGCGCGTTGCCGAAGTCGAAGTCCGGACCCAGTTCAGCGGCTGGCGGACAGTTGGGATTCGGGACGTCACAGCCCACGACAAAGACGTCCTTGGGCGTGACCTGACTCACCCACTTCACCTTGCCGCTGTCCAGATCGAGCGCCATCACGGCGTCGCTGGTCTTCTGTTGCGGCTCCGTGTACATGTTGCCGGTAGCCACATACACCACGCGGCGCTTCACGTCGATCGTCGGCGACGACCAGATGCCGGCTCCCGACGGACCAAATCGCTGGACGCCTGCCGGGCTCTTCGCGAGCGATTTCGCCTCTTCACTGATCGTGTAGGTTTTCCAGGCCACGGCGCCGGTGACGGCGTCGAGCGCGACGAGACTGCCACGAAACGTACAGCACGGGTACTTCGTGTTGCGGGCAGCTGCTTCCTCACCTGAGGCGACGGGTACGAACAGGCGTCCCTGATACAGCGTTGGAGAGCCGGTAATCCGCGAGGTTGGATGATCGTCGACTCTGCGAGCCCACAGCAGATCCCCGGTTGCCGCGTCGAGCGCGTAGGCGTGGGCTCCCCCGTCGCCGAAGTACACGGTGTACGCCTCGCCGCTCGCCACCTTCCGTGAGCCGACGGCAATGCCCGTCCGCACGCCGGCTTGCGCGGTGAACGTCCAGTAGGTGCAGCCGGTTTTCGCGTCCAGCGAGTACACCGCCCCGCTCGCGCTGCCAACGAACAGGCGGCCGCCGGCGACGGTCGGCTGCGCGTAGGCGGTATTCGCATTCGCGAACCCGAACGCCCACTTGAGCTTCAGGTTCGGCAACTGCACCGCGGTGAGGCGCGCCTGGTCGGCGGGCTGAAAACGCGTATTCGTCAGGCCGCCGCCCCACGCGGTCCACCTGGGACCGTTGGACGGATCAGCCAGCGGCGACGAAGCACATCGTCCCACAGCAGCCGGGAGCTGCGCGCCACCGGCGACACCGGAGAAACAGACGAACAGACTCGCGAGCGCGATCGAACAGCCGTTCTTGGTCATGTCAACACCTCGCGGAACGAGCCTCACCCGAGCGCCGTTATTGTAGTCGGAAGGCGGCGTCGCCGGTCGGTCGGGCTGGTGCAGCGCCTCTCCCGGCGGTGCGTGGGGGAACGGCGGCAGCGCGCGCTACGGCGTCTTCACATGCATGGCGCGGGCGATATCGTGCGGACACTCTGGTAGCGAACGGTCTCCAGACCGTTCCGCCGAAGGGACGTTCCAAAGACCGCCGGCCCCCTACCGACGTCCTGATGAAGACGGCGTCAGGCCCGCGCGTCGGCGCGCTGCCTGGTCACGATATCGATCCACACGGCCAGGAGCACGATCGTGCCCGTCACCAGCGGCTGCCAGTTCGCGTTGATATTCAGCAGGTTCATGCCGTTCAAGACGAGCGTCAGCATGACCGCCCCGATCAGCGTGCCCGACAAGCCGCCCACGCCGCCAAAGAGCGACGTGCCGCCAATGAGGACGGCGGCAACGGCGGGCAGCATGAGCGGCTCGCCGATGTCGGCTTCGGCCGAATTGAGCCGTGCGAGGTACACCATGGCGGCGAGCCCGGCCATCGCGCCGCTCAGCGTGTACACGAGATTGAGCCGCGTGCGGATCGGTATGCCGGACAGGCGGGCCGCCTCCGCGTTCGCGCCGATCGCGTAGAGCTCGTGACCGTAGATCGTGTACCGCGTGAAGACGCCACCCGCCATCAGCGACGCCGCCATCACATACACGGGAACCGGAATGCCCACCACGTACCCGCTGCCCAAGGCGCGGAATGCGGGCGGGAAGCCGTAAATGGTCTCCCCCGCCATGTACCAATACGTGAGCCCGTGCACCATCCACAGCATCCCGTAGGTCGCAATGAAGGGCGGCAGTCGCAGCAGCGTGACCATCAGGCCATTCAGCAGGCCGATGAGCGTGCCGCACGTCAGGCCGGCGGCCACACCGGCGGCGATCGAGCCGGTCGCTTTGAACGCGGTGGCCGCGACGCAGGCGCTCAAACCGACGTTGGCGCCGATCGAGAGATCGAGGCCCGCAGTGAGAATCACCAGCGTCACGCCGGATGCGATCAGGAAGTTCAGGCTCGCCTGTCGCAGGACGTTCAGCAGGTTGGGCGCGGTCAAGAACGCGCCGCTCAGCAGCGCCAACGTGACCGACAGCAGCAGAACGCCGGCCAGGCGGTATGCGAGCGCGGCGACATCGCGGGACCACATTCTCCCCGTTACCGGCGTGGTCACGTCGTCCCCCGAATCGAATCGATGAGCACAGCGACGATGACCAACAATCCGATGCTGGCAACCTGAAGCGAGTTGTTCACCTCCAGGACGTTGAGGCCGTTGCTCAACACGCCAATCGTCAGGACGCCCAGCAGCGTACCCGGCAACCAGCCGTTGCCACGCGCGAACGAGGTGCCGCCTACGATCACCGCCGCGATCGCGTCGAACTCCATGCCTATCGCCGCGGTCGGGTGGCCGGCATTGGTCCGTCCGGTGAACAGCAGGGCGGCGAATCCCGCCATCGCCCCGCCAAGCGCGTAGATGCCCACGTGATAGAGATGCGCGCGCACGCCGGCCAGGACGAGAGACTCACGATTCCCGCCGATCGCGAACACATACACGCCGAAGCGCGTCTGGTAGAGCACGACATGGAACACCACGTACGCCATCGTCGCCACGACGATCGAAAACGGCAGGCCGAGCCAGGTGCTGGCGTAGAGCGCGGGTAGCGCATCGCCGATCCCCACCACGCTCCGGCCGCCCGTGACCACGAGCGCGATGCCCTGCGCCACGTAGAGCGTCCCCAGCGTCGCCACGAACGGCGGAAGGCCCAGCGCGACGATCAGCAGCCCGTTCACGATCCCGAATGTGACGCTGACCGCCATGCCCGACGCGAGCGCGACGATCATGCCGCTGCCATGCGCGAGCCGCATGGCCAGGACCACGCCGGCCAGACCGAGGACCGCGCCCATCGACAGATCCAACCCTTCGCTCATGATGATGAGCGTCATCGGCAGGGCCAGCAGCAGCAGCGTCGAGGACTGGACTCCGACGTTGATCAGATTTGGCGGCGAGACAAAGCTGGAATCGAGGAGCGAGAACACGACGAAGAGGACCACGAGCAGGTATCCGACGCCGGGCATCGCCGCCGCGCGCGCGACGAGAGACCGCGATGTCATGTCCTGAAGTAGTGCGGGCC
>JAHFUI010000169.1:0-6942 GCA_023265175.1 Acidobacteriota bacterium
GGTGTCGCCGGAAGTGCTGCCAGACCGTCGCATCACCTTCCGCCTGCTGGCACCGCAGGCCCAGAACGTCCGCCTGGCCGCCACCGATATCTTCGGAACAGATCCGGCGGGACAGCTGACAAAGGGGCCAAACGGCGTCTGGGAGATCACGATCGGTCCCCTTGATGCCGGCGCGTATCGCTACACGTTCAACGTGGACGGTGTCGGTGTGATTGACCCTCGCAGTCCGTCGATCAGCGAATCGAACACCAACGTCTGGAGTCTCGTGTATGTGCCGGGCGCCGACTTCATGGAGACGAAGGAGGTGCCGCACGGCGCCGTCTCGGCGATCACGTACTACTCGACATCGCTGAAGCGATTCCGGCGGATGCATGTGTACACTCCGCCGGGTTACGAGTCGGGCCGGGAGACGTTTCCCGTGTTGTACCTGTTGCACGGTGCAGGCGATGCCGACGAGTCGTGGACCTCGGTGGGGCGCGCGGGTTTCATCCTGGACAATCTGATCGCGAAAAAGCAGGCCAGGCCCATGGTGATCGTCATGCCTGCCGGGCACACGAGCCAGACGAGCGGCGTCCGTGGCCAGGGAGCGGCCGACGACTTTGTCGACGATTTCTTGCAAGATATCCTGCCATCTGTGGAGAAGACTTTCCGGGTGTCGACCGAGCGTCGGCATCGCGCCATCGCCGGGCTGTCCATGGGGGGCAGCCAGACCCTTAACATCGCGATTCGCCATCTCGACAGGTTCGCGTATGTCGGGGTGTTCAGCTCCGGTCTGATCGGCGACACTGGCGGCCGCGGAGCGGCGGCTGCGCCGCAGACTTCGCGGGGCGGGCCCTCCTGGGAACAAGAGCACCTCAGTGCCCTCGACAACGCCAGCCTGAAAAAAGGGCTCCGGCTGCTGTGGTTTAGTACCGGCAAGGACGATTTCCTGATCGCCACCACCAGGGCGACGGTGGCGCTCTTCGAAAAGCATGGGTTCACGCCTGTGTTCAAAGAGAGCGCCGGTGGACACACATGGATGAACTGGCGGAATTACCTGAACGAGTTCGCGCCTCAGCTATTCCAGTGATTCGCTACATGACGAAAGCCAGCCCGGCGCACATGACGAAAGCCAGCCCGGCGCGTGAGAACGTGGAGGACACCGTGACGAATCGTGTCGCTCGAGTCTTCGATGTCGTGGCGCGGACACTGATGTGCGTCCCTGTCATGCTTGGCTTTACCGTGTTTTCGACGCTCACCTTGACAGGGGCGACGCTGAACGCGCAACGCGGGCAAACAGCTCCCGCGGCCGAATCGCCGTCGGGGACCGTGCGTCCCAACAAGGTCATCGTCGAAACCGATTGCGTGGCGGCGAAGCTCGGGACGATGGTCGCAGCGTCGGCGATTGGTGAACCTGTGTCCGGCGTCACGCTGAGCATGCCCGTCTGGACGGCAGCGACGCCGGCGACGGCTGCTTCATGCAGCGTCGATGGCTCGATGGCGCCGGTCGATCAGTCGCCAACGGCGCGGCCAATCAACTTTCGCGTGGTCCTGCCCGCATCCTGGAGCCGCCGCTCGGTCCAACTTGGCGGCGGCGGGATGAACGGGTTCATCCCTGTGGCTGTGCCGGGCGCCAGAGGTCGTGGTGGTCCAGGCGGTCCTCCCGGATCAGATTGGGCTGCGATGGGCGTCGCCCTGTACGGCAGCGACTCCGGGCATCAAAGCGGGCCGGGTGTCTCACTGGAGTGGGCGCTGAACGACGAGGCCATCAAGAATCTCGGCTACATGCAGATGAAGAAGACCCACGACGTGGCAATGGTCCTCCTCGAGCGCATGTACGGCGAGCGGCCTCGCTTCAACTACTACGTCGGGACTTCGCAGGGCGGACGGGAGGCGCTGACCGTCGCGCAGCGCTATCCGGCCGACTACGACGGCATCCTCGCGAATGTCCCCATCGTGAGCTTCTCGACGCTGATGCTGGCGCCGGAACTCATCCGGATTGCGGAGAAGCCCAGCGCACACTGGGTGACGCCGGCCAAGGTCAACGCCATCCGCGGCGAGTTCATCCGCCAGTGCGACGCGCTCGACGGTCTCGCCGACGGAATCATCAACAACTACATGGCGTGCCGCGCCATTTTCGACGTCACGCAAGGGACGCGCAACCGCAAGCCGTGGACGGCCAAACGCTGCCCGAGCAACGTCGACCCGAACCCCGGGGACGCGAGCGGGAACGCGTGCCTCACCGAGGGGCAGCTCTCGACGCTCGAGCTCACGTACTCGCGCTATCACTTCGCCACACCGCTCGCACACGGCGCACGCTCGTTCGGCATGTGGGTGCCCAACACCGATCCATCGGGCAGCGGGCTGATCCTCAATGCCAGGTTCATCGGGCAGGAAGGCGCAGCGAGCGACGCGCCGATGCATGGCCATCTTGGCGTGCTCGGCGTGACCGGGTTCCTCATGCGCGACCTCTCGGCGAATCCCCTGGACTATGTCGAAGGCGGTCCATTGAACGGGCGGCGCGAACAGTTGTCGTCGTGGTTGGATTCGATCAACCCCGACCTCACCGCGTTCTCTCGTCGTGGCGGCAAGATGATCGTGACAATCGGCACCAACGACACGCTGGCGTCGCCCGGCGCCCAGCTTGACTACTATCAGGCGATCCTGGACAAGATGGGGCGCGACACGGTCGACGCGTTCGCGCGCCTTTACGTATTGCCACAGACGGGTCATGGTTTGACCGGCGCGAACTACCCCACGTCTGGCGATGGCAAAGAACTGGCAGTTGCACCGATTCCGAACACCCTCGACCGCGTGGCGCTCTTGATGGATTGGGTCGAGCGACGGATCGCCCCGAGTAGATCGCCCGTCGTGATCTCTGGTGATCGAACACTGCCGCTGTGTTCGTATCCCAGTTACCCGCGATATGTGAGTGGTCCCGTCAATTCGGCCGGCTCCTACACGTGCGCGCTTCAGTGAAGGACATGAACATGAACATGAATCGTTGGGTACTTTCGTCCACGATTGCACTGGTTGGCGTCATCGTGTCGCCGTTCGAGTGTCAAGCGCAGCGCGTGGCGGAGCCCGTTCCGCAAACGGCTGCCTTAGGATCCGGTCCTTACAAGGCGATCATGGAGGCTGATCCCGGGCTCAACGGGTTCACGGTCTACCGGCCGCAGCCTCTAGCGGCCTTGGGCGCGCAGAAGCTCCCGATCGTGACTTGGGCAGAGGGCGGCTGTATCAACAACGGGAGCCGGTTCCGGTGGTTCCTGAGCGAGATCGCCTCCCACGGCTATCTTGTCGTCGCCATCGGACCGATCGGATCGCCGAAGGAAGAGGTTTGGAATTCTCTGCCGGCCCGGCCCGGCCGTCATGCCTGATCCTTCAAGTATCCCGCCCGCCGCCACTCATCCCGCGCAATTGATCCAGGCGATCGACTGGGCTATCGCCGAGAACGGACGCGAGGGAGGACCATACTCCAATAAGGTGGCGACCACCCAAATTGCGGTAATGGGAATGTCTTGCGGAGGTGGGCAGGCCATCGAGGCTGGGCAGGATCCGCGTGTGGTGACCACGGTAGCGTGGAACAGCGGCTTGTTTCCGGATGACACCGGCCGGAACGCCGCGTTCGGCGGCAAGACTCTGAAGAAGGCCGACCTCAAGTTGCTGCACGGGGCGGTGGCCTATATCAGCGGCGACGAAACCGACATCGCATTCAACAACGCCAACGACGATTTCTCCCGCCTTCCCGACATCCCCGCGTTCCGGGCGTACAAGAAGAACGTACCGCACGAGGGGACCTATGGCGAAGTGAACGGCGGCGCCTTCGGTAAGGTCGCAGTCGCGTGGCTGGACTGGCGTTTGAAGGGCGATGCTTCGGCTGGCCGGATGTTCCTCGGTCCCCAATGCGGCCTGTGCACTGCTGCGGCTTGGGTCGTGAAACAGAAGAATCTGAAATAGACACTTGTTCTCGCGGACGTCCCTCACCAGAGGAGGCGACCGGCCGTTCACAGTATGGAGTCGCCATTCGTGCTTCTGTCCAGCATGCGCTACGTCGACGCCGTCGCTCGCGTAGTTCGGCCGCGACGCGGCCATGTGCTCTCTGCGCTGCTGACGCTCGTTCTCGCACCTATCGCATGTACTCAGAGCTCCAGATCTACTGAGCACTGGGTTACCTCGTGGAGCGCCTCCATCCATGCACCTGTCCAATCGCCTGGCCAACCGCCGGCTCCGGTTTTCGACAACCAGACGATCCGGATGGTTGTACGTCCGACCGTCGGTTCAGACCGAGTGCGGATTCGCCTGTCGAACGCTTTCGGAACCACGCCGCTTCGGATCGGCACTGCGCACATTGCGCTCGCCGCACAGCAGTCGGCAATCGTCCCACGGTCGGACCACGCGCTGACCTTCGGAGGTCGGACACGGCGAGCGACGACATCTCGGGTTCGACGACGAGCACATCGTGGTACTGGCTCTCTGCGCTCGATGTGCGGGCTTCCGAGCAAACCATCGCGACCGTTGCGTTCGGAGATTCGATTACGGACGGAGCAGGGATCGACGAGGCAGGCAGTGAGTCAATGGATTCGCACCAGCGGCGCCTTCGATGGCGTGGTCGATTTTCGATGCCGCTGTTCGCGATCTGCAACGCCCAACTCGATTCCAAGCAACCTATGATTCCGGCGACCATCTTCACCCGAGCGCCGCTGGCTACAAGGCGATGGCCAACGCTATTGACCTTTCCCTGCTCACGAACGGAGACGCAGATCGATGAACCGCGCCATCTCACGCCGAGAGTTCGCCGCCGTCCCTGCCCTGCTCGTTGGCGCAGCCGCCAGCGCGTTCGGCCAGCGCACGCTATTGACTGCTGGTGAGGTTGTCGAGCGCATTAAGGCCAACCTCGGTGTGCCGTGGCGCGGCGGGTCCACCGACACGTTCAAGGCCGGCGATGTCGACACCCCGGTCACCGGTATCGCGACGACGGTCATGTCGACGTTCGACGTGATCAAGCGCGCGGCCGCCGCCGGCAAGAACATGGTCATCACGCACGAACCAACCTTTTGGTTGGGAAATGACGACGGCCAAGGGTTTGCGAAGGACGTCGTCTATCAGGACAAGCTCAGGTTCATCCGCGATCACAACATGGCGATCTGGCGGTTTCACGATCATCTCCACGCCCGCCAGCCTGACATGAGTGCCGTCGGACTCGCGGACGCCATCGGGTGGAGCAAGTACCTCAGCACGGATCAACCGAGAGTCTACGTGCTACCACGTGTCCGGCTTCGCGACCTCGCCAAGGACATCGAACGACGACTGCGACTCCCCGCCATTCGTGTCATCGGTGATCCACAAGCTCTGGTCAGCCGCGGCGCCCTGATGCAGGGCACGGCTCCGTTCCACGCGGCCACGGTTTTCCCGAACGTGGACGTCATCGTCGCCGGTGAGCAACGAGAATGGGAGGGCGTCGAATACGTCTTCGACGCGAACACCGCGGGTCAGCAGAAGGGGCTCATTCTGATCGGACACTGGGTCTCCGAAGACCAGGGGATGCGGCTCTGCGCGGACTGGTTAAGGTCGTTCGTGACCGATGTTCCAGTCGAGTGGATTCCGGCCGGCGATCCGTTTTGGAGACCTTAACAGCGATTGTCTTTCAGTTACGCGGGTATATTCGACAACGCTCGCATGTTCGCCCGATTAGAAGCGGAAAAGGCGATTCACTTTGACGACGAACGCGCGATTCCGTAGCGTCAAGAGCCCGGAGGCAGGCTGCGAATGCAGCGGTTCAGAGAACCGCTGCACGTTTCGGGAGGCCGCACAGCAACGTCCTGTGTTTGCGGAGCGTTCGAGAGACTCGACGCTTCAAGTAGTGGACATCGGCTCATCCTCGGAAATCACAGTTCGTCCTGGGCTTCCGCAGTTATCAGGTCACGGAAAAAACCGCTGCGTATTCCTTCAACAATCGGTCGGCCGATCGGCCGCAACTCAAAGCGGGTGATGGGCTCGGCAGGGACAATTTCGGGGACAATTCTAGGGACAGAAGCGTTCCCGCAACTCGAAGCATCGCGTATACTTAGGGTTCTCGTCGCGGTGAGGTGGCCGAGAGGCTGAAGGCGGCGGTTTGCTAAACGGAAATCTGCCTTTCGACCATCTTCGATTTTTCTAGCAAATCCCGCTATTTCAATCACTTCGCCGATCGAGCGACTTGGCTCCCGTTGGCTCTGGATACGCTGTTTTGGCGCGTCGCAGGGACAATCGTAGGGACAGCTCAGCCATGTGTCTGTCCGAAGTTTGTATACAGATATCGGACACGCGCTTCTCGCGTGGCCAGTCAGGCGCATGGCCGCACCACCACGTAGCCTGTTGCTCCAGTCGCAAGTCGCATGTTGGAGCCGTTCCAGCCAGGGGACACTGCGCGGTCTCGCTATGCATCGGCGCAGTCGACGAGAACAGGCTTGACGTCGACGACCGGCGTGCCATCGATCGCACATGGTCGTCGCCGTCAGGCACGCGGCGCACGCCTCAGGCGCGGATCCGAGGAGCGTCCACTCAGGACGGGACTCCATCCGGATTCGTGACGACAGGACCCGGTGCACAGGACACCGGTCTGATATGCTCCCTTCATGATTAACGTGTCTGACACCGCGGCGACGAAGATCACAGAGCTCCTGGTCGAGGAGCAGAAGGCCGGCGGCGGCTTGCGCATGTACGTCCAAGGTGGCGGCTGCTCGGGTTTTCAGTATGGCATGATGATCGAGGAGGGCGGCCAGGCCGCTGGCGACCAAGTGTTCGAGTCCAAGGGCATTAAACTGTTCGTGGACCCGATCAGCATTCAGTATCTGAAAGACGCCGAAGTGGACTTCGTGGACACGGTCACCGGCGGCGGGTTCACCATCAAGAACCCGAATGCCAAGTCCACCTGTGGCTGTGGGTCGTCCTTCTCGACTGAGTAAGGGCGGTCGTGGACGC
>JAHFUI010000169.1:7042-9565 GCA_023265175.1 Acidobacteriota bacterium
GCGGCTCCGCGCCTCATTCGGCTGAACGAGACGCTCGCCCGGCATCTCAAGCTTGATCCGAGGGCGCTTGCCGCACCCGAGGGCGTGGAGATCCTGGCTGGCAACGGGGTGCCGAACGGAGCTGAGCCGCTTGCCATGGCCTATGCCGGACACCAGTTCGGTGCATTCGTGCCGCAGCTTGGCGACGGGCGCGCCATTCTTCTCGGCGAGGTTGTCGATCGCGATGGCGTGCGCCGCGACGTTCAGCTGAAGGGGGCGGGCCCGACGCCCTTCTCTCGTGGAGGTGACGGACGTGCGGCCCTCGGGCCGGTCCTTCGCGAGTACATCGTCAGCGAGGCCTTTGCCGTGCTCGGCATCCCGACGACCCGCGCGCTCGCCGCGGTGGCGACCGGTGAGACTGTTCGGCGTGAGAGGCCGTTGCCCGGCGCGGTACTGACCCGGGTCGCCGCGAGCCACATCCGGGTCGGCACCTTCCAGTTCTTTGCGGCGCGCGGGGATGTCGACGCCGTCCGTCGTCTCGCCGATCACGTGATCGCGCGGCACTACCCAGAGGCGGCAGACGCCAACAACGGCTATCGCGCGCTGCTCGACCTCGTGACTGCGCGTCAGGCCGAGCTTGTCGCGCAGTGGATGTCGATCGGTTTCATTCATGGCGTCATGAACACCGACAACATGTCGATCGCGGGCGAGACCATCGACTACGGCCCATGTGCCCTCATCGACAGCTATGATCCAGCGACGGTCTACAGCTCCATCGACCGCGCGGGCCGCTACGCGTATGCCAATCAGCCCCACATCGCCCAGTGGAACCTCGCCCGTCTGGCCGAGACGCTGTTGCCGCTGCTGTCGGACAACGAGAAGATGGCCATCGAGGAGGCCAACGTGGCGATCGCGGCGTTTCCTGCCCGCTTTGAGAGCGCCTTCGCAAGGCGCCTGAGCCGCAAGATCGGCCTGCTGGACGGGTGCCCAGACGATCTGTCTCTGGTGCACGATCTCCTCGAGCGCATGGCCGCCAACGCCGCCGACTTCACCCTCACCTTTCGCCGGCTCTGCGACGTGGATCTGCACTCCGACGCCGACGCGGCCGTGCGCAGGTTGTTTACCAACCCGAGCGCCTTTGACGATTGGGCGGTGAGATGGCGGCATCGGCTTTCCAAGGAGGGCGCCGCGGCGACCGAGCGCCGTGTGGCGATGCGTGCGGCCAACCCTGCCTTCATCCCGCGCAACCATCTGGTGGAAGAAGCGATTTCGGCGGCCGTGAACAACGGGGATCTCACGCCATTCGAGCGCCTGTTGACGGTGCTCTCCAAGCCGTTCGACGATCAGCCGGGCTTCAGCCGCTACGCCGATCCGCCGCGCCCTGATCAAGTGGTACGCGAAACGTTTTGCGGCACCTGACCAGTACGGGTCGGTTCTGTACCGTCGCTCAGCCAGAGCGCAGACGCCGGGGAGAAACCCAGGCGGGAATGAGGACAGCTCGCCCGAGAGCCCGAGCGACGTTCACCCGGGAAACGGCGGCCGCCCCAAGCGCGCCAACGAACTAGGCCATCAACGCTCGTGTTGCGAGAAACGATGTCAGTCGGCGTGCCGCCACGCGCGATCCTCCTTGGTGATCGTCCCGTCGAGGGCGGTATGACTCGTCCTCCCGCGAATGTCGCGCCCTCACAGACACCTGGATCTGGCTCCAACTGGCAATGTCTGGGGACACGGTTAGTGGGAAGCGGGCGGTCCGCCGGGTGACCACGCGATCCGGCCGCGGACGCGAATCGACGACACCAAGTGCGGCTCCAACATCATCTTGTGGCTACGTGCGGGAGAAAGCTGCTCCTCAGGGTGGAGATCGTGCACGCGGAAGAAGATTAGTAGGCCTTCTTCGAGTCCAGCAAAGCTCATGCCCCCGAAGCCGACCCGCGCACAGCCGCCGGTATCGTCAGCGAAGACGATTTGATCGGTGGGCAAAGACACTCTCACGCCGCCTGGGAAGACGACAAACGTGCCCGCTGGCCCATTCCGTACGATCGGGAGCTGCGAGACGAGGTCCCGTTCGCGATAGAGGGAGGTCTGAGGCGCGAACTCGATCAGCAGGGGGACGTCTTCCATGTCGTCTCTTAGCGTGCGGTTCGAACCTCAATAGCGGGGTACGGACGGATCCACGAGCTGGGACCAAGCGTCGATTCCACCCCGCAGGTTGTAAAGGTTCCGGAAGCCCTCCTCGCGCAGAAAATACTCCGCCGCGGACTGGCTCCGAATCCCGTGATGACACTGGAACACAATCACCGTGTTCCGGTCTAAGCTCAAGAGGTAGTCATGACTCTCCTTGTTGAGAAGTCGAGAACCCTGGATCGTTGCGATGGCGCGCTCTTCTTCCGTGCGGACATCGACAAGCTCGTACGGGAGGCCTCGGTCCATCATTGCTTTCAGCTCCGTCGCCGAGATCTGGTTTACTCTCGGCGGTTCGTTCGGATGCTCGATCTTGAACCCGGCGCCGTCCGGTCCACTGACGAAGTCGATGGATAGGCCGTC
>JAHFUI010000297.1 GCA_023265175.1 Acidobacteriota bacterium
GACGGGGGCTTGCGTATCTGCTTGAGAACGCCAGACGCGCGAACGTGCAGCGCGATCGTCGCACCGGGCGATTGCGCGCCGGCCTCGCAATCGTGGAGCCCGTTAAGTGATCACTTATGAATACCGCCTATAATACCGCCTA
This sequence comes from Acidobacteriota bacterium, assembly GCA_023265175.1. GTDB lineage: Bacteria > Acidobacteriota > Vicinamibacteria > Vicinamibacterales > CAVVIG01 > JAHFUI01. The sequence goes on from JAHFUI010000297.1 coordinate 143, forward strand.
TCGTCTGATCAGGGTTGGTCGGCTGCGGGCCAATGCCCGCATCGATGTCTACAACCTGACGAACAACGATGCGATTACGGGCTATAATTCGACGTACAGTCCGAGCAACACAACGTTCTGGACGCCTTCGTCGGTCCTTCATCCGCGTTTCGCTCGGTTCAGCGTTCAGCTCGACTGGTAACGCGCATCGGAGAGCGAGAAGCGAGGGGGATGTACCCTTGCTTCGCTTTCCCGGTCATGAAACGATCTGTGGAGGTGCGATGATGTCCCGTCGGTCTATTCGGCTACTGGTCGCGTCGACTCTTGCCACTGCACTTGCCGCGACGGGCTTGGCCGCCGGACTGCAGGCTGCCCGAAAGCCTGCTGTGACAGCCGCACCAACAAAGGCGGCTGGATACGTCCCAGCAAAGACGCCTTGGGGCGACCCGCAGATCGAGGGGGTCTACAGCAACGACGATGAAACGGGCATTCCGTTTGAGCGCCCGGCGCAATTCGACGGCCGTCGAATCGAAGACATCACGCCCGAAGAATTGTCCGCGTTGAACAAGCAGCGGAACGAGCAGTTCAACGCGGGAGTCGCGGGAACGGAGTTCGCTGGAGGCATCCGGCCGCCGACACATCTCATCTTCGATTCGTTCGATCGCAGAAACAGCACGCCGTGGCTCGTGGTCGATCCGCCGGACGGCAGGGTGCCGCCGCTGACGGAAGAGGCGCGGACGCGGGTTCGCCGGCCGGTTTCGTTGAAGGGGCGAGGCGTCAGCAGCAACGCGAACGCGGTCGGCCCGTTCAACAGCTACGAAGACCTCGGCCTGTACGACCGGTGCATCACACGCGGCATTCCGAGCTCGATGATGCCGGCCGGCTACGGATCCTATTACGAACTGATCCAAGGGAAAGACTTCGTTGCGCTCCGCTACGAGATGATTCACGAGCACCGCGTCGTCCCGATCGAGCGCGGCGAGCGCCGTCCTCACATCGGGAAGAACCTGCATCTGGATCTCGGAGACGCCCGCGGTTGGTACGAGGGCAACAGCCTCGTGATCGAGACGACGAACTTCACGGAGCGGAGCGCCTACCGAGGCGCGACCGAGAACCTGAAGATGACCGAGCGCTTCACGCCTGTCGCGCCCAGGGTCGTCGAGTGGAGAGTGACGTTCGACGATCCGCACACGTGGACGCGGCCGTGGACGTTCGCGATGATCCTCAAGCAAAAGACGGAGGGCGAAAAGATCTACGAATACGCGTGCCACGAGGGAAATTACGGACTCAAGAACATCCTGACCGGCGCACGGGCGAAGGACTGATGTCGTGGACCACGCGGAGCCGCAAGAGTCGATCGGGAGAGAGAGTGCCGGGACGAACTTGCGCTTGACCGAGCGCTTTACGCGAGTCGACGAGGGCCTGACAGGGAGGTGAATTGAGATGCGAACGAAACTAGCGGTTGTCGTCGTTGGGCTGAGCCTTGTGCGCGCGGCCGCGCCGGTATCGGCCCATCATTCTTTCGCGGCGGAATTCGACGCGAGCAAGCCCATCGTCCTGCAGGGGGCCGTGACGAGGATCGAGTGGATCAATCCTCATACGTGGATCCACATGGAGGTCAAAGGGGCTGACGGCAAGACGGTCGAGTGGATGATCGAGTGCGGCACGCCGAACACCTTGCTGAGGCGGGGCATTGACAAGAATTCGGTGCCGGCTGGAACCTTGATCGTCGTGGATGGCTATCAGGCCAAGAACGGATCGAACAGGGCCAACGGCAGGGACGTCTCGCTTCCCAGCGGCAAGAAGCTGTTCGTGGGCTCGTCGGGCACCGGTGCTCCTTCTGACGCCCGGGATCCCGCGGAGAAGTAGGCGGCCACGCGTTTCCACTACGGGAGCCCGTTCGACTCATGCGTGCCGAAGGGCTCCTAGTCGACAAAGACGTGCAGCACTACGTTGGAGGTAAACAATGATGGCCCGACATTCGACGCTTGCCGCCCTCGTCGTCTTGACGTTCATCCCCGTCCTGGCATCAGCGCAGACGGCTCCGAAAGGGAAGCCGGCCGCTCGTCCCTGGACGCCGCCGAAAACGCCGTGGGGTGAGCCAGACCTGCAGGGTCTGTACTCGAACAAGACCATTACGCCGTTCGAGCGGCCCGCGGAATTCGCCGGGAAGGCCGAATTGAGCGACGAAGAGACTGCCGAACTCGAACGCCGCGCTTCCGAGCGCACCGTGGATATCCGGAATGCCAGGGGCACAGAATCGGATGTCTCCTCGGCGTACAACGAATTCTGGTGGGACCGCGGCAAGAAGGTGACGACGAAGCGGTCGTCGCTCGTCGTCGACCCGCCTGACGGCCGCGTGCCGCCGCTGACCACCGAGGCGCAGCGTCGCGCCGCCGAAGAGTACAAGCAGCCGATTTATCGCGGCGGCGGAGCGAACGGCCGCGGGACCGACTCGACTACGGATCGAAGTCTCTTCGAGCGCTGCATCACGCGCGGACTGCCGGGCGCGATGTCGCCGTCCGCGTACAACAACACATACCGCATCGTGCAGAGTCCCGGCTACGTGGCGGTCCAAATCGAGATGCTCGGAGGCGCTCGTGTCATCCCGACCACCGGCGGATCGCACGTCGGCCCCTTGCTGCGCCAGTACATGGGTGATTCGCGCGGCCACTGGGAAGGCAACACGCTCGTGGTGGAGACGACCAACTTCACCAACCGGACGTTGTATCGCGGAGCCGCCGAGAATCTCACGTTGGTCGAGCGCTTCACGAAGGTTGACGCGAATACGCTCGAGTACGCGTTTACGGTGACTGATCCGACGACGTTCGTGCGGTCATGGACAGCGTCCATCCCGTACCTCGTGACGGACGAACAATTATTCGAGTACGCCTGTCACGAAGGGAACTACGGCATGGAAGGCATCCTGAGCGGCGCTCGCGTCGAGGAGGTGAAGAGATAACGGAGCAGCAGATCGGGCCGTTTTGCGAGGAAAACGGTCCGTC
>JAHFUI010000170.1 GCA_023265175.1 Acidobacteriota bacterium
ATACGTGGCCGGTCTGCGTCCGAATAGAGCTCGAGGTCGTTCTCATCCGTCCTTCTGATGACCCGTCTGTCAGGAAACACCACGATGCCCGTGCGATAGGGCGCATCGATGCCGACGACGACGTACCCATGGCTGGCGAGGTCTTCGGCGAGCGTGGCGTAGCCCGACACTTCGGCGGCCGCGCCGCCTCTCATAATCACGACGGGAAACAAGCGTCGTGTTGGCATGTCCGCGTTGCGCATGCTGTGCGGTCGAACTTTGGATGCATCGCGATAGACAAACCGGAAGGGGAAGGGCGCAGGGCCGGCCGCAGCTCGCGTCGCGGCGGGTAGATAGTCGTCGGTCGTCGCTGAAGGACCGGCCCCAGCCGGGTACCAGATCCAGGCGAGCACTTCCCGCTTTGTGCCTGGATTCGGTGCGACGGGGTCGACATTCGTGTCGTCGCGCCAGTCATAGATTGCGCGGCCGACCGCGAATTGACCGGTGAGCGCCGGCAGTTCGATCTCAGACGACCGCTCGAACGAGAGAGACGTCAGGAGACCGCCGATTGCCACGAGACCGAACGCGCCGAGGAGCGCGAGGCCCATAAGCACGCGACGAGGCCATTTCATTGACAAGTACTTTATAGTATGAAGTTATTTCCGTCAAGGACGTAACGCGTTCCAGTTCTGTCCGTCTAACGGCAGGCATCAGCCGCGGCGCTTGCGGTTGCATGCGCCGTCGGCTGCATGCCTTGTTAGCCCGCGCCGGTACGCGCCGCGAAGAGGCTAGGCTGGCGCAGCCTTGGCCAAATCCCGTCCGCAGTGCTTGCAAACGACCGCGGCGGCCTGAATTGTTTCGGCGCAGTATGGGCATGTCTTCATGGCGCTGGCCCTCTCCTGCTGCGCCCTCGCCTCTACCGCCTTCGGCGCAGCAGCCGGGATCATGTTCGGTGCCCCGCATTTCGGACAGACCTTCTCTTTCGTCGTCAACCGCCAGACGGAATAGATCAGACCGGGCACCAGGAAGCAGAGCCAGAGGATCACTTCGATCCAGAAGGAGCCTTTTGTGCGAGTCGTAGGCGTGCCGACGCTGCCGCAGGCGGGGCAATACATCTCTGTCGATGAACCCGTGCGGCGGCGCATTAGCGACACGGCAATAGCGATCAGTGCGCCTACGACGAATAGTTCTGGAAGGCCGATGCTGCCGAACATGCTCTTCTCCTCAATTTCAGAACAGGAGTCTGCTTGGTGGAGCGATGCACAGCGCAGAGGGTAAGCCAAAACCGAGGCCAACAGCAAAAGACGGGTTTGAGTCGGCGTGCTCTTCGACGAAGCTTTTGTAATTCCATCTCGCTCGCCAGCGGCAGACGCGGCCCGTCCTGCACAGTGGAATCAGATTGGAACGACGTTTCCTCCGTCAACGTGATTCGTCGGGCTAACGTTGCAAATGAGCCGCGCGCCGCAGCGCCATGATCGCACAGACACGCAGGCGCGACGGCTCCATTTGCGTGTTGGACCGGCCGGTCGAATGAGCGGCAGCCACGCGCCTTGTTCGAGAGTGCGACAGTGCGCGAATAACCCCCCGAGCGGCGCGCGCAGACGCCCGATGGCTAAGCCCGATACCCGCGCCCGGGACTCGTCAGCCGTTTTCGGGCAGCCGTCGGTTGACCCCTTTCTCGGCGGGAGCCCGCACGACAGCCCGGCGGAGGAGCGCCCGGCGTGTTGAATGACCCATGTGGCGGCGCGGCGACGTTGCCGCGGCCCGCGATTCCAGGCGCCGCCGGATCACACAACCCGCTACCGCGACGGTGCCCGACTGGTCCACCCTCTTGTGCCGCGCCGCTGGGCGAAGGAGCCCGACCGCGGCGCCGGCATCATCGGGATCGAAATGCCCACACGCTCGATTGAGCACCTGGGCCCTCGCCGACGGCGTGGCCCCGCGACTTACCCGCATGACTGAAAGAACCGGTGACGGTGGCGCCGCCGACCGAGAGAGCCTGTTGCTGCGAATTGGATCCCCGCCGTGCTGCAACCGACCCCAGATGCCCGAAGCAGCCAGGTGCGATTTCCTCTTCGTCTGAGTGATCCGTGTTCTTCGTTTCGTCCGTCGGTCCAACTATTAGTAGCCCGCGAAGCCGCGAGTCAATCAGAGTCTCGTGGCATCGCAGTTCCCGACTGCAAACCGAAGAATCGGCAGGGATTCTAGCAGGAATCCACGTCGCCAGGCGATTCGGTGTAGCCCGCGAAGGCGATCACGAAAACCCACGCCAAACGGCGATCTTGGGTGGATACGCGCTAACGCTGGCGGGTCATTTCCGGGAACCCGTGACGCCGGACATCTGCAAGTGCTTCGCGAGCCTGCGCTTCCGGCCGGGCGGCGTCATCGGTGATCCGGTGGATAACCCGCGAAGCTCGCGCGTATCCACGTCACAGCCGATCCATCGGGCTTTTCACCCCCAGGGCGCCGCGGCGCATGACGTGCAAATAGATCATGATCGTCGACACGTCGCGCGCTTCGTGATGCCGGCGCGCCCGGTGGCCTCCGCCAGCGCCTTCTGAACCACGGACTCGTGCAGATGGTACCGCGACGGCGGCCCGAATCGTGGATCATCCCGGCAGATGCGCGCCGCCGGAAACACGAACTGCCATCGCCACTCGGTCGGCGCATTCGGGAACCCGCGCACGCCAACGGCGAAACCGCTACAGATCCGGTTCCCGCGTCCCGCCGCGATGGCGCGGGCCCGAGCCTCGCGCGCCCGCTGGGAGGGCGCGCAGCCGTGACGCAGCCCCTCAGTGCACGCTGATGACTTGCGGCCCGTCGGCCGGCAGCGCGAAGCACGGCACGTCGGCCACCGGCAGCCCGCGGCCGTCGAACACACCAAGATGTTTGCCGAGCAGCTCAAGCGCGCGAACCGACAGCGCGGTGACGGCACTCCCGAAGGCGATGCGCGCGAGCTGTTGCACGACGGCATCCGCGGTCACCTGGGTGCGTGCCTGCCGCGCGTGGCAGGCGGCCTCGACCGCGGCCTCGATGTTAGGTTTTGCTAGAAGCTGTGACGCCGTGACGCGGGCACTCTTCGGCGCGTACCCGGCGGCGATCGCCGCCTTCGTGCCGTTCATCGCGACGAGATATTCGTCGACGAACCGCTGCTCGCGTGTACGCAGCGGCGTGTCCGCTGCGACGTGGGGCGGAAAGCCCTGGCGTCGGCCTTTGCGCGGCGGTCGTGTGACAGGGCTTGGGTTCAACACCTGTTACTGTAGACCATCTCTCGCGTCGGTGTTGACCGCCTGGCTCGATGGCTCTCACAAGAGCCGGGCCGCAGCCTGCTCGATGTCGGCGAGGATCGTCTCGGCGTCGGTCTGTACTGTAGCTGAGGCTGAGCCCGCACGTCTGTCCGGGAGGCCGATAAGGGAGATTCCGTTAACGGGTCTCCCCGCGGCAGGGCCTTCATCGTTCCTATCGTCCCGCGGGTTTCGGACCAGCTTCTTGCTCCGCGCCGATTCCAGTACGCCCGCCAGGCGTTCGGCCTCGGCCACCGCGACTTGGCGACCAAATGAGGTCAGACGGTAGTACCGTCGCCGTTCGTCGTCGCGGGCCGGCCTGTCGTCAGTTTCGTCGATGAGGCCGTCATTGAGGAGTCGCTTGATGATGGGATAGAGCGTGCCTGCGCTGAGCAGCACTTTCCCGGCCGTGCGCTCTTCGATTTCCTTGAGGATGGCGTACCCATGCTTGCTGCCGTCGGCGAGCGAGATCAGAACGTGAAACACCGGCGGTGTCAGCGGCAGGTACGTGCCCGCCTCGGGGCTTCTCGAGGGCATCACGGTTCCTCCGAGTCTCTGTATGGCGCCACTCTATAGCGTAATACGATATAGTTCACGCGAAAGTTCACGCCGCGCAAAGTCGCAGTTCCTGAACTCTTTGAACGGGCACGAGCGGGACTTCTTGATGGCGTCCGCCAAGGCGACTTTCGACGCCATCGAGACGCTGCCGGATTTTTACGGCGCTCGTCACGGCGCCGGGCACACGGCGACGGTCGATCATCCTGGCGGCGGCGAGTGGGCGAACGTCGCGTCGAATTGGCTGCGCTGGCAGCTCAAAAACGACAAGCAGGTTGCGGAGACGTTCGTGGGCGGGGATTGCAGTCTCTGCACAAACCCGAACTGGGACACGACATCGAAGCGGCTCCAGTAACCTCATACCCGAGCGTTGCGGACAGTGGTGATCGTGTGAGCGCTGCTCGCCTCACACGATTCGGCGAGACGCAGCGGATAGGTCCCGACTGACGCCGATCTGACATTTGTGCCCTACGTGCGTCCTGGTCCTTGGTTTCTTGCTCCGCTCACTGAGGCAGCGCGAACGCGATGTACGCGCTCGGCAGTTGCGGACCTCCGTCGCCGCGACCGCCTCGCGCGGCGCGACCACCTCCTCCTGGAGGTGCGCCGGCCTGCGCATCCGCGCCTGGAGCGGGGGCGCCGCCTCGAGGTGCTGCAGGTGCAGCCAGCGCGTCGAAACGCGCGGGGAACGTTCCGTTCGCCGCCGCGACCGGGAACACGACGAACTGACGTCCGTTCACTTCATAAGTCGCTGGCATGCCTTCGGAGCCGTTCGGCAGCGAATTCACCCAGAGTTCCTTGCCGTTGTCGCGGTCGTAGGCGCGCACCTTCCGCTCCGGTCCCGTGCCGAGGAAGATCAGGCCGCCCGCGGTGACGAGCGGCGCGTTGCGCGGATACTGGGCACCGGTACCCTTGGGGATGTTGAATTCCGGCGGCGCGTCGACGTCGCCGGTGGGGATGCGCCACTTGATGTCGCCGGTGTTCAAGTCGTACTTCACCATCTCGGACCACGGCGGACCGACGGCCGACATCGATCCGCCGGGGAACGCGACCGTCATGAACTCGACCGGCGATAAGAACTCGAGCCGTGCGCCATTGGCCTGCGCGACGAGATCCTTCGCTTGCGTCATGAGCGCGGCCTTCTGTTCGGGCGTCACAATGGCGTTGCCGCCGCCACGACCGCCGCCTCGTCCGGCGCCGGGGGGCTGAGGCAGTGCCATGTGCAGCACCGTCGGCAGCGCCTTGTGTACGACGTAGTACTCGCCGCGGATCGGATCGACCGCGGACGTGCCGAAGTTGGCGCCGCCGTTGTGGCCCGGCATCTCGATCGAGCCCTCGAAGCTCGGAGGCGTGAAGAGCCCTTCGTTGCGCAGCGTCTTCATCCGCGCGCGCAACGCGTCCTGCTGCTCCTTCGGCAGATACGGGTTGATGTCCTTTTCGGTAAACGACTGACGCGCGTACGGCGCGGGCCTGGTCGGGAACGGCTGCGTCGGCGACGACCATTCACCCGGCACGTCGGACTGCGGCACCTTCCGCTCCTCGATCGGCCAGATGGGCCGTCCGGTCTTCCGATCGAACACGAACAGGAACCCGTGCTTGGTGCCCTGGGCGACGATGTCGATGTTCTGGTTGTTCTGACGGATCGTCAGCAGCTTGGGCGCCTGTGGCAGGTCGTAGTCCCACAGATCGTGATGGATGAGCTGCTGATGCCACAGCCGCTTGCCGGTGCGCGCATCGATCGCCACGAGCGAGTTGCCGTACAGGTTGTCGCCCTTGCGATCGCCGCCGTAGAAATCGAACCGCGGGCTGCCGAAGTTGATGAAGGCGATCCCGTTGGCCTCATCGACCGTCATCTCGCTCCAGTTGTGGACACCGCCGGATCGCGTCCATGCGCCCTCGGGCCAGGTCTGGTACCCGAACTCCCCTTCGTGGGGAATGGCGTGGAACACCCAGGCGAGCTTTCCGGTGACGACGTTGTAGGCGTGCACATCGGCTGGCGGCCCGCCGTAGCTGGCACCGCCGGGCAGCGAGATGATGAACAGGTCCTGGAAGATGCGGCCCGGATTACTGGTGCCCACCGGCCCAGGTGGCTTGCGATCCATCGCGTCACGCAGATCCACCATGCCGTTGTTGCCGAAGGAGGTGATCGTGTCGCCGTTGGCCGCGTTGATTGCGGTCACGTTGCCGCTCTTCAGGAAGATGAAACGGCGATCCGAGCGATTGGCGCTCTCCCAGTAGTTCATGCCGCGCGCGCCGCTCGGCGCCGCACTGTCCTTTCTCCAGAGCTCCTTACCGGTGGCAGCGTCGAGCGCGATGAGGGTGCCGCCTCCGACCGGCGCGTACATCACCCCGTCGATGACGGCCGGGTTGAAGATGTTGGTGCCGGTGACTGGAAAGGTCCACGCCACTGCGAGCTTTCCGACGTTCCCCTTGTTGATCTGGTCGAGCGCGGAATACTGCGAGGAGTGGCCGCCGCCCGAATAGGATCGCCAAGTCGTGTAGGGCTTGGCCGTGGACCCGGTCTGTGCTGGGGCTGGGGCCGGGGCGGGGGCGGTCTGGCTGGTCAGCACCGCCAGCGTCGCCGCCGCGAACACGACGGTCAGAACGAGCAATCGGGCAACTCTGCGCATGGAAGGACTCCTCGCGAACCGCGATTTGGGCTCAGGGTTCAGAAGCATAGTCTAAGACGAAGCACGCCGTTTCAGAAGTTCGTAAGCTGGTAACATGTCGCGATACCGTATGCGCACGCATCGAAGCGCGTTGGAGGCCACGGCATGAGGCAAAAACTGGTGATGCTGGCAGTGATTCTCGATATCGCCGCCCTGTCGTCCACCGCGTACGCGCATCACAGCCACCCGTATTTCTACGATGAGTGCAAGAGCATCACGATCGAGGGGCGAGTCGAACGGGTCGAATTCAAGGACCCGCACACCTGGATCGTTCTCAGGCTAGACGACGGAACGGCCTATACCGTTGATTGGGCCGGCCTGCGCGGACTGACGAACAACCGCATCATCGGCCCGGCGAAAGACGCGCTGGTATATGGAGCGCGCGTTGTGGTGACGGGCGATCGCATAAGGGACACGGCCCAGATCCGGGAGCATTTCGCGGACTTCAAGAGCGTCGTGAACCCGAACACCGTCGACCCGAGCTCGATACGGCGTATGGACGACAGTTTCCACTGGGCGCTGCCCCCGAGGGCGAGCCCTCCGAACTGCGACCGTAAGTAGCTGTGGGACCTCCTGCTTCACTCAAGGAGGGGCTCGTGGCCGACTTGCCCGACCTCGAAGAGGAGGACATCCGCCAGGCCCTGGCGTACGCCGCAGCGCTTGCCGAGGACCAGCTTCACTCCATCCGCGCGTAAGACTTGATGAGGTTCTGGCTGACGCTGAGTCTCGCCCAGGACCGTCGAAACGAGTCGACGGCTCCGTCGTAATCACATTCGACCTCGACTTCGGGGATATCTTGGCGCTCGGGGTCTTGGACAAACCGAGCGTGATCATTTTGCGGCTGTCGGGTGAGCGGGCGACGTTCGTCAACGGCCGCCTCGCGTCGGTGCTGGGCGAAAGGCTGCCGGAACTCGAAGCGGGTTCCTTGATCCTGGATCGGCGACCACAACTCCAGTACATTGTGATCATGCCAAGCAAGACCATCGAGACCCGGGCGCACACAACCAGGGATGGCAGGCTGAACTTGACCGTGGACGTCGACGTTGCGGATATTGACGTCGAGGTCGTCGTGACCGTGACGCCGGTGACGGCGGGACCTCGTATTGACGAGAACGGCTGGCCTGTCGGCTTTTTTGAGCGCGTTGCCGGTTCGATGCCCGCGCTCCGGCGCGGCTCGCAAGGCGACTTCGAAGAGCGCCTGACGCTCGAATGATCTTTCTTCCCGATACAACACCTGCATCTCGCTCCTTCGCCAGAAACAGCCGCGCCTGATCGAACGTTGGCAATCGACGAAAGTCACCGACATCGTCCTTTGTTCCGTGGTCGTTTACGAGCTACGCCACGGCGCCGAGTCGAGCTCCGATCCGACCCGCGAGCATACGAAGCTCGACGCGTTCCTCGCGCCGTTCACGTCGCTGCCGTTCGATGACGCTTGTGCAAGGAAATGTGCCGAAGTCCGCCGAGCGCTCGAACGGAAGGGACAGACGATCGGCCCTCACGACCTGCAGATTGCGGCGGTTGCGCTGCAACGCGCCTTGACGCTCGTCACTCACAACACTCGTGAGTTCGGCCGGGTCTCAGGGCTTCGGTTGGAGGACTGGGAGCCCTGAGGTGTCGGAGCGGCGAAGGGCGGAGTCGCCGACACCAAGTACCCACGATGACCGCCGCGGCTTATGACGTAGCCTTGGCTGAGGGCATCTGCCGGTCGTCCGGGCCGGGTCCGCCAAACCAGTGAACAATCAGTGAACAATTTTCTGCCGAACACCAGGTATCACCCGGGGTCCCGTCTGAGCTACCGGCACGAAGAACCCCCGAGTCCAACCACCCGCGTGAACCTGTTAACCGGAGGGTGCTGGCCTGTCCCCCGCACGGTTCAGCAGGGGGCCTGTCTCCGCAAGGTTCACCAGGGGATTCGAATCCAGCCTGAGGAGCCAATCTTTTCCCTTCAAGAGTCTACAATCGACCGAGTTCCTGGATCGCGGCTATCTCCCGCTCACGTTGTGGGTGCACGGTAGCGCCGAACGGGCATACACTGAACCGGCGATCGGCGCACACAAACGCCGGCGCTTGGGGGGAATGACGTGAAGAACAGGACGATCGTCGGACTGCTGCTGGTCTGTTGCGCCTGGGGTGGCGCCGCGAACGCGGCGCAACGTGCCGCTACCACCTGTGACCGCGAATGCCTGCGCGGCAAGGTCACGCAGCTGCTGTATGCGCTGCTCAAGCACGACGTGAGCGGCCTGTCCGTCGCCGACACGCTGCGCGTGACCGAGGATGCCGTCGAGAAGCCGCTCGCGAAGGTCGGCCTCGTGGGCACGGTGACGCGCCTGCGCGGCTTCCGCCAGGACATCATCGACGAGCGCGCCGGCGTGGCGGGCGCCGATGTCGTGGTGGAGGAGACCGGGGCGCCCGTGCTGCTGGTGGTGCGGGTGAAGGTGGTTGCCGACAAGCTCACCGAAATCGAACTGGTCGCGACACGCGGCCGCGCCGAAGGGCTCATCTTCAACATCGATGGCCTGAGCGCGCCGAGCGGCATGATGAACTACGCGCCACGGCTCGAGCAGCTGGCCACGCGCGACGCGGCGATCAAAGCAGCGTTGAAGTACCCGGAAGGGCTCACTGCCGCGAAGACCTTCGCCGCCGTGAACGCACCCTTCGCGCCCGACGCGTATCGCTACGAAAACGGCCAGGTGATGGCCGGCCCGGACTGCAAGTTTGCCCCGGGCTGCCAGAACATCTCCACCCAGTCGCTCGCGATCTTCCAGCGCCTCGGCGACGCGCAGACGCGCGTCATCGCTGTGGACGAGCGCATGGGCATCGTCTGGCTGCGCATGGCCTGGGGTGTGCGCGAGCGCGGCGGCGATCAGCTGACGGTGTGGGAGACGTTCAAGGTCTACGACGGCCAGATCCACGCCGTGGAAGCGTTCATGCGGATCCTGCCGGTGGAGAAGCGCAACGGCGGGT
>JAHFUI010000171.1 GCA_023265175.1 Acidobacteriota bacterium
TAGTGTAGCAAGTCCGTCGACCGGCTCGGCGGGCGCCAGTGAGGCTATGCCCACGTGCTCGCCTGCCCGAAGCCGCCGATCAGATCGGACCTGGTATCAATGCGGCGAAGCGATCCTCTGACGCGCGAGGCGCCGAGCGAACGCGTTATTGACCGCGTGAGAATTCGAAGCGACTGCCTTCCTGTAGTACTCGATCGCGATGGCCGTGTTTCCCAGCTCTTCGTGCGCCTGAGCCAGCAGCACCAAGATGAACGGATCTCCTTGATCCGCGCTTTCGAGCGCCGCGATCGCGTCCTTGAACTCCTTCAAGGAGAAGTGAATATAGCCGAGCAGGTACGGATACTGGATCTGCTGATCCGGATTGGTTCCCCTATCAAGCAGCCGCTTCACTGTCGCCGCTTGTCGCCAGGCCTCCTTGGGGTTCCCCTTGCGCGCCGCGATGCGAGCCTGTGCGTGGGCCCACCGTAGTCTGGCGAGATCGACCTCGGAGGCAGGGCGATTACGCTGCCGTGTGGTGGTCTCGTACCCGATCCGATACCACGTGTATCCATTGTCGAGATCGCCCAGCTCGACGTACACACGACCGAGCTCATTGGCAACCTCGGCGGCGGCGACGAAGTTACCAGCGGCGACGCTGCGATCGAACACCTGCCGGAAATAGGTTGCTGCTTCGCCCGCGTTGCCCGTGAACGCGTACGACACGCCCATCATTCTGAGGGCCTGGTCCTTGACGCCTTCAGACGCCAGCTCGATGGCCCTCGCGAAGTGTCGGCGCGCTTCTTCATAGCTGCCTGCCAGATCCAAGGCGCGGGCGATCCCGTAGTGCGCGTCAAAGGAGTCAGGTGCGCGATCAAGCGCCTGTCGGTATAGTGCGATGGCGGCGCCCTGCTTGCCTTCGAGGTCGAGTCGGCGCGCCTGATTCACCAGGTCGGCCTGGGCAGGCGCACGCGAGGCGGCGCCCAAGACGGCAGCGGCAAGAGCGATCGCGAATAGAATGTGCTTCCAAACGCGCACGACTGATTATCGCTCTTTGGCCGCGAGGTCGAACAGCACCCAGCACCAGCAGGAGCGACACGGACACGATCGCCTGTCGATTGTCGATTGACGTCCCCTGCAGGACAGCCTGTTCGAGATTCGTCGATCAGCGAACCGCGATTGAAGGGCAAGCCAACCGGTTTACAGAATCGCCTTGATCTCTCGCTCGAACCGTTCTTTCGGCATGAATCCGGTGTGTTGCTGGCAGATCTTCCCGTCGCGGCTGACATCCTTGCCATTCATGTCCTTGAGCGTGAGCGCGGGAGACTTCGGCACCGGCACGACCGACGCTGGCCTGCTCCTGATCTCCAGCCACAAGTTCGGTCCGGTGGCGATGGACCTCAACCTCGGCTTCACGCGCCGTAGCGGCGACGGTACGTCCGCCCCGCGTAACGCGGGCCTGTGGTGTGTGTCGTTCGGCGGACCCGCGAGTGGTCCCGGTCGGGTGGGTCGCCGAGTTCTATGGCTTTCCTGCCACCTCAGGCCCGGCGGGCGACGAGGCCACGGTGGCGTTCCTCGTCGGACCGACCTTGAAAGTTCGCCCGTGGCTCGTGCTCGACGCCGGCGTGATCGTGCCGATTGCCGGGCCGCAGCCGAACGCGGTGTACGTGGGCGTCACCTACAACGTCGGCCGCCTCTGGTAGAATGCCCGGAATATGAACCGCACGACTATCTCACGGCGAAACGCGCTGAAGAAAGCGGCCACCGCGCTCGGCGGCGGCACGGCGGCGCTCCTCGCCGGCAGCGGCGTGGCCGCGCAAGCGTCGCAGATTCCCTGTCCGCGGCAGGTGAACACGGCGGGCCGCGCGTTTCGCGCGTTCGTGCGGCGCGGCACTGGCACGTCGGTCGAAGAGGTGAAGCTGCGGCCGATTCAGCCGCGCGAGGTGCTCGTCCGCAGCCAGGCCTCCGGCGCCTGCTACACGATCGCCCGCAGCGTCCTCTCGACCTTCAACAGCCCCCGCGCGTCGATCCCCAATCACTCCGGCTTCGTGAAGCTGATCGAGAAGGGTCTGTTCGATGTGAAGTCGCTTGTGCGGACCTACCCGCTCGAGCGCACGCGCGACGCCGTCCAGGACGTCGCCGACCGCACCGTCGTCGCCGCCGTCGTCGTGTTTGCGTAGGACGCGCGCAAGACATCATGAAACCGCAGGCCCTGCGGACAATCGCACTGCTCAGCAGCGTGGCTGCCGCCTGCGCTGTCCGGGCAGCCGGCTGCCGCCTAGCGTCTGACAGCCGGCCTCGATGACTCGCGAAGAAACGAGAGATCTGCTGCGGCGGCACCAGGATGCCGTGAATCGGCGCGACATCGCCGGCATCATCGCCCTGTACTCCGACGATGCGGTGCTGAGCAGCCCGTTGTTTGGCACCCTGCGAGGCCGGGCCGCGGTCGAAGAGTCGTTCAGGCGCCTGTTTGTCGTGATGCCCGACTATCAGGTGCACATCGACGAATCGCTGCTGGTCTGCGAAGGGGACCGCGCGACAGAATTCAGCACGGGACAGACCACGCACAGCACCGAGCTGTTCGGATTTGCTCCGACCGGACACCGGCTCGAATGGCAGATCGTCCGCCTGTTCACGTTTCGGGACGGTCTGATCACATCCGAGCGGCGCATCTACGACCTGGGTGGATTTCTGGAGCGACTGCAGCTCGGGCGGCTCGAACAGGAGCTGGCGATTGCGGCCGACATCCAGCGGACGTTGCTGTCGCGCACCGAACATGACGGCGGCTACTTCGAGGTCGTCGGTGCGTCGATTCCGTCTCGCACCGTCGGGGGAGACTTTTTCGAATACGTCGACATGCCGTCGGGGAGCTTCGGTCTGGCGCTGGGTGATGTATCGGGCAACGGGCCGGCAGCCGCCCTGGTCGCCGCGATGTTGCAAGGCATCCTCTCGGTGGAAGGGGAGACGGGCCGCGCACCCTCTTTAGTGCTCTCGCGCGTGAACAAGGCTCTTGGCCGGCGCCATATCGAGCCGCGCTACGCGACTCTTGTGTACGGCGTCATCGGTCCGGACGGCCGGTTCAGCTACTCGAACGCCGGACAGAATCCGCCGATCCTGCTGACAGCGCAGGGAGTGCGACGACTCTCCGTGGGTGGACCGATGCTCGGCGTGTTCGACGGCGCAACGTTTCCGGAAGAGACGCTCTGCCTGGCCGCGGGCGATACCATCATTGCGTTCACCGACGGGGTGACAGATGCCGTGGGCGCGGACGGCGAGCCCTTTGGCGAAGAGCGCCTGCTCGACGCGGCTACGGCGAACCGGCTGTCGCTGCCGCCAGATCTCCTGAACAACCTCCTCACCGTCGTCCGGGAGTTTTGTCGCGACACGCCTCAAGGCGACGACATCACGGTGACAGTCCTGAGATATCGAGGACCGCGCGGGGCGACTGACGACTGACGGGGACGACTGTCGCCTGGCGACTGACGACTGTTGACTGATCACCTTGCCGAGCACGGCGTGGGATTCCAGCCGGTCGCGTCGGCCTGCTTCTTGAAGTTCGTGCTGGTGACAAACGGCTCCATCAGGAACTGCGGATCGTCGACGATGGTCGTGACGACGAACCAGGTGTCGCCGTTGCGCTCTTTGGAAAGATCGTAGTACTCCGACAGCACGGTGTTGGCGCTGTAGGGCACGCCGTTCTTGCGCAGATAGCCCGGGCGCATCTCGGTTGTCACGACTTCGAGCGAACGGCCGCCGGTGCCTTGCCGGGTGGCGCCGAGTCCCGGGAGCGGCGTGCCGGTGCCGCGCAGCGGCTGTTCCCACTGCGCCACCGAATACCCTTGCCAGCTCGGCGGGCCCTGCGCGGGTGGTTTGCCGCCGAAATGGAGCAGGCGCGTCTGCGTGCCGGAGTCGGTTTCGATCTTGAGCGTCCGATCGTCCTGCCAGATGATGTGCAGGCGGCCGGGCACGCGCATGATGGCCGGCGCGCTGTACGCCTTGCACGCCTCGCCGGCCGCCTCGTCCTTCGCGGGATCCCACAGCAGGCCGACGCGGCGGCCCTCGGCGTTGAGCGGCACGCTCGCGAAGTCGCCTTTGATCGGCGTCACCATGCGCCAGCGCCAGTCTTCGGTGACGACCGACACCCAGTAGCCGGTGAAGTCGACGGGCGCCGCTTCCTTCGGCGTCTTGGGCGGCGCGGGCGGCCCGCCGCGTCCTGGCTGCGCCGACGCGAGGGCCGGAATAGCGAGCGTGATCAGAAGAGCACCAAGCGTCAGTGTTTTCATGGCTTCGTCGCGTCCGCCTTCATCCCTCGACGCCGCTCGGGATGCCCTGAGCTTGTCGAAGGGCAGGCGGACGTCCGGCCGGCTGAAGTCGGCCGCTACTTCTTGAGACTCCTGAACACCGCTTCGACAAACGTATCGGGCAAGGGCGAGCCCGGCTTGGCGTACTCCGCGTCGTAGTCACGCGTGGGCCGCGCCGCCTTCACCTGCTCGAGCGTCGAGCCCTTCCTGATCAGATCCTGAACCCGATCGCGGACGACGGTCACCATCTCGCGATATTCGACGACGTCGGCCTCGTCGCACAGACGTCCGTGCCCGGGGACGACGTAGGTGCCGCCTTCCTGGTATTTCGCCGGCACCGTGAGATGCAGAATCGTGTTGAGCGCGTCGATCGCGCCCTGGACGCCGCCGCCGGCCGCCAGATCGATCGCCGGATACCGGCCCGGCGTGAAGAGATCGCCGGCGCTGATGACGTCGGACCGCCGGAAAAACACGATGCTGTCGCCGTCGGTTGCCGCCGCTGGCATGTGCGACACAACCACCGCTTCGCCGTTGAAGAAGAAGTCCTTGTCGGGCGTGAAGAAGTCGTCGTTCGGCCAGGCGTCGCGCGAGACGGAGGGGACGCCAACGAGCCGGCGCCCCACATTCTCGTGGGCCACGATGCGCGGGCGGCCGATCGAAGCCGGCGTCGTGCCCAGCCGTGCGAGCGCGTCGTTGCCGCCCACGTGATCGAGGCGGGCGCTCGTGTTGACGATCCAGCGAATGGGCTCGAGTGACAGCGTGCGGATTGCGGCGAAGATTCTCGGCGCAAGCTCGGCCGTCTGCGTGTCGACCAGCAGGACGCCGTCCGTGCCCACCTGCACCGTGACGTTGCCGTCGTTATCGCCAGGACCGGTCAGCACGTACACCTTGCCCTGCACCAGCCGCACGCCGACGCCCGCGTCGGCGCCGACCTGGGCGAGCCGGTTCTGCTGCGCGCCGGCCAGCAGCTCGTGGTGAAAGTCTGGCGTCGCACCGAGACGAGCGAGGCGCCCCGCCGGCAAGGCGCGACGACCAAGAATACCGGGAGTATTTGAGGGAGAAGCAACGCAGCCAGCGGGGATGCATCGCCCGTCGAACGGGGTCCCCAACGCGGCAGCCGCGTCGGGGGCCCCGAATGCAGCCAGACTTTCACCACGGGCTGCTAACGCCGCGACGGCGATCGGCGCCGCCAGCAGCGCCGCGACGATCCCTCGAGTGCGCATGCCGCGTCTCACGGTCACTTGAGGTTGCACGTCAGCAGGCCCGAGCAGTTGCAGTAGCGCTCGCATTGCGCCGGCGGCTTGTACCCGCCGAGTTTCGAGCGGTACTCAGGATAAAGGGTCTCGGCGCCGCCGCGTGTCGCCTCGAACGGGAAACCGTACCATTCCGAGAATTCACGCAGGTTCGGGTTGGTGCCCGGCAGGTGATGCGGCACCGTGCCCTCGGGCTTCGGCACTTCGGCGGCGTACTCGCAGCCGAAGATCGCGAGACGCTGGCCGGGGTCGAGGAACCAGTTGTCGCTGCGCACGAACGACTCGGTGAGAAACACGGGATCCTCGATGACGGTGACGATCGTCAGGTAGTCGCGATGCCGCGTCCAGTGCTCGGTCAGGATGGCCTGCTCGCTGCGCGGCAGGCCGTTGCGCCGGAGGTAGTTGGCCTTGAGGTGTGTCGTCGTGACCGTCAGCGTGTTGCCTTCCCACAGGCCGGTCGAAAACCCCTGCCACGCGTGCGGCGCGCCCTCAGGCGGATGCGGGCGGCCGTCCATCCAGATGGTGCGCTCGCTGTCCCAGGCCAGCCAGTGCATGTGGAATGCGATGAGGCGCTGCGTCTCGGTGTCGATCTCGCGCCAGATGCGCTGGTTGCCCAGCCCGCGCAGCGCGTAGTCGGCGCCGTGCGGCCGGCACTGGTACTCCGTGACGACAGAGATGCGGTCGGCGTCCCAGCTGTCGGCGCGCATCCGGGCCGCATCGTTGATCGGAATTTCAGTGTAGTCGCCCAGCTCCGGTCCGGGCCCGCGCTCGGGGCCGTCCTCATGGTAGAGCGGCGCCCACTCGCCGGAAAAATCCACCTGGGCGCGCGCCGGCGCGGCGGCGAGCACCAGAGCCAGCAGCAGCAAGGCACGACGCATGGAATCCCTCATCTTCCGCACTGCGCGTGGGGCCCCACCCAGACGCGGAACTGACGCTGAGCCGCTTACGACAGAGCGCGACTGGCCGCAGGCCCTAACAGCCCGTGGTGAAAGTCTGGCTGCATTCGGGGCCCCCAACGCGGCTGCCGCGTTGGGGACCCCGTTCGACGCGCGACGCATCCCCGCTGGCTGCGTTGCTCCTCCGTCAAATACTCCCGGTATTCTCGGTCGTCGCGCCTTGCCAGCGGGGCGCCTCGCCCGTCTCGGTGCGACGCCAGACTTTCACCACGGGCTGCTAAGTCCTCAGGCACGTTCCGGGACGCCTCATTATAGGACCTGTCACCTGATGCCCGCCAACGACCCCGATCATCAGCTCGTCATCAGCGAAATACTTTGTATCCGCTACAGGACCGAACGAGGGTTGATCGATCGACGGGATGGCGTCGCGTGGCAGCACGACACGGAGCTCGCCGGACTGGGCAATCGCTGACACCGTAGCGCCGGCTGCGAACAATCCGCCGAGGATCACGCGACTGATTCTCACGCCGCACCTCGAGCCTTATTGTGAGTCGGTTTCTGCCTTGGAGCCGCGAAATGTTGGCCAGGTGTGAGGCGGGCCACAACGGGAATCCACATGGCATCGCCAGACGTATACTTCGATTGATGGCCGCCCGCTCCAAGCTGTGGTACCTGCAGCGATTCCGGCTGCTCGATGCCATGACCGAGCCACAAAGGCGGATGGTCGAAAAGATGACACGCATGCTCGAGGTCAAGCGCGGGCAGCGTATCTATCATGACGGGCGACCCCGGCGCTCAGATCTCGAGGGCACAAACAGCCGCCTCAACTGTGAGGCTTCCCACAGTTTCGACACATCGGCGCTGCCAACTCTTCCCTCACGTTGTGTAATGAAGCATCGATAACTTTTTCTCAAGGGAGGCGCATCATGCGAATGAAACTTCTGACGGCGGCATGGACGGTTGCGGCGGCGTTCACGGTCTCCTCCGCGGCGCTCAGCGCAAAAACGACGACACTCACGGGGAAAGTCGGCGACGCAATGTGCGGCGTGAAGCATATGATGCCCGCCGACGAAGCCGGGTGCACGCGCGCGTGCGTGAAGAAAGGCTCCGACTACGCACTCATCGTCAAAGACAAGGTGTACACGCTCAAAGCCTCGACCGATGCTTCCAAGGATCAGCTCGACAAGCTCGCCGGTCAGATCGCGAGCATCACCGGCGACCTGAACGGCGACGTGATCCAGGTGGCCTCGATCAAAGCCGCCAAGTAGCGGCCGCACTCCTCCTGTCCGGGCGGCCGGCGATGACCGTACGCCCGGACGGTCCTTCCGCGTGCGGCGATTAATTACGGGCTCGGGCCGATGCACGTGATGGCACATCCATGCACGGTGGTAGAATCGCGGCTGAAATCTTCGTCGCAAGCGAAAGGACGGATCAGATGAGCCATCGCATTCCAGTTGCTCTGGCGGCGGTCATCGCGGTTGCGGCATCATTCGTCGCGAGCGGCCGAACGCTCCAGAAGGCATGGACCCCTCCGCGGACGGCCGACGGCCAGCCGGACCTTCAGGGCTATTGGACAAACGCCACGTTCACACCCCTGGAACGTCCCGCGGAGCTGGCCGGAAGAGAGTTCCTCACTGAAGCGGAAGCGGCGGCGTACGAGACGCAAGCGCTGCTGCGCGAAAACAGCCAGGCCAAAGACGACATCCATTACGACAACGTGATCTGGCAAAGCGAGAGCTATCCGAAAGGCGCGGCAAACCGGCGGACGTCGCTGATTTTCGATCCGGCTGACGGAAGAATCCCGCCGCTCACGCCGGCCGCGCAGAAGCGCGCCGCGGCCCGTGCCGAGGCGGCGAGCCACCGAGGGGCGGCAGACGCCGCGGAGTACCGCAGCCTGGGTGAACGGTGCATCTCCTGGGGGAACGAGGGACCTCCCATGCTTGGTGCGACGTATGGCGCCAACCTGCAGTTCTTTCAGACCCCCGGACAGGTGGGCATTCGCCATGAGTTGATGCACGGCGTTCGAATCATCCCGCTGGACGGCACCCCGCATCCTGGACCCAGCCTCCGCCAACTGGGCGGCGACTCGCGCGGGCGATGGGAAGGCAACACGCTGGTCGTCGACACGACGAATTTCACCGACAAGACGAACTTCAGGGGACCGCCGGCCACCGCCCGGCAGAACATCTTTTCCAGCGAGCAGCTGCACGTGATCGAGCGCTTCACGCGCACCGACGCCGACACGATCGTGTACCGATTCACCGTCGATGACCCGGCGACGTGGACGAGACCCTGGTCGGGAGAGCTCCTCATGCGGAAGTGGGAGGGCCCTATTTTCGAGTACGCCTGTCATGAGGGGAATTACGGGTTGGGGTTCATCTTGAGCGCGGCTCGCGCCCAGGAGAAGTTCTGAGCTGGTTATGACACATGCGCTGAAAGCTGTGGCGACCGCCGGCACCGCGATGCTCGTGTGCGGCCACGTGGCCGCGCAAGGCGTCGTGATGCAGCGAAACCTGTCGCTGGCGATGGCGAAGACCATCGCCGAAGCCACGCTCGCGGAATGCAAGTCGAAGGGCTTCAACACCGCGGCGGCGGTCGTCCCATCGCTTCGTGGAAAGCGCCGATGAATTCGCTGACCTCGCCGTTTGAACGAATCGCAACGTCAGGGACCTTCACGAGCCCAGTATCAGCGTCTGGCGCGAGCCGACCTTGGAGGCCTATTGGAACGGGTCACTCTCGATTCGCGCGCACGAGAATTAAGAAGCCGTACACCAGTGACGGATAACCAAGGTGGATATTGGCGCAGTCCCCGATCGCCTCTTCGAGGCGATTCGTCAGGTTCCTGAAGGCATTCAGAGATCCCTTCATCGAAACGGCCACGCACGGGCCGAGACCGGGGATCGACACGACGACATCGATGTCCTTCGTCTTCAGTCCGCCGAGCACTGTGGCTTCGCCTCCGCGCGCGGCCGAAGCGTCGTAGTGGAGTAGAAATCGGCCC
>JAHFUI010000298.1 GCA_023265175.1 Acidobacteriota bacterium
TCACGGTCGGGCGCGGCCGCGCGTACTTCCGCGTGGACGATCTGCTCACGCTCGCCGATCTCGTGGGCCGGAGGCTGGCCCGATGACGGCGCGCCTGTGTCACCGAGATTCCGTCCCATGTGTCACCGTGATTTCGTGCGGGCCTCGGATGGGCCAGGCGCGCCGCCGGGCCGAGGTCCTGCCACAATTGAGTGAGATGCGGCGTGATCTCTGCGATCCCGCGAGGAATCTCGTTGACAGACCCATCGAGTTGTGGCGTAATGATGGTGACACCTATGGCGCGCCGACGCAGCGAGGGAGCGGCGGACCCGAAGGTGGCGGCGCTGCGCGCCGCGGGCGCGCTGCACCCGCACCCGGAGGCGGTCCACGACGACGCCTTTGTGCGCTACCCCTTCTTCGACCCGCGCGACCGCGTGCAAGTCAAATACGAAATGCTGCGACGGCACCGGGTCGACGGGCGACCGGTCACCGAAATCGCCGCCAGCTTCAGCCTCAGCCGGCAAGCGTTTTACGAGGCGCTGACCGCGTTTACCACGGGGGGTCTGCCGGGCCTCTTGCCGAAACGGCCGGGCCCCCAACGCGCACACAAGTGCACGGACGCGATTGTCGATTTTGCCGAACGGTGGCAGGCCGACGGGGACGAGCGATCCGCGGAGCGCCTCGCCGCCGCCGTACAGCAGCAGTTTCACGTGACGATCCATCCGCGCTCGTTGCAACGCGCGCTCGACCGACGCAAAAAAAACGACGCGGGCTTGCGACACGCCGGTGAGCCTGCCGGTCAATGCCGCCTACGTCCGTGAGCAATACGAGCTCCTGCGGCGCGAGGCGACGACGGCCAATCCGATGGGCCCGCGTGGTCATGGATTGGTGCTGCTGATGACGCGAGGGATCAGTACGTGGCTCGCCACGGTGCAGACTCTCACGCCACGCGCGATCGCGCCGGCGGATCACACCGTCTCAGTAACCGAGGCGGAGGGCACGCCTTGGAAGGCGGGCGATCGGGCCGAGCTGACCCGGATCTTGGCGAGCTTGGTGTTGATGTGTGTGCCGGAGGTCGCAGCGCCATGAGTACATCCCACAAGGTCACCGCGGATCATCTGCGGCGACTCGCGTGCTTGTATGTGCGGCAGTCGTCCTTGCAGCAAGTGCACGATCACCGGGAAAGTACGGCCCGCCAATACGACTTGAAAGGCCGGGCGCAGGCGTTGGGGTGGACGGCGGATCGTATTCATGTGATCGATGAGGATCAGGGACTCTCGGGCGCTTCCTCTGCAGAGCGCGACGGCTTCCAACGACTCGTGGCGGATGTCGGGTTAGGACGCGTCGGGCTGGTAATGGGCCTGGAAGTCTCGCGCCTCGCGCGCAACTCCAGCGATTGGCATCGCCTGTTGGAAATCTGCGCGCTCACCGAGACACTCATCCTCGATGAAGACGGCGTGTATGATCCCGCGCATTTTAACGACAGACTTCTGCTCGGGCTGAAGGGGACCATGTCCGAAGCCGAGCTGCATGTGCTCCGTG
This sequence comes from Acidobacteriota bacterium, assembly GCA_023265175.1. Taxonomy (GTDB): domain Bacteria; phylum Acidobacteriota; class Vicinamibacteria; order Vicinamibacterales; family CAVVIG01; genus JAHFUI01. The sequence continues at coordinate 1,522 of JAHFUI010000298.1, forward strand.
CGCGACTCATCGGTGGTCAGATGAATAAGGCGCGACGCGGGGAGTTGTGGATGAGGCCGCCCATCGGGTTTGTCGCCAACGCCCGTGGGCAGCTGACCATCGATCCCGATGCGCAAGTGCAACACGCGGTCCGCCTCGTGTTCGAGACGTTCCGACGGACCGGATCCGCCGGCGCGGTGATCCGGCAGTTCCGCCAGGATGGACTCCTGTTCCCGCGCCGGATCGTCACGGGCGCCCGCGCGGGCGCCCTGGTCTTTGGCCCACTGGCGCATCAACGCGTCTTGAACCTCCTGCACAATCCGCGGTACGCCGGCGCCTATGTCTATGGTCGCACCCGTCAACGAAAAATCATGGTGCCTGGTCACCCTCGGTACCATCGGCTGCCGCGGGACGCGTGGAAAGTCTTTCTGCCGAATATGCATCCGGGCTATCTGACTTGGGAGGAGTACGAAACCCATCAACAGACGCTTCGCGACAACGCCGCCGGCTACGGGTTGGATCGCCGTCGCAGTGCCGCGCGCGAAGGGGTCGCCTTGCTCCAAGGGTTGGTGATCTGCGGGCGATGCGGGGACCGCATGACGGTACGCTATGAAACCCATCGCGGCCATCCCGCGCCCGTCTACACCTGTCAACGGCGCGGCATTGCGACGGCGACGCGCGCGTGCCAGCTGATTCACGGCGCCGCGTTCGACGCGGCGATCAGCGATCTCGTGCTCGAGGCCGTCACCCCGGCCTCGCTGGAGGTGGCGTTCGACGTCGCGGAGGAACTCCGGGCCCGCGACGCCGACGTCGATCGCGCGCGGCGCGCCCACGTCGCGCGCGCCCGCGAGGAAGCCGAGCTCGCGCAGCGTCAATTTCTGGCCGTGCGCCCCGAGCACCGCTTGGTCGCCGACGCCCTCGAACGGGACTGGAACGAGGCCCTACGCCGACTGGCCCAGGCGGAAGAGGCCTACACGAACGCCAGCCACACGCCGCCCCGCTCGCTGACGCCCGAGCTCCGCGAGCACGTGACGAGCCTGGTGGCGGACTTGCCGCGTGTCTGGCATGATCCGCGCACCCCGGCGCGGGAGCGGAAGCGCATGCTCCGCCTCCTCATTGAGGACGTGACGTTTGTCCAGGACGACACGATCGTGCGCATGTCCGTTCGGTGGAAAGGGGGCGCGAGCGGCGTGGTGGAACGCCCACGCCCACTGAGCGCCCCGGATCTCCGGCGGACGCCGCCGGAAATTATCGAGGAGGTCCGCGCGTTGGCGACCGAACAGACCGACGGGCAAATCGCGCACACGCTGAATCAGCGATGGCGACGCACGGGGACCGGTCAGACCTTCACGCGCGTGCGCGTGCACTTTGTGCGGTACACGTATGCCATCAAGAGCTACGCCGAGCATCTGCAACAGGCTGGGTGGCTGACGGCCGATCAGATCGCCCAGACCCTCCACGTCCATCCAACCACCGCCAAGAAATTCGCCCACGCCGGGATCCTGCACGCCGTGCGCGCGGATGATAAGTGCACGATTCTCTTCGAACCGCCCACCGGGCCGTTGCCGACGGCCCAGCCTGGCACACGACGCCGCGACCG
>JAHFUI010000172.1 GCA_023265175.1 Acidobacteriota bacterium
GATCGTCAAGATCGCCAACGAATACCGGCTGCCGCTGTATCCGATTTCGACCGGCAAGAACCTGACGTATGGCGGTTCGGCACCCGTCTACTCGGGAAGCGTCGTCGTCGACCTCAAGCGCATGAATCGCATTCTCGACGTCAGCGAACGGGACAAGACATGCCTCGTTGAACCGGGCGTCAGCTATTTCGACCTCTATCGCCATCTCCGGCAGAACAAGCTGCGACTATGGATCGATACGGCGGATCCCGGCTGGGGCGGTCTGGTCGGGAACGCCCTCGACCGTGGTGCCGGCCATACTGGCACCGATGTTCGCGACCATTTCGACGCGCACTGCGGCATGGAGGTCGTGCTCGGCAACGGCGACATCGTGCGCACCGGCATGGGCGCGAACCCGAAGGCCAAGACCTGGCAGCTCTTCAAGTACGGCATGGGGCCGTGGGTCGACGGGATCTTCTCACAGTCGAATTTCGGGATCGTGACCAAGATGGGCTTCTGGCTCATGGAGGAGCCCGAAGCGGCGTTGATGGTGAACGTGACCGCGCCTGCACGCGGGGACGTCGTGCCGCTGCTCGACGTCATGACGAGCCTCATGAACGCACATACGATTTCGTCTCATGCTGTTGTCTCGAGTCCGATCATGAACGGCTCGTCGGATCCGGAGCTCGTCCGCCTGAGAATCGCGGGCGCCGATGCAAGCGATCAGGACTGGGCGCGTCACGCGGAGCGCCGGAACGTGCCGTTCTGGACTGCATCGTTCCTTTTTTATGGGCCATCGAAGATCATCGCGGCGGCCTGGGAACACACCAAGGATCGGCTGTCGGTGATTCGAGGCGTCCAGTTCAGGGAAACCCGCTCCTACACGTTTCCGTTGAGTGACGAACAGGTCGAGGCCGTGCCCGACAAGGCGCGGATCGGCATCCCGTCGCTCAATCTCTTTGGCTCGCGCACCTCGCCGACGGCCAGGCCGAGCGAAGGCCATCTCGACTTCTCGCCGATTGTGGCGCCGCGGGGAGAAGAACTGCTCGCGATTGCGGATGTCAGCGCGAAGGTCCACGCCGAGATGCAGATGACCCCGCCGACCGTTTCCGGAATGATGTTCCATCCGCGCGCCATGCTGTTCTTTCAACCGGTCCCCACCTATCGAAATGCGGCGGACAACAGGCGAACCCGAGCCCTGTTCGAGCGTCTCGTCACCGCCTGTGCGGAGCGTGGGTGGAGCCCCTACCGGACCCACGCGCACTTTCAGCCGCTCGCGATCGGCACCTACGATTTTGGCAACGGGGCGCTGCATCGGTTGCACGAGACGCTCAAGGACGCGGTCGATCCGAACGGCATCCTATCGGCCGGCCGGTACGATATCTGGCCGAAGCACCTGCGGGGAGGCCGCGCATGAAGACTGCCGTGATGTTCGCCATCGCTGTAGGTGTGGCCGCAGGCGCGTCGGCGCAGGAGAAGACCGCCTTCCCGACGCCCGCGTGGAGCCGAACCAAAGCCGCCGTCCAGGACCGAGGGTCAGCCGTCGAACGCGGTGGCGCCGTGTTCAACAACTGGTGCAGCGCGTGTCACGGCAAGGACGTGAGGAACGCACCGGGAACCGTGTCATTGGAGTACAAGTATCAGGGAAAATCGCCGGCGGCCCTCGAAGACCGCCGGAATCTCACGTCCGAGTCCGTCAAGCTCTTCGTGCGTAAGGGCGTCGCCACCATGCCCTTCTATCGGAAGACGGAAATCAACGACGCGGATCTCGAAGCGCTGGCGGCTTATCTGACGCAGGCGAAACCCTAGCGGTGATGCACGTTCCACGCGTGATGTATCCTCACTCCGCAGTGCTCGACTGGAAGAACTGGCGTGCCGGAGGCGGCACGTGAAGCACGAATGGACGGTGCGAGTTCGCACCGATTCGTGCAACGGCTTAACCGCCAGCGCTCGCACCCATTCTTGGAGAGTGGGCGAGCCGATCACCTTCGCCCCCAAGGATGATCTGCCCAGCGCGCTCGAGCTCGCCGTGGGCGCCCTTGCCGCCGACCTCATCGGCGGCCTGAAGAGGATCTGCCGCCTACGGCGGATTCCGATCGGCCGCGCCGAACTCTCCCTCCGCTGGACCCTCGATAACCCGCTGAGCTACGTCGGGGTCGTCGGCGAGGAGGGCAGTCCCGCGATCTCGAAGATCGAAGGCGTTCTGTACGTCTCATGCCTCGAGGATGAGCGCGTTCGAGAGGCATGGCGGGAGGCTCTCGATCGATCGCCGTTATTCAACACGTTCAGGAATGCCGTTGAAATTGACTTGCGGCTCGACGTAACCCCGTAGGAGTGGGGCACCATGTATAGGCTCAACGCAGACCAGCAGAAGATCGTCGACACCGTCCGCAAGATCGCCGACGAAAGGGTCGCGCCGCACGCAGCGGACATCGACCAGACCGGCACCTTTCCACGTGAGAGTCTTCGGGCTCTTGCCGATGCCGGTTTCTTAGGCCTGACCGTGCCCAAGGAATACGGCGGGCTCGGAGAAGGCCTCAGAACGATGACCGCCGTCCTCGATGAGATCGCCCAGCGATGCGCATCGACCGCGATGGTGTACAAGATGCACCTCTGCGGAGTCGCCTGTTACGCGGCGAAACCTGGGATCGCTGGACCGCATCTCCGCGACGCGGCTGCCGGCAGACATCTTTCGACCCTCGCCTGGAGCGAAACGGGCTCCCGAAGCCACTTCTGGGCGCCGATCAGCCAGGCCCAATCGGTCAATGGCCACCTCGTCCTCAACGCGGATAAGTCCTTCGTGACGTCGGCGGGCGAGGCGGACGGCTACGTCGTGTCCACAAGAACCGCGGGAGGCACCGCACCGACCGACACGATGCTCTACCTCGTGTTGAGGGAAGACGCGGGGATGACGACGAGCGGACCTTGGAACGGCCTTGGGATGCGGGGCAACGCCAGCGCGCCGATGCGGTTGACGAAGGTCAGAGTCACGCCGGATCGAGCCTTGAGCGATCAGAGCCAGGGCTTCGCTTCCATGCTTCAAACCGTTCTTCCCGTTTTTGGCATCGGAAACGCGGCGATCGCCGTTGGGGTTTGCGAGGCCGCAGTCGCCTCGACCGCTGCTCATCTCACCGGAAAGGGCTTCGAGCACCTCAACTCCAAGCTCGCCGATTTGCCGAACCTGCGTGCCCGTCTAGCCCAAATGCGGACCGAGACCGACAAGGCCCGAGCCCACTTGACCGCGGTTCTCGACGCCGTCGAATCCGGAAGCCCGGCTGCGATGCTGATGATCCTCGAGTCCAAAGCGGCCGGGGGTGACTCCGCCCTCCAGGTGACCGACCTCGGGATGAAGGCGTGCGGGGGTGCCGCATTCGCCAAGCATCTGTCGGTGGAGCGCAACTTCCGCGACGCCCGCGCGTTGACAGTCATGGCTCCGACCTCCGACGTCCTCTACGACTTCATCGGCAAGGCCCTGTGCGGCATGGAGCTGTTCTGATGGCGCGTCCCGTTGTCGTCGGCGCGGTCGTCTACGACCCGAAGGTCGTGATCATTTGGGACATCATCAAAGACTTCTTCGAGGCCCAGGGGTGCCCGATGGACTACGTGTTCTTCAGCAACTACGAGCTTCTGGTGAAGGCTCTGATGGAGGGCACGATCGACGTCGCATGGAATTCACCGCTCGCATGGCTCGAGTGTCAGGAGGCATCGGAAAGCACCTGTCGGGCGATCGCGATGCGCGACACCGACCGGGACCGAGTCACGCACTGGGTTGTACGAAGCGACGGCGGGGTGAGTTCGGTGTCCGATCTTGCCGGACGAACGATCGCGGTCGGGGCAAGCGACTCGCCTCAGGCCACGCTCATTCCGCTCCAATTTCTGCGCAACCAGGGCATCGAGCCAGGGGACATCAGGTACTTCAACGTGCTCGTGGGCAAGCACGGCGACCACATCGGGGGCGAGATGGAGGCCCTCAAGTCGCTCATGGCGGGCGATGTCCAGGCGACGGCGATGCTTGACCTCAACTGGCAGCGATGGAGCACCGACGGCACCTTCGATCCGGCGAAATACCGGGTCCTGGCAACCACAGAGCGTTTTGACCATTGTGTGTTCGCGGTCAAGCAGGCCTTCTCCTCGGAACTTGAGAGGCCGTGGCTGGACACGCTGATGTCGATGAGCTACGCCGTCCCGGATCACCGCGAGATGATGGACCTCGAGGGCCTGAAGGAGTGGCTGCCGGGCCGAACCACCGGGTTCAGGGCTTTGACCGAAGCCGTGCGCGCTCAGGGGTATCCGGAGCTATTTCAGCGTACGCTGGCGGCGCGGCGCTAATGTTTCCCACCACCACGGTCGGCTCCTTCCCGCGGCCCCGCAACCTCTTGCGGGCGGCCGCTGAGAAGCGAAACGGCCACATCACGGATGCGGAATTCGACAAGGTTGCCGACGAAGCCGTTCTCGACGTGCTCCGACTTCAGGAAGAAGCTGGGATCGACATCGTCACCGACGGCGAGCAGCGCCGCGACAATTTCTATTCATTTGTTTCAGAGAAGCTGGGCGGCGTGCGGCTGATGTCGCTTGCCGAGATGCTCGACTACGTCGAGGACAAGGGAGGATTCGAGAAGTTGCTGCAGAGCCTGGATGTGCCTGCGTACTCGATCAACAATCCGACCTGCGTTGGTCGAATATCGAGGCGTCGCCCTCTCGCCGCCGATGAGGTTCGGTTCCTCCGGCAGCACACGGATAAGCCGATCAAGGTGCCCCTTCCTGGGCCGTACCTGCTCACGCGTGCGATGTGGGTGCCAGAGATGACGGCGAGCCACTACGAGAGCAAAGAGGCATTGGCCGAGGATGTCGTCGCGATCCTTCGCGAAGAAGCCAGGGAGCTGATTGAAGCCGGCGCGAGCTTCATCCAGTTCGACGAGCCAGTCCTGACCGAGCTCGTGTTCACCCAGGGGCAGACGCGCACGTTCATGTGCGCGGCGTTAGCCGCCCGAAACGATCCCGCGGAGGAACTGGCGTTTGCCGTGACGCTGATCAACCGCGTGGTCGCGGGAACCGAGGATGTGCGGACGGGCCTCCACGTCTGCCGGGGAAACTGGAGCCGACAGGAACGCACGCTCCTCGGCGGCTCCTACGCGCCGCTCAAGGCGACCTTCGAGCAAATCAATGTTCAGCAGTTGGTGCTGGAATATGCGACGCCTCGCGCGGGTGACGTGACGGCGATGGAAGACAAGGAACTTGGGATGGGCGTCGTGAACCCGAGAACAGAAACCGTCGAGACCCCCGAGGAGATCGTCGGCCACGTTCGCGAGGCCAGGCGGTTTCTGCCGAGGGAGAAGATCTTTCTGAATCCGGACTGCGGCTTCGGCACCTTCTCCGCCCGGCCGATGAACGAGCTGCCGGTCATTAGGGCCAAGCTCGAGTCGCTCGTCTCCGCCGCTAAGCGGCTTCGGGACGAAGCGTGAGCGCCCCGCATCTCTTGGGATGACGATTCTGGCGAGGCGCGTTCGTGGGAGTCGCAGTTGAGATTAAGGTTGCGGCCCCGTGCGCTCTTGAGGGGGACGGGGCTACCCTCGAGTGCGCTGTGCCCAATCTGAGACAGCTGCGTTGCACGGAGTGCGAAGGTCTCGCGCGGGAGTTTCAAGACGCTTGGCGATCCGACCAGGAAGACGTGCGGCTGCACTTTCACGAAACCGCAAAATCCGCAGGACGCAATCCCGAAGCGTTTCTACAACAGTGGGTCATGTCCCTCGCCCACATGCCAGACAATGAGTTTGAGTCGTTGCAGTGCGCCCGCTACCCGCGAGTAGCCGAGGTGCGGCACAAGTGGAAGGATCATGAACGCCTCACCGGCCACTGCTTCTCCCTCAATGGCTGGCGAGGCAATTTCATCTTCGACGCGGTGTGCAGCGGATACGGTTTTCTGAAAGGCAGCGGTTTAAGATAGGTCAACCATCTCTTTTTCCCGATAAAACCTACGCGAAACGCACCGGCCAGAAGGCCGCGTGTGCATTACGTGTGGTTCATCAAGTGGATGTGGCGGAACGCCCCGGCGTACATCTCGGTGAGCCGGTCCTCGTAGCTGTCCGGGTACTACACGTCGCCCATGCCGCCCGCGCCGATGGGCGCGACGATCTCATACGGTCCTAGTCGGGTTCCCAGCTATGGGCGGCATAGGCGTTATCACTGTCCTTGGCGCTTGGGCTGAAGGATCTGGCTCTCACTCTCCCGTACCCGCGCGGCCAAGGCTTCGTGGAGTTGACGGAGCGCCGGAAGATGGCGGGGCAAACTGGCAAAAACCTCTTTAGCCATCTCCTCGCGGTAGGTGTGCGACGTCTTGTTGCGGTCTTCCAGCATGTCGAGCCACGCCGCCTCGTCAGCAATCCATCCGTTGCGCTATGCCGTCGAGAACGCCGTCCTGGGCGATGCGCAGTCCTGCCCCTCGAGCCTCGCGGCGGCTTGAACGCTCTTCCACGCCAGTTCGAAACCAAACTCGAATCGCTGGATGGCCGCGTCGCGAACAAACTCGGTCTCGGGCTGTGCCAACGCCTCGCCGAGTCGCCGCACGGCCTTGTGCAGATCCCCCAGCAGGAGACTGGTCTTCTTCACGAGCGCGGCTCTAGAGTCGCTCGGCATGTTCCAGTGCTTCGGCTTTGAACGACTCGCCCACGGCGCTCAGATCGACGACGTCAAAGGGCCGCAGCGTGCGGAGCGTTTCGAGCTTCTCGCGAATGTGCTGCATGGTCGCACTCGGGACGGGCTGTGGACCAAGAATCCCGATGTCGATGTCGGAGCGGCGGTCGGCCACGCCGGATGCTTCGGACCCAAAAATGAAGAGCTGGTAGCGCTCGAGATCGAGAAACTTCTGCACGGACTCGCGGATGGCACGGCGCAGCGAGCCGTCCGCCAGTGCCGATCGGGACACAGGGTCGCTCGTGCTCATGCCGTTTCAATCCTCATCAAGATCAAGGGGGGCGCTACCCGCGGGGTAGTATACCCGGGTGCCGAAGCTCTCGGTCACCATCATCACCAAGAACGAAGCGGCACGCATCGGTGAGGCGCTCCAGTCAGTCGCTTGGGCCGACGAGCTCATCGTCATCGACTCGGAGATCAGTATCCGCTTCACGCACAACGTGGAGGCGATTATCACGGGTTTCGGCAAGTCGCAGTTTCGGCAAGTCGTAGCGTCCGGCTTTTTATCCGGACGTTCTACGTCCACTCAGGCACGGATGGCACGCGCAAGCGCTCGACCTCCGGCAGGTCGAAGCCGAAATAGTCGGCGAGCAGGGTCCGCAGGGCTCTTCGGTCAGCAAGCTCAAGCTTTTCGATCGTCCCGCCCCGTGAGATCGTCACGTCGCGGTTCATCACCGACACCCGCCCCTCGGGCGTCAGCGCCCGCAGCATCAGCCGGTTCACGAACGGCGATTCCTTCCAGGTCGACGTGAAGTGGTTGGCCATCAGAAAGTCGATCGGCGATTCCGTTTGGAGTGTCGACATCCACAACGGCGTCATCGTGCCGCCGATCTGCGCTTCGAGCACCCACTCGCCGTCGCGCCGTGTCAGGCGATGCAGGTCCAGGCCAGCGCGCAGGTCTTGTCCCTCGACGATCGGCACGGGGATGAGCGGGCCGTGGCCGCCGAAGCCGGGATCGAGCAGGTACGTGGCGCCGCCGACGGCCACGCTCAGGAACATGTGCGTGCGCGGGGACGCCGGCCGCGGCGTCACCATGACGACGCGCGCGGCGTGGGCGACAGGGTGGAAGCCGATGCGCTCGAGCGCGGCCGCAAGGAGCGTTGCGTGTTCGTAGCAGTAGCCGCCGCGCTGCGCGAGGACGAGCTTGGCGTGTACGCTGTTGAGGTCGAGCCGAACCCCCCGGCCGAGCAGCACGTCGAGGTTTTCGAACGGGATGCGCGCCATGTGGGCGCGCAGGAGCGCCGTCAGCGTGGCCAGCGTGGGTTCGAGCGGGCCACGCCAGCCGATGCGCGCGAGGTAGGCCTCGAGGCTGAACACTACCGCTGGACGATTTCGATCTTGGTGCCGCTGGGATCTTCGACGAACGAGAAGTGCACGACGCCGGTCGCGAGCGTCAGCGCCGTCACGCCCTGCAGCACTTTGATGTTCTTCGCGTTGAGTTCGGCGAGCTTCTTGTCGAGGTCGGGCACGCGCCAGCCGACGTGATCGATCGCGTGGCCGACGCTCGGCGTCGCGTCGCCTTTCTGCACGAGCACCCAGACGTCGCCGTACTTGAGCGCGTCGATCCGGCCTCTCAATTTCGCCGTCTCGCCGCCGAACCGTTCCTGATACCACGCGAGGGAGGCGGCCGGATCGGGCGCGCGCAGGTGGATGTGGTGGAAGCCGAGCGTCTCGGGATCCTGGACGACTTCGATCTTCACGCCCCATGGATCTTCGATGAAGCCCAGCTTGAAGAGCCCGGGGACGTCGCGCACCGGCGTCACGACTTTCACGCCCGCCGCCGCGAACTCCTTCATCTTCGCGTCGAGATCCGCGAACGAGAAGCCGATGTGATCGATGGCCGTGTTCGCGCTCGGCTGGGCGTTCTCGGCCTTGAGGAAGATGAACCGCGTCTTGCCGAACGTCACGCGATCCTTGCCCTCGCTCGACAACTGACCACCGAGCATCGTGCGATACCACTCGACGGCCTTGGCCTGATCGGGCACCGCCAGGTGGACGTGGTCGTAGGGAAGCGTCGTCGTTTGAGCGGCCGCGACGCCGGCGGAGCCGGCCGCAAGGAACATCGTCAAGAGGGAAACGGCAGACAGTCGCATGGCGTCCTCCGCCGCATACAGTATCAAATTCGCCGCGGGGTCGACTGTTTGGCGTCGCAGATTTTGCGAGGCCCGTTGTCGGTCTCTCGGGAATCAGGCCGAAATCGACGCGGTACGCAGTTCGCTTGGCTGAGGGCCCTTCGGATTCGAGGTCCTGGCGTGTCCTCGCTGTGGCGGGCACATGCGACTCGTCGCCCTGATTGAGCAGGTCAGTATGATTCAACGGATCCTGCGGCATCTCGGCCTGCCGACCGAGTTCCCCGAGACGCGTCCTGCGCGACCCCGCCGAGCCGGGTAGACGTTCCCGACCTTCGTGGGGACGAGGATGTCGCCCCGTTTGACGCCGAATCCTGACGCCGCGCGGCGAGGCGGAAGGCGGGGGTGTGCCCGGGCGTTGCGGGACTGCGTGTCGGACCAGCCCGCTCGCGATGGAATACTTCCTATCGTCCTTCCCGACCGCCGTCTAGAAGCCTTGACCACGTGAAATCTGAGTACTTGAGTCAAGTTTTGTCGATGACGCGCACAACACCCCCTTTCCCCCGGACGTGGAGCATCTGGGGTGGCATGGGAGAGCGCGTGGTCGGGGTCGAAGTTCTTGCTGGTCGTGACGGAAGTGCCAGTGTGGGCGTGGTCCCGAACAAGTCGAGAGCCGATGGC
>JAHFUI010000173.1:0-7841 GCA_023265175.1 Acidobacteriota bacterium
CTTTACAATACAGAGTTCTTTGTGTAAAGTACCTGTCGCAGATGCGTATCCTCCGAGCGGCCCACCTCGGCATGTGTTTCGGCGTTCGCGATGCCATCGCGCTCGCGCTCGAGCACGCCGGCGCCGGCCCCCTCACGATCCTCGGTGACCTCGTCCACAACCCCACCGTCCTGAGCGCCCTCGAGGCGAAGGGCATCGCGGTCGCGCAGGACGTCGCACACGTCAAAACGCCGACCCTGATGGTGACGGCCCACGGCACGTCCGAGCGGACCCTCGCGCGGACCCGCGCCCTGGGGCTGACGGTGGTCGAGGCCACGTGCCCGCTCGTCCACGTCGCGCACCGCGCCGTCGCGGCCCTCGCGCGCGAGGGCTACCACGTCGTCATCGTCGGGCAACGCGACCACGTGGAGGTGCGCGGCCTCACCGGTGACCTCGATCGCTTCGACGTCGTGCTCGAAGACGATGACGTCCTCGCGCTCGAGGAGCATCCGCGCCTCGGCGTGGCGGCCCAGACCACGCAGGCGGTAGAGAAGGTGCGGCACCTGGTCGACCTGATCCGACGGCGATTCCCGCAATCGGACGTGCGCTTCCTCGACACGGTCTGCAAGCCCACCAAGGAACGGCAGTCCGCGGCGATCGAGGCGGCACGCCAGGCCGACGTCGTCATTGTGGTCGGCGGCCGGTCGAGCAACAACACGCGCGAACTAGTAAAGACCTGTGCGCGCTACTGCGCCCGCGTGCATCACGTGCAGACCGACGCAGACGTCCGCCCCGAATGGTTCGATGCCGCGCAGGTCGTGGGACTGACGGCCGGCACCTCGACGCCAGACGAGGTCATCGGCCGCGTCGAGGCGGGCATCCGCCAGGTCGAGGCGCGGACGCGAAGCGTCGCGGGCGTTGCGGAGGGGCTGCGATGACCGGTCACCTGCCTCCACCCCACCGCGCAAAGTCCGCGCGGCGGGGACCCCGGTCGGAGCGAACGCGCTGGGCGACCGTCATGGCCTTCGCGATCGCGATGGCCTGGGTCGAAGCCGCAAGCGTGTCTTACATCCGCGCGCTCGTCGATCGGATCGAGCCGTACCAGGCAGACCCGCTGCCGATGATCGGAGCGCTCGGCAACGTCGAATTGTGGCGCGAGGCGGCCACGCTTGTCATGATCGCCACGCTGGGGATGCTCGCGGGGCGCACGTGGCGCCGTCGCGCCGGTTACGCGGCGTTTGCGTTCGGCGCCTGGGACATCTTCTATTACGTCTTCCTTCGCCTCATCTCGGGCTGGCCGAGGACGCTGCTGGACTGGGACATCCTGTTCCTGCTGCCGCTGCCATGGTGGGGGCCTGTGCTCGCGCCAGTCAGTATCGCGCTGGTGATGATCCTGTGGGGCACGCTCGCGACGCAGTCGGGTGATGGTGCGACCGACGCCCGGTGGGCGTGGGCGCTTGCCTGCGTCGGGATCGTGCTGGCGCTCGCCGTCTTCATGATCGACACCTGGCGGGCGCTGCTGGATGGCCGTGACGCGGTCCTGCAGGTGCTGCCGACGACGTTCAACTGGCCGCTGTTCTGGGTGGCCTTGCTGCTGATGGCGTCACCGGCACTTCATCAGGCAGGACTTCGCTTTCGTAACGAGATGGAAACCGGTCCCGGTGGTCGACAGATCCAAATAGAGGATCCTGACGGGAATCCGATCGAGCTATTTGAACCGACTCGCTAGTCCTTGGCGCGCGCTCGCACCGGCGTGCGGATGGCATTCGCTAACTGACAATGCCGATTGTGATAGGACTGTGATACGTGCGCCTCAAAACCTCTCTTCACATGGACGTTTACGGAGGCATACGGAGTGATCGTTTTGGACCGTTAAGTCGCTGAGGAATTACGCTTTGACGTGTCTCGGAGTGGCTTAGCGTTGCTCGCCCGCTTCGCTTTCCAAGCGTGCTCCTTCAACCACTCGGACATCTCTCCGTTGAGTGGAATCAATAGCTTACCGTGAGGCGGCGAGCCGCTCAACGTCGAACTGGGACGTGACTGTGGCGTAAGGTCTTCGGATAAATCGACTCGCACATCCGCATCGACGCAAAGAAAGGCGCGCTCGATCGCCCCGATACGTCGCGCAAGACGGCGCGCGGTGAATGGTGACCCGGTTCGGCTCATTGCGTTCCGCACGTTGTTCGTTGTATGGTGAGTGTATGGCACGACTCATTTCGACGACGATTCGCCTGGACGAAAAGGATGTGCGGGCGCTGAAGCGCGCTCGGGCGGCAGGACACTCTGCGTCCGAGCTCATTCGGAAGGGCCTGCGCGTCGTGGCTTCACGGTACTATTCGGGACGGCGTCCTCCGTCGACGCGTCTATTTGAATCCACGGACACGAAACTGGGGGATGAGTCCGAGCTGTTCCGGAATCTCGAAGGTTGAGTCCTCCGATCGTTGCTGACACGGGCGGGCTCCTCCGAGCGCTCGCCCGCGCAGCAGACGGTGGACCGAGCTTCCCAGAGTACGAAAAGGTCCTGACGTCGGCGAGCCTGATCGTCGTGCCAGGGCTTGTTCTCGCGGAGGTGGACTACTTCCTTCGAGAGGATCGGGCTGCCATGCGCAAGCTCGTCGCCGAGATCTTCGACCCAGCGACGCGCTACGAGTACGAGCTGCCTGTTCCTTCCGACATTGCTCGGGCTCTTGAGCTCGACGCCAGATTCAAGAACCTGAGTTTGGGACTGGTCGACGGGATCGTCGCCGCCATCGCTGAACGCCGTCAGGTCTACCGAGTTCTGACCACTGATCGACGCGACTTCAGCGCGATCCGCATCGGCCCACGCCTCACCCGCGCACTTGAACTTCTGCCATGAGGGTCGGCTCTCACTGTTCGTCCGTGACGAGGGCGACGCCGGTCAGGCCCAGATGGCGGTCTGTCGACCAGCACGCGTTGATGCGCTGCACCGCCATCACGGGCAAGCCGACGGCGTCCGTCAGAGAAAGATCCTGGTCCGCGAATTTCCGGAGCATCCGGATGCCGCCAGTCTGCTCCTCCCCTCCGACGGCGGCCACCCGCAGCGCGGCGTGAGCGCCTCGATGAGCGACTGCAACGCCCGCATGCGGTCGTACCGCTTCAGGAACCAGCCATGGCCCTCCGCAACCACCAGCGTCGTGGTCACGAGCCGAGGCGAGTCGGAGAAGAGTCTCCGGAAGAGCGCGTGGTGCCCGTCGGACCGATCCGTGAAGGCAATGAGTGCGGAGGTGTCGACGTATCATGGCTCTTCCGCGGAAGACACGCCGCTGGTGAACGCCCGTCCCGCGGTCTCACCGTCGCCGCGCGCCTGGGCCCCTCGCGCTACGCGCGCGGTGAAATCGGGTGCCGCCCACGACGGAACAGCGATGTCGAGGTCGATTAGCGGTATAGTCGGGCCACTTACAGGAGGTACACATGCCGAAATATCTGTTGACCGCATCCTACACAGCCGAGGGGATCAAAGGATTGGTGAAGGACGGCGGGACGAAGCGCCGCGCAGTGGCCGCGCGCCTGATCGAGAGCCTTGGCGGCAAGATCGAAGCGCTCTACTTCGCGTTCGGCGAGACGGACGTCATTGCCATCGTCGACTTGCCGGACAACGCCGCCGCTGCGGCCGCGTCGCTGACGATCGGCGGAACGGGCGCCCTGCGCGGGAACCTCACGGTGCTGCTGACGCCCGATGAGATCGATCAGGCGGTGAAGAAGTCCGGCTCATACACAGCGCCGGGACACTGAGTGAACCGTTAGACCTGTGAAGAAATCGGCGGTCACTTCGCCGGCGGCGGCGCCGCATCGGGGTTGAAGATGTCTTCGATCACCTTCCACTCCCCGTCCGATTGCTTCTTCCACACCTCGATGTATTTGCCTTGTTCAACCACCGGCTTCCCCGTCGCGTCGTTTGTCGTCAGCGCGAACGTGCCGGCCGTGTAGCCGAGATCGCCCGACGCGCTCATGTCGGCTTTCGTCGGGCTCCATTGCAGCGCAAAGCCCGGGAGTTGCGCCATGGGCGTCAACGCGGCCCGAATCGCGGCTGAACCGGTCGCGATCGGCATGCCGGGTGGATACACCGATGCGCTCGGCGCGTAGTACGACATGAACGTGTCCAGCGACCTCGGCATGTCCTTCGTCGTCTGCGACCACGCCCGATCCCGCGCCAGCAGCGTCTGAAGCTCCTGGTTCACGTTGACTGACGGCCGACACGCCGCGGCCAGACACGACCAGGCGATGAGCAGCCACATGCGCCGACGCATAATGTTCCTCCCTGTAAAACAAACGCCTGAAACCTTGTCTTTCTGACAAGATTGCGTTTGTTCTACTAGATCGGGGGGCCCGAATGGGCCCGCCGCTAAGCGCGGGTGCGCAGTTCGTTGGTTGCGGCGCAGCCGCGCTGCTATAGTAAGCCCTTTCCCTCCTGGCCCGGATGAACGAGGTGCCGGTGAAATTCGCGGCGGCAGGTGTCACGATCGTCGGATTGGCGGCCGGCGCGCTGCTCGCGCCGCTTCGTGCCCAGCAGACCCCGCCGGCCGTATCGGCCGCCCGCTCGGTGTGGGACGGCGTCTACACAATCGGGATCGACATCGAGCCGCTGAAGCAGATTCGAATCGAGGCGGATAAACGGTGAGGAACATGAGGACAATCGCCATGCATGCATCTCGAGGATGTTCGTTGCTCGCCGCAATCGGCGCGGCGGCGCTGTGGGGCAGCTTCAGCCGCGGCGCGGTCTCTGCCGCAGACGACAAGCCGCACACGACTTGGAGCAGCTATCTCGGGTCGGCTGATTCCAATCAGTACTCCGCGCTCAAGCAAATCAACAAATCCAACGTGAGCAAGCTCGACGTGGTGTGGACCTATCCGGCGGGAACGGGCACGCTGCGGTTCGATCCGGTCGTCGTCGACGGCGTGATGTACGTGCTCGGCGCGAACCGATCGATCGTCGCCATCGACGCGGCGACCGGGAAAGAAGTGTGGACGCACCGGAACGAGGGGGCCGTCGGCGATCGCGGCATGAGCTACTGGGAGAGCAAGGACCGATCGGAACGGCGTCTCTTGTTCATGAACGGCGGGTTCCTGACATCGATCGACGCGAAGACCGGCAGCACGGTCGCCTCCTTCGGCGACAACGGCAAGGTGGACGTCAGAGTCGGGCTTCAGCGCGACGTCACCAACATTCGGCCGCTGCAAACCGGCAATCCGGGACGGATCTTCGAGAACCTGATCATCATGTCGCTGCCCGCCGGCGGCGCGGCCTACACGTCGAATCCCGGCGATACGCACGCGTACGACGTGCGCACCGGCGAGCTCAAATGGACCTTCCATAGCGTGCCGGACAAGGGCGAGTTCGGCGCCGACACCTGGCCGGAGGGCTTTCTGGGCGCGGGCGGGGGCGTCCACAACTGGAGCGAGCTCAGCGTCGACGACAAACGCGGCATCGTCTACATTCCGTTCGGCACCGCGCGGTTCGATTTCTACGGCGGCAACCGCAAAGGCAACAACCTGTTCGGCAACAGTCTCGTCGCGCTCGACGCGCGCACCGGCAAGCGGCTGTGGCACTACCAGCTCGTCCACCACGATTTGTGGGACTACGATCTTCCGCAGGCGCCGAAGCTCCTGACGCTGCGCAAGGACGGGCGCAACGTGGACGTCGTCGCACAGGCCACGAAGCACGGGTTCGTGTTCGTATTCGATCGCGTCACCGGCACGCCGTTCTTCCCGATCGAGGAGCGCCCGGTGCCGCAAACGGATGTGCCCGGCGAGTGGACATCGCCGACCCAGCCCTTCCCCACCGCGCCGCCTCCATTCGCGCGCCAGACGTTCACGGAGAAGGACATCAACCCGTTCCTGTCTGAGGCCGATCAGGCGAAGGTGCGCGAGATGTTCAAGGACGCGCGTAATGAAGGGTTGTTCACGCCGCCGAGCCTTCAGGGCACGATTTCGATTCCCGGCCACAACGGCGGCGCCAACTGGGGAAGCGCCGCCGTCGATCCGACGAAGGGCACGATGTACGTCGTCAGCAAGAATCTGCCGACGCTCGACAAGCTTGTGGCGCCCGGCGCGCCGGGACAGAGAGGACGGGGCGGCCGCGGCGATGCTGCCGCGGCGGGCGGCGACGCGCGAGGCGGACGCGGTGCCGGCGCCGTGCCGTCAGGGCCGGAAGGTCAAGGTGCACGCGGCGCGGGGGCGGCGCCTGGCGGTCCGCAGGGTCGCGGCGCGCGCGATGGTGCTCCGCCGGCCCCTGTTGCACCGCCGCCGAATGCGGGCCCCGATTTCGTGGCGTACACCTCGCCGTACGATTTCCTGTTGCAGAGCACCGGCCTGTCGGCGATCGGTCCGCCGTGGTCGAACATCACCGCCTACGATTTGAACAAAGGCACGATCCTCTGGCAGATTCCAGACGGCGAGTTCCCCGGGCTCGCGCCCGGCAGCCACGCTCCGCGAGGCGGGCCGGTCGTCACCGCCGGCGGGTTGATCTTCATCGGCACCTCGACGGATCGAAAGATCCGCGCCTACGACCAGGACAACGGCAAGGTCCTGTGGCAGCGGGATCTTCCCGCGGCCGCTGAAGGCGTTCCGGCTGTCTACGAAGTCGGCGGACGAGAGTTCGTCGCGGTCGCCGTGGGCGGCGCCGGCGTGTTTCCGCCGAAAGTCGGCGACCCGCCCGCACCGGGCCCGAGCCAGTACATGGTGTTCGCGCTGCCGTCGAAGTGAAGGTTGTCGGGTGAACCCGAAGGTCTGCACGACATCGGGATCGAGAGACTCCGGAGTTGCGCTCATGAAGATCCGCACCATCGCGACGGTTGTCTCAGCGGTGACCCTCGCGCTGTGCGCGATCGGCGTGATCGCGCAGGCGCCGCGCCCCTCACCATATCCGGTGACCGCCGCCAGGGCGTTCACGTTCGAGAAGATCGCGGACGGCGTGTTCTACGCGACATCGACGGGGGCGATGGCGACCGGCAGCAACATTCCGGTCATCGTCAACGATCGCGACGTGCTGATCGTCGACACCGGCACGACGCCCGCCGCGGCGCGTGCGCTCGTCGAAGACCTGAAAACCATCACGGACAAACCGGTCCGGTACGTCGTGAACACGCACTTTCACTACGACCACACCGACGGCAACTCGGTGTTTGCGGACACGGCCGACATCATCGCGCACGAATACGTGCGGTACGCCATCCTGAACCTCGACGTGCTGCACCGCGAGCCGTTCAAGACCTCGCAGTTGACGAACGTGCCGAACCGCATCGACGCGCTGAAGCGACAATTGGCCGACGAGAAGGACGCCGCACGCCGCGCCACACTCGAGCGACAGCTCGCGACCGCCGAGACCGGATGGAAGCAGCTCGAGGAGATCAAGCCGACGCCGCCGAACATGACCTACTCGTCGAAGATGGTGCTGAACCGAGGGGCGCGCGAGATCCAGCTCCTGTTCCTCGGCCGCGGCCATACGCGAGGCGATACGGTCGTCTTTCTGCCAAAAGAGCGGATCGTCTGCACCGGCGACCTGATGGAATCGACGCTCGCCTACATGGGCGACGCGATGTTCGACGAATGGCTGACGACCCTCGACGCGCTTAAGAAGCTGGACTTCGATCTCGTGCTGCCTGGACACGGCGTGCCCTTCAAGGAGAAGTCCCGGATCACGGCCTATCAGAGCTACCTGAGAGACCTGATGACCCAGGCCGCCGATCTGCGCAAGCAGGGCGTGCCGGCGGATGACGCAGCCCGACGCGTGGACCTCACGTCGCATCGAACAGATTTCCCAGAGATCCAGCGTCCCGGCGCCGACATCCGCGGCGTACGGCGGTTGTACGAGTGGATGGATGAACGGAAATAGTCGTCAGTCG
>JAHFUI010000173.1:7941-9409 GCA_023265175.1 Acidobacteriota bacterium
CAGTCGACAGTCGTCAGTCGACAGTCGTCAGTCGTGAAGGAGACACCGATGAAGTTCCGGTCCGCATGCTTGTTGTCGTCGTTGCTGGTCGCGGCGATCTCGGTCAACGTGTCCGCAGTCCGCCTTCGCGCCACGGATTTCACGCTGCGCTTCGGCGGACCTGCCGAAGCTCGCGCCTATTCGCAAGCGAGCGGAGGCGGGAGCGCGAACGCCGATGCCACCCGGCCGGTTTTCACGCAGCAGGCGACGAACGTCTTTCGACGGTTCGTGGTCGACCCGGCGAGGATGAAGGAGTTCTATGGCGACGTCCTCGGGCTGAAGCCATTGCCGACGCTTTCCATGCCCGGCGGCGGCCAGATGACGCGCTTCCACGCCGGCGCTTCCGAGATCAAGCTCCAGCCGGCCTCGTCGGAAGCCCAGGCGCCGGCCGGCGGCGTGCGGGACGTCATCGGACTCCGCGTGCTGACGTTCTTCTTTCCCGATGAAGCCGCGCTGACCGCGCGGTTCAAGGAACACGGTTATCCGGCGCCAGAATTTCGCAACAGAACCAGCAGCGGCGGAACAACGCGAGTCGCGCTGGCTCGCGATCCCAGCAATCAATGGGTCGAGATCGTGGTCGCGCCTGGCGGGCCTGCGGAAAGCTACGACCGCCTCGAAATCGGGTTGACGGTCTCGGATATCGAGAAGGCGCGCGCCTTCTATCGCGGGTTCGTCGGACTCGAAGAGCTCAGTCCGGTCGAGGACGTGCTGCTCGGCACCACCAAGTACCCCTATCGCCTCGGATCGACGACGATCAACGTCTGGTCGTTCGGCAAAGGGCTCCCGGTCAACAAGACGAGCGCCGGCATCCAGTACGTCGTCGGCAACGTCGAGGCGATCGACGCGCGCGCCAAGGCCAGCGGCGTCAAGATCGATCGACCGCTCAGCGACTTCACGGCGACGCTGCGGACCGTGTGGCTCGCCGATCCCGACGGCATCACGAATTACTTTGCTCAGGTCGCGCGCAGAGCGCCCGCTGATTCGGCGCCGCGTTGAGAAACCGTCCGGCGAACGGTCCGGCTGAAGAGCGTGAGAAGAAATCGGGAACCACAAAGAGCACGAAGATCACAAAGGTTCTTTCTTTGAGAGAACTTGCTTTGTGGCCTTTGTGTCCTTCGTGGTTCACTGTTTGCCAGCGGATTGATTCACACACTCTGAAGCCGGACACTACGTAGGATCTCGCGGCCTTCATCCGAGGCCGAGAGTCTACGCTCGAGGCCGAGGAGCTGCGAAGCTGTGCCAGCGCGCGGGGGTGGGGCCCCGCGCGAAGTAATTAGGAGTGCATTGCGAAATTAGCCCGAGGCGGGTCCTGTCCGCGAACAGCCCCACCGGGTGCTCGGCGAAAAGCGCCTGTCACGGCCCACGCCTCCGCGCCCGGCGGGGCGCCCCGTTCGCGGCCACCCGCGTGAGGCTAATTTCGCAACACGCT
>JAHFUI010000030.1:0-24570 GCA_023265175.1 Acidobacteriota bacterium
GCCCGGTGGCAGACGCGCCGACGGAAGGACCGCCGTGCCAAGGGCGAGTGACGCCCGCGCCCGGCGGCGCACCCTGCTGCGTGAGATCGCGCGGTGCGCGGACGTCGCGGTGTTCGGCACTAGCCGTCCTGAGTCCCAAAACTTGCACCAAACGGGTCAAGTTTTCGGTCAAGACGGCTAGCCCCGCGCAGCGGGGCTGTGATAAAGGTGGAACTAGCGAGGCTGCGCCGGGACCGTCATGTTTCTCGTTGGTTTGAGGCGCGGCCTTGCTAAAATTTACGCCCCTTGAAGATTCTCGCCGCGCAACCAATCCGGCGACAGGTCCTCGTGTCCGCCTGTCTGTTGCTGCTGCCCATCGTGATCGGCGCCGCGTGGTCCGCGAACCGCACGCGTCTCGAGCGGCGTGCGGAGGTGCAGGCCGAAGCCGCGTCCATCACCGCCACGTCGGTCGCCTATTTCGACCGGTATCTTCACGGTCTCGATTCGATGGCGTCCGTCCTCGTTCGTCACCCGGCGGTGATCGCGCTGAACCGCGAGGAATGCAATCGGCTGTTCGCCGGCGTGCTGCGCGATCAACCCCTTGTGCTGAACGTCGTGTTGCGCGCACCCGATGGAACGTTGCAAGGCTCTGGACTGCAGGCGCGCGACGTCGTGAGCCAGAGTGTCACGGTCCCGTACGTCCAGCAGGTGGTCGCATCCGGCCAACCAGTCGTCAGCGACCTGATCATCGGTCCGGTCTCACACAAGCCGACCGTCGTGCTCGCGTATCCGGTCCGCGCCGCAGGCGGTTCGATTGTCGGCGTATTGGACTTTGGCATCGATCTGTCGCAGCTGCAAACGCTGTTCGGCAGTCTTCCCCTGGCGGAAGGATCCGTGATCACGTTGACCGATCGCCGAGGTCTCGTGCTGGCTCGCAGCCGCGAGGCCGATCGATTCATCGGTACCACGATGGCGGCGGCGGCGCCGACCGAGCCTGGGGCCACGCCGCGAGCGTCGGCCGGCAAGGACATCGACGGCGTGGATCGCCTCTTCGCTTCCGCGGTCGTCGGCCGCGGCGCATGGGTGATGACCGTCGGCATCCCGAGGAGCGTCGTCGAAGCGCGGCTCTGGCCGTTGTGGCAGCGCGATCTCGCGATCAGTGCAATCGCGGTGCTGGTGCCGTTGTTTTTCTGGTTGTGGATGGGCGGTCGTCTCTCGCGCCAGCTCAATCATCTGCGTGGCGCCGCGCAGCGTATTGCGCAGGGCGATCTGTCGCCGCCGGCCCGCGTTGCGGAGGTCCTGAATCGGGAGCTTGGCGATCTTCAGGACGCGTTCGTCAGCATGGCGCAGAATCTTGCGCACACGCGCGAGGCGCTCGACCGGCAGGTCGAGCAGGAGCGCAAGATGCGCGAGACGCTCGAGTCGCTGCAGCGGCAGGTCGTGCGCCAGGAGCGTCTGGCCGCTGTCGGCGTGCTCGTCTCGGGCGTCGCCCACGAGCTGAACAATCCGTTGCAGGCCATCCTGGGCGCGTCCGAGCTGCTCGAGCGCCGGCGTGATTTGTCGAGCGAGGCGCTCCTTGATATCGCGTTCGTCAAGACCCAGAGCGCTCGCGCCCGCGAGATCATTCGGAACCTGGCCCGGTTCAGCAGCCAGCAGGCGGGACCACCCACCTCCGTCGACCTTCGCGACGTCATCGCCGAAGTCGTGCAGCTCCGGCGCGCGAACCTCGCCGCCGCCGATATCGTCCTTGACGTCCAGGCATCGTCCACCAGAAACGTGTACGCGAATTTCACTGAGCTCGAGCAGGTCGTCTTGAACTTCGTCATCAACGCCCAGCAGGCGATCCAGGCGGCGGGTTCGCCGCAAGGGCGAATGGTCATCCGTCTCTCTGATGTTGGCCAGCGCGTGCGTCTCGAGGTCGTCGACAACGGTCCAGGCGTCAGCCCGGCGAATGAGCCCAAGCTGTTCCAGCCGTTCTTCACGACGAAGCCGGTGGGGGAAGGCACGGGGTTGGGGCTGTCGGTGAGCTACGGGATCGTCGAGTCTTACGGCGGCGCCATCGGTTACCATGGCAACGAATCAGGCGGCGCGACATTTTTCTTCGAATTGCCGGCCACCGACTCGCAACGGCAGACGGCCCCACAGGTGCGCACGGCGGTGACCGCCCGGTGAACGACCGCTCGTGGGATTGATCAATGGCGTGACCACGACGCGAGACGCACGACGATGGCGTCGATCGCGGCCGTGACGGTGGGACCCGGAACGGCGAAGTTGTTCGCGAGGATCGCAAATGCCAGCAGCTCGTCGTCGGCCGTGCTGACCACCCCGCACAGCGCGCGGACCCCGGACATCGCGCCGTCCTTCGCGCGTGCATTACCGGCGGCCGGCGTATTTTTCAAACGAGCGGCGATCGTTCCGCTTTGACCCGCGACATTCAACGACGAGAAGAACGGCATCCGTTGCGCCGCGTCGCCGTACATATGCGTCAGCACCTGGACGAACGATTCGGGCGTGACGAGGTCGTATCTCGAGAGGCCGGAACCGTCGCGCAGGATCGTGTCATCGGCGGCGATGCCCCACGAGGCCAAAACCGCCTCGACCGCTTTCAGTCCGCCGTCGAAGGTCGGCGCTCCAGCCTGCGCGCCTACTGTCTTGATCAGTGTTTCGGCGTACTGGTTCTGACTGACTTCCATCAGCCGGCGCGCCAGCACGCGCAGCGGCGCCGATCGATAGGTGACGAGAAGAGAGGCGCGCGACGCGTCCCCGATAGGATTGGACGGAAGATCGATTGGTGGCCGTGAACCGAGCGCCACGCCGTGCGCGAGAAGCGCTTCGGCGAAGGCCGCCGCCAGGTACCGCGCCGGGTCGTGGACCGACAGCGAGCGCGTCACCGGCGTGCTTCCAACAGGCACGACGCCCTCGAGCACGACGGCGGGTGAGTGTGGCCCGCGCCGCGCCACGAATTCCGGAGCAGTCGTCGCGGCGCCGGTGGTCATGTGGTTCTCGACCTGCAATCCGTTAATCCCCGCGGGCATCAGCTCGTACGCCGCCGGCGAACCGGGTGAGGGCCCAGGCCGCAGCGTGACGTCGACGGCGTTTTCGCGAAACTGCGCCGCGGCGATCGGTGCGGCGTAGTAATAGGCGAGATCGTCCCACGACCATCCGAAGCCGAGGCCTTCGCCGCTGAAGGCGCGCGCGTCGGCGAGGACCGTTCCGGTCACCTTTACGATCCCGAGCGTTCTGATTTGCGTGGCCCACAAGTCGAGGGCCTGCCGATCGAGGCTGGGGTCCCCGTTGCCGACAATCACGAGGTTCCCTTCGAGCGTATCTCCGCCGGCGGTACCGTCGGCGACGATACGCGTCTCGTACGAATACTCCCAGCCCAGACGCTCGGCGGCCGCGGCGAGCGTCACGACTTTCAGCGTCGACGCCGGCATCATGAGTTTGCGTGCGTTCACCGAGGCGAGTGTCTCGCCGGTCGCGAGCGACCGGACAAGAACGCCCCAGTAGCCGCGCTCCATCCCCGGAGCGGCAAGAATCCCGTCAATATCATGTTGGAGCTGGATGACCGCAGCCGCCGGCGCGGACGATTTGAGGACTGCGGGCCTCGCCACCGGATGGCAGGCCGCGAGGACGATGAGGAGAAATGAGGTAGCGCAGGCCTTGGACAGAATTATTTCGAGAGCTCGTCGAGGGTTTTGTTCGCTTCCGTGAAGTCCATCGTGTCGACTTTCGCGGCGCCGGGCTCGCCGGAGCGCGCCGCGTAGACGTCGCTGTCGACTTTGCCGAACGTCACGCGCTCTTCCTTCTTGCCGTCCTCGAACTTCGCCGTCACGGTCATGGCCGGTGTGCTGAGCCCGGTCTTCGCCGACGCATCGACGAACGAGGCTGCCCGCATGCTCGACAACCGGCTGATCAGCGCGTCGATCTTGTCTTTGTCGACATCGCCGGCGGTCGGGCTCACGCGCCGCCACTTGTCGCCGGCGTCCTTTCCTTGTCCCTTGGTCTTTTCGAACGCGACGGTCTGGCCGCTTCTGGCGACCTCGATGCGCGTCGCATTGAACGGACGAAACTCGAAGATGTCCTTGCGCCGGTATGCGTCCGCGCCTTTCTTCAGTTCGTCGGCCAGCGCGCTGTCGACCGTTACCACCGTCGGTTTCGACGTGTCGCGCGCGTACACGGTATTGTCGTCGGCCCTTCCGCCGAGCGCGAGCGTGGCGCGGGCGCTGCCCAACTTCAGATCGATGCTGGCGGCCGGTTTGTCGAGCCCGTATTTCTTCAGATCGGCCGCGCTCGCCGTCTCCGTGACCATCGACTTCATGGCCGCGGTCTGCACCCGGCCGATCAGTCCTTCGATGCTGCCAAGGTCCGCCTGCGTCTGAAGAGGCTGCGTGATCTTCCACTCGGCGTTGTCTTTGGCGAGTTGAACGGTCTTACCGCCCACGTTCACCTCGACGCCGTCCACTTTGTCGCGTTCGAATTTGAGCAGCGTCTTGTCGCGCAGGTCGAAGGTCGATCGGTTCAGCGTCGTTTCCTGGAACGCGGGGATGAGGAAGACCTTCTTCTCGTCGTTGCGCTTGGCGAACAGATCGGCCCCGGTCGGCGACTTTTCGCCGATGAACAGCCGGCGATACTCCTTGTCGCCGGCGGCCTTGAACTCGACTTCGATGCGGGGCATCGCGAGGCCGTAGTCCTTCAGATCGCTCGGGTTCTCGTCGATGACGCGGACAATTTCGAGCTGTCCGAGCGCGTTGGCGATGGCGGTCGCTTCCATCTCGTCCGCTTTCGCGGCGACCGGAGCCATGAGCTGCCAGTTGCCGTGGTCCTTTTTGAGGCTGCTGACCTCGCCCTTGTCCGACGTCACCTTCAACTCGTCGATCTTGTCGGTCTGCAGGCCGGCGAAGACCTTCTCTTGTTTCGAGGTCGGTTCGGCGGGTTTCTTCCAGGTGACGAAGTAGATGTAGGCCGCCAGGCCGGCGAGAACAACGACGAGCGCGATCGTGCTTCGCAGTCCGCGCATGCCCACTATCGTCTCCGCCACCATGTATAAACGCCCGATCCGAAGATGAACCCGGGAATCACCACCAGCGACAACCACATGAGGTTGGTCTGCTGCGTCGCCGTCAGCGTGATGCGGCGATCGTCGGCTTCCTTGGGCCGGATCGAGATGAGGTTTTCCTGCTGCGACAGCCACCCGATCGTGTTCATGAACAGATCGCGGTTGCCCTGAATGCCCAGGCCGAAGTTGGCGGCGAAATCCGAATCGCCAACCACTGCGACACGCGTTTCGGCTTTGGTCGCCGTCTCGGCGGGCCCCTTGGCCGCGTCGGTGATGCCGGGGGCGCCGGACGCGGCGGAGACGACGGCGCCGATCGAAATCGGGCCCTTCTTGTCTCCCTTGGCCTCGTCGAGCGAGACCTGCCCCGACGTCAGCAATCCTTTGATATCGGCTTCCGCCCAGCTCCGCGCGCTCGTTTCGATGAAGGTCTGCGCGACATGGCCGTCGACGCCGCCCATGACGGCCGTGACCGAGCGGGCCAGCGGGAACGCCGTCATGAAATTGAAGCCCTGCGTGATCGGGTGCGGCGGATAGCTCGCCACCACGGGACTTTCAGGGCCGGTGCCGATCAGCCGTCCCATGCCCGTCGCGTCGACGACGATGTTGTTGCCGACGTCCATGCCCCAGTCGTGGGCGAGGGCGATGAGGTTAGTCAGCGGCGGGCTGTCGGGTTTGTCCGGCGGATCGAGCTCGAGTAGCAGTTTGCCGGCCTTCCCCAGGTACTTCTTGAGCGCGTCGATCTCGTTCGGGAAGAAATCGATCCGCGGCCCCGCCGCGATGACCACGGAGGCATCGTCTGGCACCGCGCCCTGCTGGGCGAGCACGAGCTTGTCGACGGCGTAGTTCTCGTGGCCCAGCGCCGTGGCAATCGTGTTGTAGCCTTCGCGCTCCGACGAGGCCGTATCGCGTTCGCCGTGACCCGACGTGAAGTACACCTTGCGCTGCTGGCCGGAGACGACCTTGATGATGGCGTTCGTCAGGTCCTGCTCGGTGCTGGTGGTGATGCGCTCCGTGCGGCCCTTGTACTCGAAGACGATCGTCCCGTATTGCTGGATCTGATTCTGCTTGGCGACTGCCGGCTTCTTGTCCGGATCGATGTACTCCGTCGACACTTTTTTCGACGCGTACTCGTACTCCTTCAGCTTGTCGCGGTAGGTCTGGAACTCGCCCTCCTGCGCGAACACGCGGACCTGCAGCGGCTGGTCAAGCTTTGCGACCACGTTGCGGCTCTGGTCCGACAGGCTGAACTGCTTGTTGACCGTGAGGTCCCACCGCTTGTTCTGCTTCGCCCCGATGTAGTTAATCGCGACCAGGATGCCGAGGACGACCAGTATGCTGACGCCAGCGAGCGTGCCGTAGCGCGCCTGCCGGTGGGTGAAGACGTTCGCGATCTCCCGCCACTGGCCGAGCACGTAGGCGAGGACGCACACAAGGCCGGCCCAGGACAGGTAGTACGCGTACTGTTCCTTGGCCGGCATTCCGAACCGAATGCCGAGCGCCGCGAAGACCAGCAGCATGCCGAGCCAGCCGACGAGACTGAGAATTCGAGTGACCATTATCCGCGCCACCGTTCACTGTCGACCGACTTGGCGGTCAGGAAAAGGCCGAAGGTGATGAAACTGAGGTAGTAGATCACGTGCGCGGTGTCGATCACCCCCTTGCTGAAATCGTCGAAGTGGTCGATGACCGACAGGTACGTCACCAGCCCTTCGATCGACGGCACCGTGCTCCCGATCCATGTAATCACCCAGAGGAAGAGGAACACCCCGAAGGTGGCCATGAACGAGACGACCTGGTTCTTCGTCAGCGTCGAGATGAACAGCCCGACGGAGATGAAGCAGCCGCCGAAGAGCAGCAGCCCCACGTACGCCGTGAGGAGGGGCTTCCACTCCGGGCGGCCGTACACGAAGAGAATCGCCAAATGAATCAGCGAGACCCCGAGCATGACCGCGTACAGCGCCAGCGCGCCGAGAAACTTGCCGATGACGATCTGGAAGTCGGTGATCGGCGACGTTAGCAGCAGCTCGATCGTGCCCGACCGCTTCTCCTCGGAGTAGGTCCGCATCGTGATCGCCGGCAGCATGAACAGAATCAGGATCGTCACGTTCTGCAGCAGCGGCCGGATCAACTGCTGGTTGACGTTCATCGACTGAGCGCCGCCCCCGAACTGACCCATCTGCATGCTCTGGCGGACGAAAAAGCCCAGGACAGCCACGAAGAACCAGCCGTAGAGCAGCGCAAACACCCCGATCACGATGTAGGCGATCGGCGAGGCGAAGTACGACCGCAGCTCTTTGTTCGCGATCGCGAGCACGTTACGCATTTGGCGCTCCATCCTCGGTGGCCGTGGGTGTCTCGTCGGTCGTCAGTGACAGGAAGATCTCTTCGAGGCTCATGCGCATGGGCCGGAGCTCCAGCAGCCCCCATCCGCTGGTGACGACCGCGCGAGCCAGGTCGCGGCGCACGTCGTGTCCCTTTTCGCTTTCCACCTCGTACCCGACGAGCCCGTCGCGCCGGTCGGATTCGGTCACGCGTGTCACGCCGGGGAGCCGGCCCAAGACGGCGGGGGCGTCGGCGTGAGCGGCGTCGACCTGCAGATACATGGTTTCCGATCCACGCAGCCGCGCGGTGAGGTTTTCAGGCGTGTCGACGGCGACCACACGGCCTTTGTTGATGATGACCACGCGGTCGCATGTCTGGGAGACTTCCGGAAGAATGTGCGTGCTGAGGATGATCGTGTGGTCGCCGGAGAGCTCCTTGATCAGCTCCCGCGTCTCGATGATCTGTTTTGGATCGAGGCCGGCCGTCGGCTCGTCCAGGATCAGCACGTCCGGATTGTGAATGATGGCCTGCGCCAACCCGACGCGCTGACGGTACCCTTTCGAAAGCTTGGAGCACAGACGGTCGGCCATGTCGGTGATGCGGGTCCGGTCCATCACCGCGCGGACGCGCTGTCGCCGGTCCGCCGGAAGCAGGCCCTTCAGTTTGCCGACGAAGTCCAGATACTCCACGACCGTCATGTCGGGGTAGAGGGGCGGCGTTTCCGGGAGGTACCCGGTCCGTCGCTTGGCCTCGATCGGCTGATCGAACACATCGAATCCCGCGACGATCGCCTTGCCCTCGGTGGCCGGCATGAACCCGGTCAGGATTCGCATCGTCGTCGTCTTGCCGGCGCCGTTGGGTCCGAGAAAGCCGAGGATTTCACCGCGCTCGACCTTGAAGTCGACGTCTTCGACCGCCGTCACGCGACCGTAGCGTTTGGTGAGGTGCTGAACCTCGATCACTGACAACTCCTGTTCACTGTCGCGTGGGTCACGTGGTTAACCGCCCCGGCCTACCTGCCCCCAGGCAGCGCTCGCAGCCTGGCGGCGCCATCGGAGATGGCGCCAGCCGAAAATGCTAGCCGAATACCCTAAACATGGGCAAGATCTCTAACGAAACGCTAAGTGTTCTTCCTAATCTACAATCTAAACTCTTCAATCTGAAATCTCATCGTAAGGAGACGACATGTCTGTAGACGTCGGATCGAAGGCCCCGGACTTCACGTTGATGAACCAGGATCGCCAACCCGTGACGCTCAGCGAGCAGCGGGGACGGCCGGTCGTGCTGGCGTTTTTCCCCGCGGCATTCAGCGGGGTGTGCCAGAAGGAGCTCTGCACCTTCCGCGACCAGATGGCGCAGCTCAACAAGACGAACGCACAAGTGTTCGGCATCAGCGTCGACACGTTCTTCGCGCTGAAGGCGTTCCAGGATCAGCAGCACCTGAACTTTGCGCTCCTCAGCGACTTCAACAAGCAGGTGATCCGCGACTACGGCGCGTTCAATGAGGACATGATCGGCCTCAAAGGCATCGCCAAGCGCGCCGTCTTCGTGCTCGACAAGGACGGCATCGTCCGCCATCGCGAGGTCCTCGACGATGCGCGCAACGAGCCGGATTACCAGAAGGTGTTCGACGCGCTCGCTTCGCTGGGAGGCTAGCCTCCGGCCTCTGGCTGTGTTAACCTGCATATATGAGCAACTGCTCACATATGCAGGAGTTCAGCCATGATCGCTGACGAGACCTGCGAGGTCTTCCATCTCGACCCGGTGAAGGTCGCGTCGCTCAAGACGAAGCTGCTGTCTGAAGGATCCGTCGGCGCCCTGGCCGAGACCTTCAAGGTGCTCGGCGACACGACGCGGGTGCGCATGCTGGACGCGCTCTCGCGGTCGGAGCTCTGCGTGTGCGACCTGGCGCGCCTCCTGGGCCTGAGCGAATCGGCGGTGTCCCACCAGCTACGTCTGCTTCGCGGCATGCGGCTCGTCCGTCCGCGCCGCGAAGGCCGGATGATGTTCTATCGCCTCGACGATCACCACATCGTGCGTCTGTTCGCGCAGGGGCTCGATCACGTCGAAGAACGCCGCGCCTCGTCGAAGGCGCGAACGGCTCAGAGATAAGCGATGCCATCGTCGGTCTGCACCGTCTGCGAATTGCACGCCGAGTCGACCTTCAAGGTCGAGGGGATGGACTGCCGCGAAGAGGTCGCGATGATCGAGCGGCGCTTCAGGCATCTGCCCGGGGTCGAGGAGTTCAGGGTGGATCTGATGGGACAGCGGCTGCTCGTGAAGTACGACGCCGCCAAGCTCTCGGCGTCGGCCATCGCCGGGGCGGTCGCCGATGCCGGCATGCGCGCCTGGCTCGAGCACGAAGAGCCGATCGTCTTCGGCGCCACCGCGACGAGGCGGCGGCAGCGGCTCGTGTGGGGCGCCGCCATCGCCTTCGCGGGCGGATTGATGCTCGAGGCCTTCGGCCGAGCGCCCTGGCTCGCGCGCACCGCATATGCGCTGACGATTGCGGGCGGCGCGCCGTTGACGGCGCGCCGCGCCTGGAGCGCGGTGCGCCTGCGCGCGCTCGACATCAACGTCCTCATGCTGATTGCCGCGTTCGGCGCGCTCGTTCTCGGGCAATGGTCCGAGGCCGCCGCGGTGATTGTGCTCTTCGCGATTGCGCAGACGCTCGAGACGCGCACGCTCGAACGGGCGCGAAGCGCGGTCCGTGCGTTGCTGGACCTGACACCCTCCGAGGCGTTGGTGCGCGACGACACGGGAGAACGGCGCGTCGATGTCGAGCAGATCGCGCTTGGCGCGCTGATTGTCGTCAGGCCCGGCGAGAAGATTCCGCTCGACGGCGAGATCGTCACAGGTGAGAGCGCCGTGAATCAGGCGCCGGTGACTGGTGAGTCGCTTCCGGTAGACAAGGCGCCGGGCGACGAGGTGTTCGCGGGCACCATCAACGGCCGCGGCGCCCTGGATGTTCGGGTGACGCGCCTTCGGCGCGAAACGACGCTGGCGCGAATCATCCACCTCGTCGAGCGCGCGCAGGCGCAGCGCGCTCCGGCGCAGACGATGGTCGACCGCTTCGCGCGCGTGTACACCCCCATGGTGATCGCGCTCGCGATCCTCGTCGGGCTGCTGCTGCCGCTCGTGGCTGGCGGCGCCTGGCCGACGTGGATCTATCGCGCGCTGGTGCTGCTCGTGGTGTCGTGCCCCTGCGCGCTGGTGATTTCGACGCCCATCTCGATCGTCGCGGCGCTCGCCGGCGCCGCGAAGAAGGGTGTGCTCATCAAGGGCGGCGTCCATCTGGAACGAACCAGTCATGTGCGGTGCGTCGCGTTCGACAAGACCGGCACGCTGACGAAAGGCACGCCGCAAGTGGTCGACGTCACGGCGCTCGACGGCCTGTCGCCGCGCGCGATCGTCGCGCTGGCCGCCTCCATCGAGCACCGATCGGAACATGTCATCGGAGCGGCAATCCTTCAGTACGCCGCCTCCGCCGGCATCGCGGCCGTGCCCGGCACCCAAGTCCAGTCGCTCGCGGGACGCGGGGCCGAAGGGCAGGTCGACGGCGTGTCCGTGCTGTTGGGCAACCATCGGCTGTTTGAGGAGCGCCGGCTCTGCTCGGCCGCGCTTCATCAACACCTCGACGAGCTCAGCGCTGCGGGGCGCACGGTCGTTCTCGTCGCGCGCGACAACCGGACGGTCGGTGTGATTGCCGTGGCCGACCGGCCGCGCGAGGCCGGCCGCGATGCGCTCGATTTGCTTCGGCGGCAGGGCATCGAATCGATCGTGCTGTTAACCGGGGACAGCGGAGGGCCGGCGCGGGCCATCGCCGCGGAGCTGGGCGTGGACGAGGTGCAGGCCGATCTGCTCCCCGAAGAGAAGGTGGCCGCGATCGCCGATCTGCGCCGCCGGTTCGGCTCGGTCGCGATGGTCGGGGACGGCGTGAACGACGCGCCGGCGCTCGCCTCGGCCGACGTCGGGATTGCGATGGGCGCCGCCGGCACGGATGCCGCGCTCGAAACCGCCGACGTGGCGTTGATGGCCGACGAGCTCCTGAAGATCCCCTATACGTTCCGCCTGAGCAAGGCGACGATGCGCAACATCAAGGCGAACCTGGCGATTTCACTCGTCATGAAAGCCGCGTTCGTCGTGCTGGCCGTGGCCGGGATTGCGACGCTGTGGATGGCGGTCGTCGCCGACACCGGGGCGTCGGTCATCGTGATCGCGAACGCGCTTCGTCTCCTGCGCGCCGATTAGCTCATCGCGCTGATCAATCGGTTTCCGCGCGCCTTGAAGTGGATACGGCTGTCGGGCACACGGCTGCCAGGCACGCTAGACTGCAGGCTGCCGCGCGTCTTAGACTATCGAAGGACGACTGCTTTGACCGCGCGCCCAACACGGAGGCACTGAGCATGGACATCAGACCGTTGCACGACCGCATCATTGTTCAGCGCCTCGAAGAAGACGAACAAGATGTCGGCAGAGTCGTCATCCCGGACTCGGGCAAGGAGAAGCCGCTGCATGGCAAGGTCATTGCCGTTGGCGAGCGAAGGTCAAAGGATGACGGCAAGCGGTTGCCTCTCGATGTCGAGGCCGGCGACATGATCCTCTTTGGTAAGTATTCCGGCCAGGAGATTAGGATCGAAGGCGAGGAATTCTTGATCATGCGTGAGG
Source organism: Acidobacteriota bacterium (assembly GCA_023265175.1). GTDB lineage: Bacteria > Acidobacteriota > Vicinamibacteria > Vicinamibacterales > CAVVIG01 > JAHFUI01. The sequence continues at coordinate 12,029 of JAHFUI010000030.1, forward strand.
ACGACGTGCTCTCGATTTTGCCCACAGCTGACGACCAGCTTGAGTCGACAGTCGGGCAGAACGACAAGCCGACCTTGGTGATCAAGAACATGCTTCGAGAGACTCTTCAAACGCGCCTAGGCGCCCTAAGGAGTAGGCTAGGTTCGCGCAGTTGGATCCTGGATTTTTCGGTCACCACGCCGCTTCTCGTCGCCGCATCCGTCCCGGCCGCATCCATTCAGGAGTTGGCATCGCTATCGTCGTCGGCGGCGGTGCTCAACGTTAGCCTTTTCGTTCCAGAAGATTTGGACCTGTCTAGCGTCGCTTTCATGGCGTGTTATTCCTCCGGTGCGATTCGTGGGCTTTCGGCGTCAGTGCACCGGAAGAATTCCGATGTGTTGTTGGAGGTGGAAGATCTCCTGGCGCTTCTGGATCCTGACGATCCGCGCGACTTCACTTTCCCGACTCGCATCGATTCTGAGGTTCTCGTGATCGGTGTATCTCAGGGCTTGACTGGAGGCTTGCAGCGAGCCGGGACAGACGCTAGCGCGTTCCTGAACTCTGCTCTAAATGCCCAGGCGGCCGGTGCCTGATGTAATTCGTGCCGGCGCGCAGTTGACGAGTGTCCGCGACAAGCGTTGGCTGAAGCGCGATGCCGTTGTAGCCCCACTCGTGGTGTTCATTCACGGGTTTACCTCCCACAGCGGTTACATGGACGACCTTTGTCAGTACGTAGACGGGTCGGATCTTGTCGCAGCCGCTTTCGACTACGACTCATAAGGGCGACGCGCAGGACCGGCTCCGCAGCATTCCGGTGCTTTCTGTGTCCGGTGGGCAGCAATACCTAGAGTTCGGTTCAAATCCGGCGCTCAACAAGGCGAAGAACCTCGCGTTACAGGCGCTGCTGAATGAAAAACCGAATGATGGACTTGTGGTCGAGTCGAGCGCTGACTGTTCACTCCGGTTCCCGGGTTCGACGCTTAGGCAGCATAAGAACGACTATGCGGATTTTCCGCGCATCAACCACACCCACCTGAGTCAGAATCAGCAGATCGCCGACATCGTGACTGATTGGCTTCGCGCTCAACTGCTCGGAAGGGCTCCCGACTCGGCTGAAGGCTAAGTACTAAGCGCAACCGCTTCAAGAGGCGGGCTCTGCCTGCCTGGCGCTGGGAGCGGCCGCGTAATCGCGGCATCGGACGCCCTCACGTAAGAGCGAGGGAGTTCCATCGGTCTCGAGGAACGCCGCGCCATTTGGCGGGGACGTGTTTTCAGAAACCTGTCAGTGTCTTTTGTGTCCTTCGTGGTGATTCAGCGGCCGAGTTACTCCGAGGTGGACTGAGGTTTTGGCTCGGGCGTCGATAACCACACCTTCGCCACGCGAATCCCGTCCAGCGCCTCGACCCGCATTCGGCGGCCGTCGACGTCGACGGTGTCGCCCACGCGCGGGCGGCGGCCGAGGCGGCCCAGCATGAAGCCGCCGACGGTGGTGTAGGTGGCGGCGTCGATGTGCAGCCCGAAGCGCTCGTTCACGTCGGTCACCAGGACGAGCCCGTCGATGTTGGCCGAACCATCGGCGAGCGCCTCGATCTTCTCCCGGCCCGTGGCTCCGGTTCCTAAGTCGCCGACGATCCGCGCCACGAGCGATTCGAACGTGACGAGCCCGGCGGTGCCGCCGTACTCATCGATCACGAGCGCCTCGCGGGCGCCGCGCCGGCGCATTTCTCCGAGCAGGTCGTCGGCGCCGAGCGTCTCCGGCACGGTGAGCGCCTCGCGGGCGAGCGAGACCGCGTTGATGGGATCGCTCGTCGCCGTGATCGCCGTCAGCAGATCGGTGACGTGCAAAATGCCGGCCACGTGATCGAGATCCTGACGGTAGACGGGCAGGCGGTCGTGCCCGTGGCGCGCGATGAGCGACACGATCTCCTCGCGCGTCGCGTCGGCCTCAACGGCCACGAGCTCGGTCCGCGGCACCATCACCTGGCCGGCGGTCAGATCCGCGAACCCGAACACGCGATGGAGCATCTGTTCTTCCTGCTCCTCGAGCACGCCCGCTTCCTGGCTCGCCGTGACCAGCATCTTCAACTCCTCTTCGGAGTGCACCATCGCCCGGCTGTCGGCGGTCCTCATCCCGCATGCCCTGATCACGGCGTGGGCCGCGCCATGCATGACACGAATGAACGGCCAGAACGTCCGCATGAAGAGCTCCGTCGGCTTGACGATGAGGAGCGCCGTCGCTTCCGATCGCTCGAGAGCGATCCACTTTGGCGCCAGCTCGCCGAAGACGATGTGAAACGCCGTGATGATCGTGAAGGCGATCGCGACCGCGATACTGTGCGCCGTCGACACGGCGAGCTGGGCGGGCAGGAACGCGAACGCCGGCTGAATGATCGTCGCGAGCGCCGGTTCGCCGATCCAGCCGAGGCCGAGGCTGGCCATGGTGATGCCGAGCTGCGTGGCCGCGATATACCGGTCGGGATCCGTGATCGCGCGCCGCACTGCCAACGCACCGGGGTGCCCTTCGGCGATGAGCTGATCGATGCGCGTCTTGCGGACGGTCACGATCGAAAACTCCGCCGCGACGAAAAACCCGTTGGCGACGACGAGCGCGAGCACGCCGCCCAGCCGCCACGCCACACCCGCAAGCGAGTGGTCCATCATTGCTCCCGCGAAAATTTGGTCGTTTGGTCATCTGGTTATCTAGTCATCTCAATGATCACCTCTAATGATCAAATCAATGACCAGATAACCAAATGATCAGATGACCAGATGTTACGCTTTTCTATTGCTGAAGAAGTGCGCGTCGACGAAGCTGTCGATCAGCACCTGGCTGGCTGCCTCGACCTGTTCGAATTGCACGCCCATGCCGACGCGCCGGTCGCTCCAGGACACGCGTCCCTCGGCGTCGATGTCACGCGTGGATCCGGGCATGCGGAAGCGGACTTTGATCTTCGCGCCGGCGTCGAGCGGGCTCGTCGTCCGGATTGCGATGCCGCCATGGCTCAGGTTCAGCGCGAGCGCGGCGGCGATCGTGTTGCCGAACCGGTACTGGACGGGAATGCCGAGGACGACGCGCGGGCTGCTGCGGCGGTTGAAGCTGTCGGGAAACAGGTGCGGAGCGAGCGACGGCAGAATGTGCTGCGGCGCGCTGTATTCGTTCACGTAGCCGGCGATGCCGAGCGCGGCGAGATCGCGCACTTCAGCGGCGCTGGCGATCGTGCCGCTGAAAATCAGAATCGGCAGCCGACCGTCGTCGAGCTTTCGGATGGATCGCACCAGGTCGACGCCGGCCGCGTTCGGCAGCCGAAGATCGAGCACCAGCAGATCGATGCGCGAGAGATCGGCTCGGACGCGCGTCAGAAGCTCCGCCGCGCTCTGGACCGGAATCGCCTTGTGGCCCGCCGTTTCCAGCGCGGACTGAAAACGGTCCCGCACGAACGCCGTATCGTCGGCGATGACGACGGTCTTCGCGCTGATCGAGGTCCCGGCCATGTCCACACGTATCGGAGCACAACAGTCGCAACGTTAGAGTCGCGTTGCAGGTTTGCACACGGAATCGCTATAATTCGGATTCTTATCGCAATCGCGCCTGCCGCGGGATTCTGGCACGTCCAACGACTCAATTGCCAAACCGTCATGCGGGTGCGACGCGCCGAGGAGGCGTATGGCCAGCTGCCCTGAATGCGACGCCGATATCGAAGTCGACGAGTTCGATGTCGACAAGGGCGATCAATTGAGTTGCCCGGAATGCGGCTCCAATCTCGAGGTGACCGGCCTCTCCCCGATCGAGCTCGATCTGGCTCCTGAGGACGACGAGGAGGAAGCCGATGAGGACGAGCTGAGCGACGATGTCGACGACGTCGACGACGAGGACGAGGACGAGGACGAATGAGCACCGTGAACGACAAGGAACGGGCGCTCGAACAAACGCTCGCGTCGCTCGGATCCGTGGTCGTCGCATTCAGCGGCGGCGTCGACAGCGCGTACCTCGCCTGCGTCGCACACCGCACGCTCGGCGACGATGCATGGGCGGTCACGGCCGACAGTCCGAGCTATCCGGAACGCCATCGTCGGTTCGCCATCCAGATTGCCGCCCAGTTCGGCCTGCGCCATGAAATCATCCGGACCGACGAGCTCGAACGGCCCGAATACCGAGCCAATCCGACGAACCGCTGCTATTACTGCAAGCACGAGCTGTACACGCATCTGACCCGCATCGCCGCGGATCGCCACGCGGTCGTCGTCGACGGAAACAACGCCGACGATCGCGCCGACTACCGGCCGGGGCGGCAGGCGGCGCGCGAATTCGGCGTGCGCAGCCCGCTCGACGACGTGAATCTGGCCAAGGACGAAATTCGCGAGCTCTCGCGCCGCGCCGGACTGCCGATCTGGAACGAGCCGGCGTCGGCGTGCCTCTCGTCGCGGATTCCGTATCACACCGAAGTGACCGACGAGAAGCTCCGAACGATCGAGCGGGCCGAGCAGGCGCTGCGCGGCCTGGGATTTCGGGTCTTTCGCGTGCGGCACCACGACGAGCTCGCTCGCGTCGAGATCGGCCGTGACGAGATGGCGCGCGCGCTCGAGCCGGAGATCGGCGCCGCGATCGTACGAGAGCTGAAGGCCGCCGGCTACCGCTACGTGACGCTCGATCTTCAGGGGTACCGCACCGGAAGTCTGAACGAAGGCCTGTTGCTGCGACCGGTCCAGGCAAGAACGCAGTTATGCAAAATGTAGAATGCAAAATGTAGAACAGCCCGGAGCTGGGCATCTTGCATTTGGCATTCGGCATTACACCGCTGTCCTGGCGGTCATCTTCCTCGCGCTTCACCTGCCGTTCCTCCCCAAGTCGCTCGAAGATCTCGATTCGATCAATTTCGCGCTCGGCCTGCGCCAGTTCGACGTCGCGCGCCATCAGCCGCACCCGCCTGGTTATCCTGTCTATATCGCGATCGGAAAGCTGGTCCACGCGGCCGTTCCCTCCGAAGCCACCGTACTGAGCCTCATCGCCATCGTCGCCGGCGCGCTCGGCGTGTTCGCGCTCGTCGCCTTGTTCGCGCGAATCGACCCCGCGTTGCCGCGCCGATGGTCGATGGCGGCGGCGTTGATGACGGTGACGGCCCCTCTGTATTGGCTCACCGCCGCGCGGCCGCTGAGCGACGTGCCCGGGCTCGCTGCCTCCGTCGCCGTCCAGGCGTTCACGTTGGCCGCCACCGGCGCCCCGCGGGTTCTCGCGGCGGGCCTGTTTGCAGGACTGGCGACGGGGCTCCGCTCGCAATCGGCGTGGCTGACGGTGCCGCTGCTTCTGTTCGTCGTCGCACGACAGGCGACCGCAAAGCGCGCTCGTATCCGTGTCGCCGCCGTGGCCGGGTTCGTGGCGGGACTTCTCGTGTGGGCCGTGCCGCTCGTCATGCTGAGCGGCGGGCCGAGAACATATTGGCGGGCGCTCTTTGAGCAGGGCGCGGAAGACCTGTCCGGCGTGCAAATGCTCTGGACGACGCGGACCGCTCGCCAGCTGGCACTCTCGGCCTACTACGCCTTCGTCGCGCCCTGGGCGTTGTGGCAGATCGCGGCGGGCGTGCTGCTGTGCGCGGCGAGTGGCCTGGCGCTGATGTACTGGCGCACACGAACGTCGCTCGCGATTCTTGCCGTCGCCTTCGTGCCGTACCTGGTGTTCGACGTGTGGTTTCAGGAAACGGTTACGACGCGGTACGCGCTGCCGCTCGTGCCGCCGATCGCGTATCTGGCGGTCCGGGCCGCGGCGGCGTTGCCGCTGAACCTTGGGATGACGATCGCCGTCGGCGCTGCCCTCGTGAACACGCTGATCGCAGGGTTCGCGGTGCGCGGGTACTCATTGTTGAAAGCGCCCGCCTTTCGGATGCTGGACGAGATGGCCGCGGCGGCTGCCGTCAGACACACGTCCTCCCGGCGGCCGGTGCTCGGCATGCACCGCCGCGAAGACCTCGACCTGCGCAAGCCGATCCAATGGGTCGGCGCGGATATGCCTGCCTTCGCGCGCCGGCTCCCCGCGCCGCCCAGGCACGAGTGGCTGGAGCTCGTGAAGTACTGGAACGAGGGCGGACGCGATCCCGTATGGTTCGTCGCCGATCCTCACCGCACTGATCTCGCCCTGATCGATCGTCCGTCCGCACGGTCCCGCAATTATGCGTGGCCGCTGAATGACCTGGTCCCGATGGGTGGTGTGAGACCCAACGAAATGGACTGGCATGTGTGGGAGCCACCCGGCTGGTACCTCGGCCAGGGCTGGTCGCTCACCCCCGAGACCGCCGGTGTCGCGATGGAAGACCGCCGCGATCCGGCTGTCGCGCCGGCTGAAGGCTGGATCCGGCGGCGTCGCGATGGGGTCACGCTCATGCTGGCAGGCCGCAATCTTGCTGCGGACGCCTCCGCTGCGCGCGTGACCATGGTCCTCGACGAACATCCGATCGGCGAGATCGTCGCGGCAGCAGGTTTCTTTTTTCACATGGCGCGCATGCCTATGGGTTCGCTCGACGGCCTTGGCGACTACGCGCGGCTTTCGCTGTCCGCCGATCGTCGCGGCGTGTCGATCGAACAATTCGACGCGCAATCAGCCGATCGTGTCGTTTACGGGTTTGGCGACGGCTGGCATGAGCGGGAGTACAACCCGTCGACCGGCCGGATGTGGCGGTGGATGAGCGAGCGGGGCGTCATCCATGTGCGCGGCGAGGGTCACGCGCTGCGGTTTATCCTGAACGGAATCACGGAGACGTTTTCGCGGCCGACGCGGATCCGCCTGCGGGTCGGCGACAGAGTCATCGGGGAATGGACAGTGGGACCTCGATTCGCCGTGGACGCGGTGATTCCGGCTGCGCTGCAGACCGGCGACGACACCATAATCGTCGTGGACACCGATCAGGTCTTCGTCCCGGCCGAACGAAGCCGGCGCACCCAGGACCGCCGGCATCTCAGCCTGCGCGTCTACGATTGCCAGCTCAGGCCGGTTTCCTAGCCAGACAGATCAGCGAGCTGCCGAAGGGGCTGTCGAACCGCCGAATCCATCGGCTCTCGAGCAGCAGCACAGCGGTCAACACCGCGTTGATCGGCGGTGGCGGGACGGAGATTTCGCGCTCGGCCTCTTCTTCGGATTTCAGGCCACGCCATCGCTGAACGATGCGCAGGCCTGCGAGTGGAAGGAACAGCGTGAAGTTCGTGTAGGTGAGCCGCACGATCGTGAATCCCGCGCCGGCGACGAGACGCTGGAGGTCCGAGCGGGTGTACCGCCGCCGTTCCAGACTGAGCACGGAGTGATCGCCGCGCAGGACGTTCATGGCGGCGACGTTGATCAACGCGAACCCGCCTGGGCGCGTGACGCGAAACATCTCGGCGACCGCCGCGCGCTCATCAGCGTCCGCGAGGGAGTAGAGCACGTCAAACGAGGTGACGAGATCGAACGACTCGTCGGAAAACGGAGCCGCCGTCACGTTCGCGCGCGCCAGGCGCGTGCGCCCGGATTCGCGCCCGAGGCGCAAGCCGACCGGGGAGAAGTCGAACCCGAACGACCGGCCGAAACGGGACAGCATCTCCACGTTGGCCCCGGTGCCGCAGCCGCAGTCCAGAATCCGCGGGTTGGCACGGCCGCTGACCGCCTGTTCGGCCAGCGGCGCCACGAACGCCCGGAACCCACGAAACCAGAAATGACGGCCTTCGGCCTTCGCGGTGGCGCGAAGCAGACGCTCCACGGCGTAAATTGTAGTGTTTAAGGTAAACTACGCCCATCAATTGACACGGCGAGATCAATTCTGGGCGCTGCGACGCCGGCAGGAGTGACCTAAGTATGACGCGCATTCGTCGATTCGCTTGCATCGTTGCACTTCTGACAGCGGTCATTCTCACGGCTGCGGCGTGTCACAAGAAGGTGCCGCCTCCCGCTGCGCCACCGCCGGCGCCGCCGCTACCAGTCGCGGCTGCTCCCGCGCCTCCGCCGCCTCCTCAACCACCGCCACCGCCGCCCGCGCCGACGCCGGTGCCGCTCACGGAAGAAGAGATCTTCGCGCGCCAGTCGATCGACCAGCTGAACGCCAGGAATCCGCTCGGCGACGTGTTCTTCGAGCTGGACAAATCAGACATTCGCGACGATGGGCGATCGGCGCTCCAGAAGGACGCGGACTGGATGAAGAAGTGGACGAGCACGGTCGTTACGGTTGAAGGCCACTGCGACTCGCGAGGCAGCTCCGAGTACAACCTCGCCCTTGGCAACCGCCGCGCAACCGCGGTGAAAGATTACCTCGTGAGCCTGGGCGTGCCGGCCGGTCGCGTCACCGTGATCAGTAAGGGCAAAGAGCAGCCCTTCTGCAGCGAGGAGAGCGAGTCCTGCTGGCAGCAGAATCGGCGCGGGCATTTCATTGTGACGGCGAAATAAAGTTAGAGCACGTTGCAAAATTACCCGCTCTCGGGTCCTGTCCGCGAACAGCCCACTCGGGTGCTCGGCGAAAGGCATGGTCACGGGTGACGCCTCCGCGCCCGAGCGGGCGCCCGTTCGCGGCCACCCGGAGCCGGCTAATTTTGCAAAGTGCTCTTAGAAGGCAAAAGGCCTCTTGCCGTCAAGAGCCGCACCAACTCGTCCTCCGTCACGCGGTATTTCGCGGCTTTCTTTCCATTCACCAGCAGGACCGGGATTTCCAGACCGTACTGCGCGTCGAGCTGTGGATCGGTCGAGATGTCGACGATGTCGATCGTGAGAGGAATGGACCGGGCCACGCGATCGACAATCACCTTCATCTCGTCACACAGGTGACAGCCTGGACGCGAATACACAGTGATCGTGATCACCCGGCGTGCGCCGTGTCGACGTCGAGCTTAACTAGGAGCTGATCCATTGCTTGTCGCGCGTGCGGGTGTCAATGGTGCCGATCAGATCGCTGACGCGCTCGATGTGATGGCGCTGCATGTATTGACTGATGCCGTCGATCAGCTTCGGCCAGATGAAGGGATCAACGAAGCTCGCCGTCCCGACCTGGACCGCCGCCGCGCCGGCGATCATGAACTCGATCGCGTCGCGCGCCTCCGCGATGCCGCCCATGCCGAGGATCGGAATCTTCACCATCTGCCGGCACTCGTACACCATCCGCACGGCAATCGGCCTGATGGCGGGACCGCTCAGGCCGCCGACAATGTTCGAGAGCTTCGGCCGCCGTGTCTCGACGTCGATGACCATCGCGAGGAACGTGTTGACGAGCGAGACGGCGTCGGCGCCGGCGTCTTCGGCGGCTCGCGCGAACGACGCCACGTCGGTCACGTTGGGCGTCAGCTTGGGAATCACCGGCAGCCGCGTCACCTTGCGCACGGCGCTGACGACATCGAAGGTGCCGGTGAGGCTGCAGCCGAAGGTGATGCCGCCTTCCTTGATGTTGGGACAGGAGATGTTCAGCTCGAGGGCGGCGACGCCTTCCGCGTCGGACAGGATGCGCGCGAGCTCGACGTACTCGTCGATGGTCGTGCCGCAAATGTTGACGATCACCGTCGCGCGCCGCGCGCGAAGCTCCGGCAGCTTTTCGTCGACGAAGCGATGGACGCCGATGCCTTGCAGCCCGATCGCGTTCAGCATGCCGGCCGGCGTTTCGACGATCCGCGGCGGCGGATGTCCTTCGCGCTCCGCGAGGAACAGCCCTTTGACCGCCACGCCGCCCAGCGACGCGAGGTCGACGATGCCGGCATATTCGACGCCGTACCCGAAGCAGCCGCTCGCTGCGATGAGCGGGTTCTTGAGGGTCAGGGAGCCGATGTGAACGGTGAGATCCATATCAAAGCCGAATCACCACAAAGGACACGAAGGACACAAAGGTCAGGACCGGTAATCCCCTTGGTGTCCTTTGTGCCCTTTGTGGTTAGTAGGCGCTGCTAATCCCATTGGATTTGATCGCCGGCCAGTACCGGCCCCTCGATGCACGATCGCACGTAATGAAAACGGCCGTCGTCGGACCGCATTGGCACCACGCAACTGTAACAACCGCCCAGGCCGCAGCCCATGATGCGTTCCACCGATATCTGGCACGCCCGGCCGTGGCGCGCGGCGGTTCTTGCGGTCGCGGCCAACATCCCCTCCGGCCCACACGCGTACACCATCACTGGCCGGTCGGTCCGCTGTGATGACAGCCGTCGTTCGAGCGGTGCCACGATCCGGCCGTGTTCGCCGAGGCTGCCGTCTTCGGTCGTCAGCACGAGCTCGACGCCGAGGGCACGAAAGACGTCGAGATAAAAGAGCTCGGCGGCGGTTCGAGCGCCGTAGAACAACACGGCGGTCGTGCCGCGCCCGCACAGGGCCTCGGCCAGCGCCGCAAACGGGGCGAGCCCCACGCCTCCCGCCACCATCCATGCCTGAGCGGGCGGATCGACGAGCGAGAACGGACGGCCGAGCGGACCGAGACAGTCGACGCGCTCGCCCGCCTGCGCCGTGTAAATGAGACCGGTGGATACGCCGACGCGCTTGTTCAGGAGCGAGATGCCCGTCGGCGCGCCATGTTGATCGCGAAGCACTTCGAACACCGAGAAGGGGCGGCGCAACAGGGGATCGTGACTGCGGCCGGGTCTGATCATCACGAACTGGCCGGGCGATGCCGCGGCGGCGATCGCCGGCGCGGCGAGCGCCAGCACGTTGTAGTCGGACGACAGCCGCCGATTGGCCATCACGTCCGCCACGACGTCGATCGGCATCGCGGCAGTATACAGCAGGGAAAAACCAACCACGAAAACACGAAGACACGAAAAGTACTATTCTTCTTCGTGACTTCGTGCTTTCGTGGTTGCATTTGAGCAGGGACATCGACATTGCGTTACCTCAGGATGCTCAGCAACTCGCTCGTCGCCGCATTGCTGGCGACGTGCTATGTGTTGATGCTCGTTCTCCAACTCAATCCGACGCTGCCGCTTCACCCCCAGGGGCTCGTGCCGATCGCCACGACGGTCGGCCTGTTCTACGCGCTCCATTTCACGGTGATCTTCTACGTCGTGCTCGTGGCGCGTCAGCTGCTCGCGCGCGAGCTGTTTTCGCCAGCGTGGGTGAGCGTCGGCCTCCTGACCTGGCTCGCGGCGGCGGCAGCGTTGGCGGGCGCCGCGCTGATGTGGGCCAACCTGCGGACGTTCACGCTGGTGCTCGAGCCGGGCACGGTCGTGCGCCTGACCAACGGCGCGCTCACATTGGTCGTGTCGGCCGCCTGTTTCGTATTCGTCGCGCTGCTGCGGTTGCATCTGGGCCCCTCCGGGCGGCCGGTGTGGGGCACGCTGTTCGTGGCCATCGCGCTCGCGTCAATCGCCGCGCCGCTGGCCGTGCGCGGCGGCGGCACATCGCCGCTCCTCGACGCCCATCCGATTGACGTCGCCTTCGATCTCGGCGCGGCCGAGCGGCCGGCGCGGGTCACGTTGATCGCCGTCGATGCCGGATCGCTCGATTTCATCACAAGCGCGACCGCCGAAGGGCGCCTGCCGAATTTCGGCCGCATGCTCGATGCCGGCGCCGCCATGCATTTGGCGACGATTCATCCCACGTCAGCCGAAGCGGTGTGGGCGGCGGTCGCGACGGGAAAGCTGCCGCAGAAAAATGGCGTCCGGTCGGCCGGAAGCTACCGATTCTCGCGCGGCGGCGATCCGATTCTGCTGCTGCCCGATTACTGTTTCTCGCACGTGCTCGTTCGCTTCGGTTTCCTGATTGAGCAATCCCACAGCTCCGCCACGCTCAAAACGCGAACGTTGTGGAACATTCTCAGCGCGCTCGGCCTCCGCGTCGGCGTCGTCGGCTGGCCGTTGACGTACCCGGCCCCCGCGGTACGTGGGTATCTCGTCAGCGATCTGTACCATCGATTGATCACGACTCCATCGGGACTCGATGACGCGTCGGCGGTATATCCATCGGACATCCAGGACGATGCGTTCCGGGCGGCGGAATCGGCCGCCGCCGAGACCGACGCGGTGATGCAGGCGTCGACTCTTGTTCGGCGGCACGAGGCGCCCGGGCGGACCGATCGCGTGTACGACCGCATCGGCGTCGAACTGGACAGGACGCGGCCGGCCCAAATCACCATCGTGCGCTATCAGAGCCTCGATCCGATCGGCCACTACTTTCTGCGTTATGCCATGCCGAGCGAGTTTGGCGACGTCACCGACGAGGAACGGCGACAGTTTGGATCGGTGCTCGAGCAGCACTACGCGCTCATCGATGACGCGATCGGACGCGCCATTCGATCGCTCGGCCCTGACGATCTGCTGCTGGTGGTGTCCGGTTACGGCATGCAGCCGCTCGGGATCGCCAAGCGGCTTCTCGAACGGGCCGTCGGCAACGCGGACCTGAGCGGCACGCACGAGGACGCGCCGGATGGATTCCTGATGGCGTACGGCGGACCTGTCATTCGCAGCCGTCAGATGCCGCGCGGCTCGGTCGTCGACATCGTGCCGACGGTCTTGTATTTCCTCGGTCTGCCCATCGGCCGGGACATGGATGGCTACGCGCGGACCGATCTGTTCCAGCCGTCGTTCACCAAGGAGCGTCCCATCACGCTCATACCGACCTACGATCGATAGCAGAATCTGCTCAT
>JAHFUI010000030.1:24670-28470 GCA_023265175.1 Acidobacteriota bacterium
GCCTCTGATCCTGCTATAATGGCATCCACTGCGACTCTTTAACGCGGCCCGGAGAGGTCGCGAAGAGGTGCCCGATGCCGTCTCGCGCTTCACAGCCTTACTTCCTCACTTTCTCACTTTCTCACTTTCTCACTTCCTTACATCCTCACTTCTCACCGGTCTATCCATGCCTGTCGTGATGGACGCCGTCCGCATTGCGCAGACCCTCACGCGAATCGCGCACGAAATCGTGGAGCGAAATCGGGGCATCGAGGAACTCGCGCTCGTCGGCATTCGGACGCGCGGCGTCCCGATTGCCAAGCGCCTGGCGGCCGCAATCGGTGAAATAGACGGGCATGAGATCCCGACCGGCATCCTCGACATCACGCTGTATCGCGACGATCTGATGCGACACGCCGTCGGACCGCAGCCGCTGGTTCGGCGGACGGAGATTCCCTTCTCGATCGACGACAAACGGATTCTTCTGGTCGACGACGTGCTGTATACCGGCCGCACGATCCGCGCGGCGCTCGACGCGCTGATCGATTTCGGCCGTCCGAAAGCCATTCAGCTGGTCGTGCTCGTCGACCGCGGTCACCGCGAGCTGCCGATCAAGGCCGATTACGTCGGGAAGAACCTGCCGACGTCGCTGTCCCAGAGCGTGCAGGTGCGCCTTAGTGAGATTGATGGCCGCGACGAGGTCGAGATCCAGGAATCATGAAGAAGGATCTGCTCGCCATCGCGGACCTCACGCGCGAGGAGATCTACCTCATTCTCGACACCGCCGAGGCGATGCGCGAGATCGGCCTGCGGCCGATCAAGAAGGTCCCCACGCTGCGCGGGAAGACGATCGTCAACCTGTTCTTCGAGCCGAGCACGCGGACGCGGACCTCGTTCGAAATCGCCGAAAAGCGCCTGAGCGCGGACACGCTGAATATCGCCGTGGCGACCTCCAGCGTCCTCAAGGGCGAGACGCTGGTCGACACCGCGATGAACATCGAGGCGATGGCGCCCGACATGATCGTCCTGCGTCACGCGTCCTCCGGCGCCTGCCATCTCCTGGCGCGGATTTGCAAGTCGCGAATCATCAACGCCGGCGACGGCATGCACGAGCACCCGACCCAGGCGCTGCTCGATGCGTTCACCATTCGGGAGCACAAGAAGCGCATCGAAGGCCTCAAGGTCGCCATCGTCGGCGACCTGCTGCACAGCCGCGTGCTGCGGTCGAACGTTCAGTTGTTGACGAGGCTCGGAGCCGACGTGTGTCTGAGCGGCCCTCCGACGATGGTGCCGGCCGGCATCGAGCGGTGCGGGGTCCGCGTCTTGACGTCGGTGGACGAGGCGGTCGTCGGCGCCGACGTGATCATGATGCTGCGGATTCAGCAGGAGCGGATGCAGGGCGCGTTCTTTCCCTCCCTCCGCGAGTACTTCACCGTGTTCGGCATGACCGCCGAGCGCGTGCGGCGCGCGAAGCCGGACGTGATCATCATGCACCCGGGCCCGATGAACCGCGGCGTCGAGATCGCCTCCGACGTCGCCGACGGTCCCTATTCGGTGATCCTCGAGCAGGTTGCCAACGGCGTCGCCGTTCGGATGGCGGTGCTCTATCTTCTGGCCGGCGCACCGGAGATGGACTAGCAGATGGAATCCACATTGGAACCACAAAGGCCACAAGGCTTTGTGATCTTCGTGATCTTCGTGGTTCGAAAGAGTCATCGCACATGAAGCGGTTACTGAAGGGCGGGCGGGTCGTCGATCCGGCAAACGGCCGCGACGGCGCGTTCGACGTGTTGATTGACGGCGATCGGATCGCGCGCGTCGGCCGCGATCTTCCGATCGACATCGATACCTCAGTGGTCGAGATCCCGACCGGCTTCGTCGTCTGCCCGGGGCTCATCGACATGCACGTCCATCTCCGGGAGCCGGGTCAGGAACACAAGGAGACCGTGGCCACCGGGTGCGCCGCCGCCGTGGCGGGCGGCTTTACGGCAGTCGCGTGCATGCCGAATACCGTGCCGGTCAACGACAACGCCGGCGTCACCGAATACGTGCTGAAAAAGGCGGCCGAGGCCAACATGGCGCGCGTGTACCCCATTGGCGCGGTGTCGCGCGGCCAGAAAGGCGAGCAGCTGGCTGATATCGCGGAGCTGCGGCACGCCGGGTGCGTCGCGATCTCGGATGATGGCCACCCGGTCGCGACGGCGCTGCTGATGCGCCGTGCGCTCGAGTACGCCGGCATGTTCAGGATGGTGGTGATCGATCACTGCGAGGACCAGACGCTCAAAGGCGACGGCGTCGCGCACGAAGGGTTCTCGGCATCGACGCTGGGGCTGCGCGGCATTCCCGGCGAAGCCGAATCGATCATGGTGCAGCGCGACGTGGCGCTCGCCGAGCTGACCCGCGCCGCGCTGCACATCGCGCACGTGAGCGCCCATCAATCGCTCGACGCGGTCCGCTACGGCAAGACGCGCGGCGCCCCCGTGACCTGCGAGGTGACGCCGCACCACTTCGTTCTCACCGACGACATGCTGGCGTCGCCGCGGCCCTACGACACCAACGTCAAGATGAACCCGCCGCTGCGGGATGACATGGATCGCGACGCCATGCTGAACGGGATCGTCGACGGCACCGTCGATGCGATTGCCACCGATCACGCGCCGCATCACTACGACGAAAAGGACGTCGAGTTCGATCGCGCGCCGTTCGGCATCACCGGCCTGGAAACGGCCGTGTCCTTGTCGCTCGATCGACTGGTCCATTCAGGCGCGATCACGTTGGCGCGTCTGATCGAGCTGATGGCAGTCAATCCGGCACGGATTCTCAGCGTTCCCGGCGGCTCGCTGTCGGAGGGTGCGCCGGCAGACGTCACGATCCTGGCCCCCGATTTGCGCGTCACGGTGTCGGTGGCCGCCATGCGGTCGAAATCGAAGAACACACCGTTCGACGGCTGGCAGCTTCGAGGCGGCATCGCGGCGACTCTGGTGGGCGGGCGGGTGGTGTACGTGAATGAGAGTGTCAATCTGAGGATGTGAGGATGTAAGGAAGTGAGGATGTAAGGAAGTGAGGAAGTGAGGAAGTGACGTTGGACAAACGGGCCGAGATTCGCGAGAAGGCGTTGAAGGAGCTGCAGCACTCAGAGGTCCTGATGCTTGATGGCCACTTCGACTACGGAAACGGCTATCACGGGCGCGCGTATGTGAACCCGCACCAGCTCTTTCGTCACCCGTCGACGATCTGGCGCTTCGCGCAGGACCTGATCGATCTCCTGCCAGGCGAGGTGATTCAACAGACCGAAGTGGTGGCCGGACCGGTGACCGGCGGCGCGCTCCTCGCGCACACCATTGCCGGCCTGCTCGACAGCCGGCGCAGTCTGACGCATCCGCCGTGCAGCTTCGCGCCGTTCAACAGCGACGCGGCCGGCGGATTCTCGCTGCGCGCCTTTTACCGCAACGAGCTGAAGGGGAAGCACGTCCTGCTGGCCGACGATGTGCGTAACACGGGCGAGACGTTCGCCAAGTGCGCGGCGCTCGTGCAGGCGGCCGGCGGCACGTCCGTGGCGACCATTGAAATCTTCGATCGGTGCGAAGCGATCGTGGACGTCGGCGTCCCCAACATCGCGCTGGTCGAATACAAAGCGCCCGAGAACTATCCGGCGGGCGCGTGCCCGCTGTGCCAGGCAGGCACGCCCATCACGCGGTTCTGAGAAGCCCACATCGCCGACTTTCATTTGAGCTCTCATGCCGGCCATCATCGAAGACCCGATCCTGAACTCTCCGTTTCGCGAGCCGGCGCGGCATTTCAAGTTCGACGACGAAGGGATC
>JAHFUI010000030.1:28570-32080 GCA_023265175.1 Acidobacteriota bacterium
CTACAGGCAGCGCGACATCCTGCCGCCGGATCTGCTCGAGCGGCTCGCGCCTGCCAAGATTCTGATCACCAACTACCACGCGTTCCTGCCGCGCGAGCGCGGCGACGCCGCGAGGCTGACGAAGGCGATTCTCACGAAGGGCGAGCCCAGCCCGTTTCTCGAGACGCCCGATCGGGTCGTCCGTCGCGTGTGTCGCGATCTCGCCGGCAAGAAGAACATCATCGTGATCAACGACGAAGCGCACCACTGTTATCGGCGGCGCCCGGACACCGAGGCGGAGGCGCTGACGGGCGAGGAACGTCAGGAAGCGCAGAAGCGGGACGAGCAAGCCAGGGTGTGGCTGTCGGGCCTCGAGGCGGTGAAGAGCAAGATCGGTCTCAAAGCGATCTACGACCTGTCGGCGACGCCGTTTTTCCTGAAAGGCTCCGGGCATCCGGAGGGGACGCTCTTTCCGTGGGTCGTGTCGGATTTTTCCCTGGTCGATGCGATCGAGTCCGGCATCGTGAAAGTGCCGCGCGTGCCCGTGGCCGATAACTCGATGACCGGTGACCAGCCGACCTACCGCGATCTCTGGCTTCGGATTCGTGAAGACTTGCCCAAGAAGGGGCGCAAGACCGATGCGATTGGCGGCGAGCCGAAGCTGCCGGCGGAACTGCAGGGCGCTCTGCACAGCCTGTACGACAACTATCGCCAATCGTTCGAACGGTGGCAGGCGAACGCCGAGGCCCAGGCTCGCGGCCTCACGCCTCCCGTGTTCGTCGTCGTGTGCAACAACACGAACGTGTCGAAGATGGTGTTCGACTACGTCTCCGGTTGGGCCAAAACGCTTGGCGACGACGGGACCGAGATTGTCGTGCCTGGGGCGCTGCCGCTCTTCAACAACGAAGAGGACGGCCGGTGGTCCGCGCGGCCGAACACGATTCTGGTCGATTCCGAGCAGCTCGAGTCAGGCGAGGGCATGAGTCCCGAGTTCAAGAAGATCGCCGCGGTCGAGATCGAAGAGTTCAAAGCGGACTACCGGACGCGGTTCCCCGGACGAAGCAGCGATGACCTGTGCGACGAGGACCTTCTGCGCGAGGTGATGAACACAGTCGGCAAAGCCGGCAAGCTCGGCGAACGAGTCCGCTGTGTGGTATCGGTCTCGATGCTGACTGAAGGTTGGGATGCCAACACCGTCACGCACGTCCTCGGCGTGCGTGCCTTTGGTACGCAGCTTCTGTGCGAGCAGGTCGTCGGCCGTGGGCTTCGGCGCATGAGCTACGCCGTCAACGACCAGGGTCTCTTCAACGCCGAATACGCCGAAGTGTACGGCGTGCCGTTCTCGTTCATTCCGTGTTCCGGAGCGGGCCCGAACCCGACGCCCGGGTCGGCGCCGACGCGCGTTCGTGCGCTGGAAGACCGGATCGCGTGCGAGATGACGTTTCCGCGGCTGGTCGGGTATCGCTACGACGTGCCGAGCGAGCGGCTGGTGGCGACCTTCACGAAAGACTCGAAGCTGGCGCTGTCGACTGCCGACATCCCGACACGAACCGAAAACAGGCCGATCGTCGGCGAGGGCAGCATCCACACGCTGGACGATTTGAAGCGGCACCGAGAGAACGAGGTCGCGTTCCTGCTCGCGAAGCTGACGCTCGAGAAGTACTTCCGGCAGGACAACGAGCAGAAAACCGATCGGCCGTCGGTTCATCGGTTCGATGCCGACGTCAAGGGCTGGCTGTTCCCACAGATGCTGGGCATCGCGAAGCGCTGGCTGGCGGAGTGTGTCACGTGCAAGGACAACACGTTCCCGCAGCTCCTGCTGCTCGTCGAGTTCGCCCACGACGCGGCCGACCGCATCTACAAGGCGATCGTCGAGAGCGCGGTCGGGACGCCGGCGCTCAAGCCGATCCTCAGGCCCTACGATGTCGTCGGCTCGACGCGGTACGTCGATTTCGACACGACCAAGGCGGTCTATCCCACCGCTCCCGACAAGTGCCATGTCTCGCACGTGGTCGCCGATACGGGCTCGTGGGAGCAGAAGATGGCGCAGGCGCTGGAAGAGATGCCGGAACTCGTGCGGTACGTGAAGAATCAAGGCCTCGGCTTCACGATTCCCTACACGCTGAACGGCGACGAGAAGCAGTACTACCCGGACTTCATTGCGCATCTCGGCGATCTCAATCTCATCGTCGAGGTCACTGGCGAGGCGCGTAAAGACAAGGCCGCGAAGGTGACGACAGCGCGGACGCTGTGGGTGCCGGCGGTGAACAACCACGGCGGCTTCGGCCGATGGGCGTTCGTCGAAGTGACCGATCCGTGGGACGCAGAGCGAACGATCCGCGCAGCCGTCATGCACCTGATGGCGAGTCCGTAGTGTCCGGCTTCAGCCGGACCGTCGTTCGGTGTACGCGAAGCGTGACCTGGCTTGTCACGCCGGTGAGAAGAATAGACGCATGGGCAAGAAGGCCCTCCGGCCAGACGAAATCGGCTACTGGTCTGAAGTCAAGCTCGACATCGTCAAGAAGTATGCGAAAGCGTATTCGACGATCATGGCCAAGCAGCTCTTCAACAAGGGACACGTCTACATCGATGCCTTCGCGGGAGCAGGGACGCACCTCTCGAAGACCACAGGGAAGATGGTTGCCGGGAGTCCGCTGAACGCGTTGCAGGTTGTCCCCCCGTTTTCAGAGCTGCATTTCATCGACCTCAATGGTGGTCGCGCCGCGGAGTTGCAGCGTCTTGCCGCAGGCGATCCCCGCGTGCGTGTACATGAAGGCGACTGCAACGAAGTTCTATTGCGCGAGGTCTTCCCGCGGTGCCGCTATTCAGATTATCGTCGAGCGCTCTGTCTGCTCGATCCGTATGGCCTGACCGTGAACTGGGAGGTGCTTCGGATCGCAGGCGAAATGAAAAGCATCGAGGTGTTCTACAACTTCATGATCATGGACGTGAACAGGAACGTGTTCTGGCGGGATCGCAGCAAGGTCGCACCGGCTCAGGCTGCTCGAATGGACGCGGTCTGGCCTGATTGGCGGTCAGCAGCGTACCAGACGACCCGGGACTTGTTCGGAAACGTCGAAGAGAAAGCGAGTAACGAAGAGGTCGCTCAAGCGTTTCGAGATCGACTGAAAACCGTTGCCGGCTTCAAGTACGTCGCCGATCCGATGCCCATGCGAAACTCGAAAGGTGCCGTCATCTACTATCTGTTCTTCGCGTCACAGAATAAGACCGGCGCGTCGATTGTGAAGGAAATCTTCGAGAAGTACCGCACCAAAGGAGTCCGCTGATGGCCAGCAACTCGCCAATTGAATGGACCGAGGCGACGTGGAATCCCGTGACGGGCTGCGACAAGATCAGCCCCGGTTGCGCGCACTGCTACGCCGAGCGCATGGCGAACAGGCTGCAGGCCATGGGACAGCCCAATTACGTTCGCGGCTTTGAGCTGAGTCTGCAGGCTCAGATGCTGGATCTGCCGCTTCGATGGAAGCGGTCCAAGCGGATTTTCGTGAATTCGATGAGCGACATGTTTCA